>NZ_JANXTC010000150.1:0-5851 GCF_025356345.1 Tardiphaga sp.
CCGATCGGCGCCGATCGGGACCCCTGCTCAAACGAATTGTCATCCAGAAAATCAGTTGCTTAAGCGGATCTACGAGAGGGTCCCGCTTCGGCGCTGATTTACACAACCGCTCCGTCGTGTCGGACAGGTGCCGACAGCGCGTCGCGGCATCCGCCGCGCCCAAGCGATCATGGGAATGGTCGGCGCAATGCGCTTCGCGATTGCGCGCCCCGCGGCCAAAAAAATTTCAAAAAATATTTGACAATATTCCTTTGTTGATTATAGTCCTCTGCATCCCGCTCCACTTGAGGGAGCGTTACCGGGACGCCGACTGGCGCGGGGCGGGAGGTGGCGCCTGCGGGCGTGGGGCAGACGTTGTCCCGCGCACTCGGGAGGCCTCGGCAAGCCGTCCGAGCCCACTACGGGGCTCTGCCTTCGATGGCCGGACGGGACGGGTGGAAGGCCGGCGGAAGCTGGCTGGACCCGCGGTCACGCTGACCGCTAGCCTGTCCCCGAAGCACGGCGCCGGGGACAGAAATCGCCACGGCGGGGCGTCGAAAGGCGTTGCCGCCGCTCTGGTGCTCGACGTGTCGAGGGCCAGGCGGCGGTCCTAACTACAGTGGCGCCTTTCGGCGCTCCGCCTCCCTCATTGGGGGCACCGGGAAAATGAACATCGCTGGCCGGACGGCCCCGTGAAGTCTTCACGGGGCGCGCAGAGCCGTGCCGCAACCCTAGCCAAGGAGACGACGATGGGAAGTAACCACTTCGTACAGACGCCGCAGCAACGGGCGTGGTCGGAAGCAAGTGAGCAATATGAGCAGGAAGTAGCCGAACGCTTTCATCGCCGGGTCAGCGACATGGCGGAAGGATGGCGACTGTGTTCGGTGCGGCAGTGCCGGCGTCGGCGCCGTTGCAGCGACAAGAGCCTGATCTGTCACGCCATCCTCGACCGCGAGCGGCCGGTCCGGGAGCTGACGCCGACCGAGGAGGCGCGCTTCAAGTACCAGTTCCACAAGGCGATCCAGGCCAGCCTCGCCAAGGCGGCGGCGGAGGGCAAACCGCTGGGTGAAGAGCGGGAGCGGCGGATCGAGGAGCTGAGGCGGCAGAAATTGGCCAGCTATGGCATCGTCGAAGACCGGAAGCACAAGGGAGGCACGACATGAGCGCTGTGAGCCGCCATGTTCTGGCCTTCACCTCTCGCCGCGCGGCGCGGGGAGAGGTCAAGATCCGCGCACAAAAAAGCCGGCGTTGCCGCCGGCTTTCGTTGCAATGGATGTCGGCTCGCTCAGTAGGCGGCTTCCATCGCCGCCTGTTCCTGCCGGGCAATCGTGCCCTTGACCGCGGTCTGCACCTTCTCGAAGGCACGGACCTCGATCTGGCGAACGCGCTCGCGCGACACGCCGAACTCGGTGGCGAGATCTTCCAGCGTCATCGGGTCATCGGCGAGGCGACGCGCCTCGAAGATGCGCTTTTCCCGCGCGTTGAGCACGCCGATCGCGCCGGTCAGCGCCTGGCGGCGATGATCGAGTTCTTCATGCTCGGCCAGCACCGCTTCCTGCGTCGGCGCATGGTCGACCAGCCAATCCTGCCATTCGCCGGCTTCGCCGTCGTCACGGATCGGCGCGTTCAGCGACGCGTCGCCGCCGAGGCGGCGGTTCATGTCGACGACGTCCTGTTCGGTCACGCCGAGCCGCTTGGCGATGATCTTGACCTGGTCGGGGCGCATATCGCCTTCGTCCAGCGCCGAGATCTTGCTCTTCGCCTTGCGCAGGTTGAAGAACAGTTTCTTCTGGTTCGCCGTGGTGCCCATTTTGACAAGCGACCAGGAGCGCAGGATGTACTCTTGAATCGACGCCTTGATCCACCACATGGCGTAGGTGGCGAGGCGAAAGCCCTTCTCGGGCTCGAACCGTTTCACCGCCTGCATCAGGCCGACATTGCCTTCGGAGACGACCTCGGAAATCGGCAGGCCGTAGCCGCGATAACCCATGGCGATCTTGGCGACGAGACGCAGATGGCTGGTCACCAGATGATGCGCGGCGTCGCGGTCATCGTGCTCGCGCCAGCGTTTGGCAAACATGTATTCCTGCTGGGGTTCCAGCATCGGAAATTTACGGATTTCCGACAGGTAGCGAGACAGTCCGGATTCCCCGTTGAGAACCGGCAGTGTAGCTGTACGGGCCATTTTCGCGCCCTCCAGTGGTTCAGGCCCCCGATAGCGGCGGGCCAGGCAGCGAGCGCTTGGTTAAAGCCGTCCCGGCTGCGAAGTTCCGCGTCGGATATTCGACGCAGGTGCAACATACACCGTACTACACGCGTATTGGAAGTGAACTTCCTGTCACGTTCCGGTGTGGATAATACAAGCTGCTGGAATACAACGAAGTTTTCCATGCATCCGCGTCATTCCGTCGCCGCCAGATGACTCCGCAGCAGCTCCAGATCGGCCGGCAGCTCGGAAATCCACTCGCGAATCTCGCCGGTGCGAGGGTGTTCGAGGGTCAGCATATAGGCATGCAGCGCCTGGCGGCCGAGATCGGCCAGCGCGCGCTGGCTCCGCGGGCCCAGCGCATTGGATTTGGTCTTGAAATGCGGGCCATAGACCGAATCGCCCATCAGCGGATGCTGGATATGCGCCAGATGCACGCGGATCTGGTGGGTGCGGCCGGTCTCGAGCTGGCAGGCCAGCAGGCTGGCCACCGGCTTGCCGTGGCGGTCGAGGAACTCCTGCTTGACGTCCCAATGCGTCACCGCCTCGCGGCCGGTATCGCGCACCGCCATCTTTTCACGCGCATAGGGATGGCGGTCGATCGGCGCGTTGACGGTGCCGCCCTGGCGTTTCGGCACACCCCAGGCGAACGCCATATAGCCGCGGCGCATCTCATTGGTGCGGCCGTGGTCGGCGAATTGCGCGCTCAGCGACTGGTGGGCATGGTCGTTCTTGGCGACCACCATCAGCCCGGTGGTGTCCTTGTCCAGCCGGTGCACGATGCCCGGCCGTCGGACGCCGCCGATCCCCGACAGCGTCGCGCCGCAATGCGCGATCAGCGCATTGACCAGCGTGCCGGTCTCGTGGCCGGCGGCGGGATGCACGACCAGGCCCTTCGGCTTGTTGATGACGATGATGTCGTCGTCCTCGAACACGATATCGAGCGCGATATCCTCGCCTTCCGGCTCGGCGGCGATCGCCGGCGGCACGTCGATTGTGATCGTATCGCCGGCGGCGACATGATAAGCGGGGTCGCGAACGGGCAGGGCGGCGGCTTCGTTGCGGGCGATCGTGACCTGGCCGGCCAGAATCAGCGCTTTCAGCCGCGACCGCGACAGCGCCGGGCTGCGCACCGCCAGCACGCGGTCGAGCCGGGTGGAGCCCTCGTCGCCCAGCACCGTAATGTCCAGCCTGACATCATTGGTGGCGGACGCGTCCTGAATGGAAGAGTTTTGCATGACTGAACCTGTTGCGCCCGATCCGAACCCTGAACAGACCGCGGCCATGATGGCCAAGGTCAGGCGGATGATGCTGATTGCCGGCCTGACCACCGCTCTGGGCATCGGGGCGCTGCTCGTCGTGATCGGCTACCGCCTTTTCCGCAGCGAGGGAAGCGTTGTCACCGCGGTGTCGACCGCGACGCTGCCGAAAGGTGCCAGGATCCTCTCCACCGCGGTGGTCGCGGACCGGGTGATTCTGACCCTCGACATTGCCGGCAGCACCGAAATCCGCACCTATGACGCCAAGACCCTGAAGCCGGTGGCGACGCTGAAATTCGCCCAGGAGCCGTAAGTCGCTGTAGAAGCTGGAGAATCGGCCGCCAAATTATCGCACCGCGGCATCTTGCAGCCGGCCGCATTCGCGGCTATTGCTTGCCGCGAGGCTCCCTTCGTCTAGCGGTTAGGACGTTGCCCTCTCACGGCGAAAACAGCGGTTCGATTCCGCTAGGGAGCACCACTTGCGTTCAAAACTGCGAACACCTGCCGCAGTGACGCTTTTCCCCGCGATAACTTGTTCCAGCGTCGCGCTATCGCCGATAATCCGGATATTGTGGTCGTCTACGACAATCCGGTCGATGACCGCGCGAAGGTAAGATTTGCGGAACGGAATCTCGCCATTGGCGATTTTGTCGCGCATGGCTTGGCCAAATTGCGCAATAATTTCGAGGGAAATTTCGGCTGGAGGAGCTGCTTGAGCCTGAATCCGGTCAAGTGCGGTCTGCGCTCGCTCCCGGTCCAGCTTGAGGCTGGCGATTCGGTCGCTCAAAATATCGTCCAGTTCAGCAATACCCTCCTCGACCATCCGATAGAGCCGCTTCAACTTATCGGCTGCGTCCACAACTTCTCGCTGTAGAGACCCTACCCGACGGTCGATCTCGACAGCTTTTTCAGCTCGACGGGCAAAGGCTGCCGACAGGATGGCGGTCATACGCTCAGTCGTGAACAGACGCTCTGACAGGTGTTCCACGACAAGGTTGTCGAGAGTGTCCATGCGCACAGACCGGCCTTTGCAAGCGGTCTTGCCCTTCCGGAAGCAAGTCGAGCAGGAATAATACTTGTGGACCTTGCCGGAACGAGAGGTTCCGGTGCGCATCGTCATGGCACCACCACACGAAGCGCAGGTGGCAAGTCCAGTCAGCAACACCGGGCCAGTGACGATCCGCGGCGCGGTCACACGCGGATTGTTCTTCTTGAGCGTGGCCTGCACCGCGTCGAATTCAGCCCGCTCGATGATTGCCGGAACTTCGACGATAATCCATTGATCGATGGGCTTCTCGCGCTGAGTCCGCGCCTCGCGTTTGTTGAAAGCCCACTGCCCGATGTAGACGTTGTTGGTCAGGATCGTATGGATCGTGGCGACACCGAAGCGCGCTCCCTTACGAGTGCGATAGCCCCGCTCGTTCAACCAGCTTACGACTCGTTTAATACCCAGCGGTCCCGATTGACCATCGCCGAACCGATAGAGCCGGTAGATCAGATTCACCGTCTCTGCTTCGGCTGGATCAATCGTCAATTTCTTTTTGACTTTGGACCCCCGCCTTTCCGTCTCTTCAGCACGAAAGCCAAGGGGTACTGGTGATCCGTTATAGAAGCCCTGACGGGCATTTTCTTTCATTGCGCGTAAAACGTGTTTCGCGCTTTCACGGCTCTGATATTCGTCAAACAGAGCGATTACCTGCCGCATCATCACCTGTGCCGGATCGTCGCCCAGCTCCTGAGTGGTCGAGACGAGGCGCACACCGGCCTTGGCAAGGCGGCGAATATACATCTCCAGCCCGAAGGCATCGCGGAAGAAGCGGGAGTAGGAATGTACGACGATGACATCAAAGGGATGATCGTCGTCTGTGGCGCGTTCGATCATCCTCTGGAACTGGGCGCGGCTGTCGTCCATTGCGGACGCCCCCGGCTCGACATATTCGGCTAACAGCGACCAGCCCTTGTTTGCACAAAAAGCGGCGACTTGATTTCGCTGATCCGGAATGGACAAATCGCTCTCGGCCTGCCGCCCCGTGGACACGCGCAAGTAAGCGCATGCACGTGCAGCGCCGAGTGGTTCGGCTTCAACAAACCGGATACGAGACGTCTTACCCATCACAAATACTCCCGACCGGCACTCGATCGCTACCCCGGCACAATAGCAACACCAACCTACGCAACTTACAGCCTATGGAGGTTGCGAGGGCCTGACTGACGGCAAATGAGGCTTCATCTCATTCGATCTTCGATCTGAAAACGCGCAGCCACGATTTTCAGCGTTACGTTTTGCATTGAGCAAGAAGTGCGTCGAGGACGTCACCCATGTAGGTTTCGATCACATCGATCTCGCGTTTGGTGACTGGGATCACAGCGGGCCAATCGTCGCAGATGGTGAACGATGACAGCTTGT
>NZ_JANXTC010000160.1:0-8545 GCF_025356345.1 Tardiphaga sp.
CCGGCGAATTGATGACGCGGCCATTCACGGCGACGCGGCCCTGCGTCACCCATTCCTCGGCATCGCGGCGCGAACACAGGCCGGCGCGCGACACCACCTTGGCGACGCGCTCGCCATCCTTCTTCGGCGCCGGCGGGCGCGGCGGACGGCGCTCCTCGGGCTTGCGCTCGCGGTACTCGCCGCGGCCGCCGAAAGCGGGACGCTTCGCAAAGATCCGGGAATCATCCTCGTTCTCGCGGCGCGGACGCTCGTCGCCGCCATTGTTGCGCGGATGCTCGTGGAAATCACTGCTCGGACGCTCGCGCGGCCGGTCGAATTTGGGTCGCTCCTCGCGCGCGCGCTCGAAGCGCGGGCGTTCTTCGGTCACGCGCGCAAATTGCGTGCGCTCGAAATTGGGCCGCTCGTACTGGCGCGCACCCTCGCGCGCCGGGCGCGCATTGCGATCGGCGCCCTCTTCGCGCTTCTGCCACGGCTTTGATTCGCCGCGATCGGAACCACGATCGCCACGATCGGCAAAGCTCTTGCGCGGGCCGCCGCGATCCGGCGCGCCGCGGGAAAACTTCTTGTCGCCACCGAACTTGCCGCCGCCGCTGTAGGGCCGATCCCCCTGCGGACGATCGGAGCGCGGACGCTCACCATCGCGCGACGGGCGCGCGCTGTAGGGACGATCACCGGAGGGCCGCGGCCGGTCACCATCGCCGCGCGGCGTATAGGGGCGCTTGTCGCCGCCGTCACGGGACTGGTAGGGGCGCTTCTCGCCGCCGCCATCGCGTGGCGTGTAGGGCTTCTTGTCGCCAAATTTCTTGTCGGCAAAACGCGACGCGGGCCGTGCATCAGCGCGGTCGCCACGCGGCGCGCGGTCGTCGCGGTTGAAATTCGGGCGATCGCCGCGCGGGCTGTAGGGACGCTTCTCGCCACCACCTTCACGCGGCGTATAGGGGCGCTTTTCACCGCCGCCTTCGCGCGGCGTATAAGGACGTTTTTCGCCACCGCCATCACGGGCCTGGTAGGGCCGCTTGTCACCACCAGCGCGCGGGGAATAAGGGCGCTTCTCGCCACCGCCGTCGCGCGGCGTGTAGGGCCGCTTGTCGCCGCCAAATTCCTTGCGCGGGCCACGATCCGGGCGGTCACCGCTGAAGCTGCGTGCCGGACGCGGCGCATCGCCGTAGTCACGGCGCGGGGCGCGGTCATCGTCGCGGCGCGGCGGTGCGCCGTCGCGCTTGCCGGCATAGGGCTTGCCCGGACCGGAATACGGCTTGGTGCCGTAGCTCTTCTTCTCGCCGGCGCCGGCATCATGCGGCTTCGGCGTGTAGGTGCCATCGCGCTTGGCGAATTTCTTTTCAGGTCCGCGCGATGCGCCGGAGCGGCCCTTGCCGGCTCCCTTGCCGCCGGGGGGTCGGCCACGCGAGGGGCCGTTGTTTTTGTCGTTGTCGCGGGGCATGTATGGTCTCACTGCGGATGCTTGGAATGGCGGTTGAGCGGCGGGACGGGTTCGCGGGGCGATAACGCGCGCAGAACGGGTCCACTCTTGCTGAATCCATTGTCCCTAGCAGAGTTCGCCGCAAAGCGCGATCAGCAAAGTTGCAAACCGGTCGGGCGTCCGAAGGCGCGTTTATCTGGAAAACGGGCCATGGCCGCACCTTCTTTTATGGATCTGGCGCTCGCAGCGGCCGAAAACGCCGCCAAAGCGGGCGAAGTCCCGATCGGCGCGGTGATCGTGCTGAACGGCGCCGTGATCGCGGCGGCGGGAAACCGCACCATCACCGACCATGATCCAACCGCGCATGCGGAAATCCTGGCGATCCGGCAGGCGGCGGAAAAGATTGGCCGCGAAAGGCTGATCGACTGCGACCTCTACGTCACGCTGGAGCCCTGCACCATGTGCGCGGGCGCGATCTCGTTCGCGCGGATCCGGCGGCTGTACTATGGTGCCGCCGACCCCAAAGGCGGCGCGGTCGATTCAGGGGTTCGGTTCTTCGCTTCCAACACCTGCCACCACGCCCCGGAGGTCTATTCCGCGATGGGCGAAGGCGCCTCGGCGAGGCTGTTACGAGATTTTTTTCAGGCCCGCCGTTGATCGAGGGCGGAATTCGGAACTGACCGGTACCCGCGTCACCTCATGGCCGTTCTCATTGATGACGGAGACGTGGCAGGCGTGGTCACGAACCGTGCCCTGGTTACCGATTTCGTCGGCCAACACGTGCGCGCGCGCGATCGCATCATCGTCGCTGCGCAGTTCGACGCCGGCATGATCGCGCTGTGTGGCCCCATCTTTCAAGTCGAAATAGTAATGAGCCATGAACGCACCTCGGTCCAACCAATGAACGGTAGCGGACAAGGTTCCGTCAAGGATTATGATAGATCGTCTGTTATTTCTTGCCGCGCTCGCGCGCGACCGCCTGCCAGCCGATGTCACGGCGGCAAAAGCCCTCGGGCCAGTTGATCAGCCCGATCGCCTCGTAGGCGCGACGCTGCGCCTCGCCGACGCTCTTGCCCGACGCGGTGACGTTGAGCACGCGACCGCCATTGGCGAGAATCCAGTCACCGGACGCCACCGTGCCGGCATGGAAAATCTCGACGCCCTCGATCCTGGCGGCGCGATCGAGGCCGGCGATGCGGGTGCCCTTGTCGTAATTGCCCGGATAGCCCTTGGCGGCCATCACCACTGTCAGCGCCGGTTCCGGAAACCAGCGCAGGTCGAAGTTCTTGAGCTGCCCATCGGCGGAGGCGATCAGCGCCGGCAGCAGGTCCGACATCAGCCGGATCATCAGCACCTGGGTTTCCGGATCGCCGAACCGGCAATTATATTCGATCAGCTTCGGGCCATCCTCGGTGATCATCAGCCCGGCGAACAGCACGCCCTTGAAGGGCGCGCCCATCGCGCTCATCGCCCGCAAAGTGGGATAGATGATCTCGTCCATGGCTCGGGCGCACATCGCGTCGGTCATCACGGGCGCGGGCGAATAGGCGCCCATCCCGCCGGTATTGGGGCCGTTGTCGCCGTCATAGGCGCGCTTGTGGTCCTGCGCGGTGGCCAGCGCCAGCGCGTGCTCGCCGTCGCACAGCACGAAGAACGAGGCCTCCTCGCCGACCAGGAATTCCTCGACAACGGCCTCCGCGCCGGCTTCACCGAAGCCGCCGGACAGCATCATGTCGATGGCGTCGAGCGCGTCCGTCAGCGTCTCGGCGACGACAACGCCCTTGCCGGCGGCGAGGCCATCCGCCTTGATCACGATCGGCGCACCCTGGTCGCGGATATAGGCCTTGGCCTTGTCCGCGTCGGTAAAGCGCTGATAGGCGGCGGTGGGGATGTTGTTGGCCTGGCAGAGGTCCTTGGTAAAGCCCTTGGAGCCTTCCAGCCGGGCGGCGGCCTTGCTCGGCCCGAAAGCCTTGATGCCAGCAACCGCGAGGTCATCGACGATGCCGGCCGCGAGCGGCGTTTCCGGCCCGACCACGACGAACTCCACCGCGTTTTCACGGCAGAACGCGATGACTGCCGCGTGGTCCGCGACGTCGAGCGCTACGCATTCGGCTTCCTGGGCGATGCCGGCATTGCCCGGCGCGCACCATAATTTGGTCAGCAGCGGTGAGGCGGCGATCTTCCACGCCAGCGCGTGTTCACGCCCGCCGGAACCGAGAAGGAGAATGTTCATGAATGCAGCCAGTGCGGATATGCGGATAGAGGCAGGGTTTAGCCCCGGCTGACCGGCGCCGCAACAACGGGCCGGGACCCGCACACAGGCAGATCGGCTCAGACCGCCGCGGCGACGGCGGTTTCCGCCCGGTAGCTGCGCAGCAGCGCGATGGTCCAGCCGAGGAAGTAGCCAGCACACGCCCCGGAAATCGCCTGTCCGGCGATCGCCACGTCGATGCCGATGTTCAGCTTCATCGCGGTTACCACCGCGACGGCGTATTGCAGCAGGAACACGACGATGTTGCGGACCAGCGGCAGCACGCTGCCGGGGCGCCGGATGTAACCGCTGTCGCGATCGATGGTGACGTGGCGAGGACCGGCATAGAGCGCCAGCGCCGCCAGCAGGGCTGCGCTGATGAGCCAGACCGCTAGCAGTTCGATCGATTTGCCTGCCAGCAGCAGCCGGGACACCCCCATCAGGAAGAACACTGCCGGCACGATCAGTAGGCGGCGCAACGGCTGTGAACGCGGCCGCAGCGACAGGCAGCCGAGCCAGATCAGCAAGGCCAGCAGCGCGAACACCCAGGGCGGCGTGTTGATGAGAATTCCTGCCAGAGTCAGCATGTCGGTCTCCTGTCGTGGTGCACGGGTATCATTCAGTCGGTTGTGCCGCGATGATCTCGCGCAGCGTCGCCACATGGCGGGCAAAGGCCCCGCGCCCGGCGCCGGTGACGGTCACCATGGTCTGCGGCTTCTTGCCGACAAAGGCTTTCGCCACCGCGACATAGCCGGCCTTCGCCAGCGTCTCGATATGGGCACCAAGATTGCCGTCGGTCGCGCCGGTGAGTTTCTTCAGCCGGGTGAAATCGAGGCCGTGCAGATCCGGCAGCGCGGTGAGCGCCGCCATGATGCGCAGCCGCAGCGGCTGGTGGATGATATCGTCGAGTTCAGCCATCTCAGTTCCGCCGCATCCAGAAGCCGCCGAGCAGGAGCCCGCCGCCGTTGACGACCGCCATCCACGGTTCGAACCAATCGCCGGCAAAAAAGTAACCGAGCAGCGTCAGCGCGGTGATGCCGACGCCAATCGCGACGAAGGCGTAACCGACCCACAGGCCGACAATGCTGTAGACCAGCATGATATAGATCGGCCAGAACGCACCGAGCTGGCGCGGCGTGAAATGCGCGATGCCGACGCTCCACAGCAGGCCGAAGCCGAACAACAGCGCCAGGGCTGCGAACACCCGGTTGTCGAACACGCGTGTCCCGTTGCGGACGCGTCCGCGTGCGCTGATGGCGAACGAACAGGCGAGGCCCGACAGATCGATCGCGATCCAGCCGTAGCCGGCGTAACGGGGCCAGCCCCACGACACCATATAGCCGATCGCCGTCAGCGGTCCCCACAGCATCAATATCTGGGCAGCGATCCGGTAGATTTGCGACTGCCGCACGCGCTGCGCCATATCGTCAATGTCCGACAGCGCGGCGGCGGCTTCCCTGGCATCGATGCTCATCGTGAACTCACTTCGGATTTGACCACATCGTCGGCGATCACCGACACCGCGCGGGGATCTGCGACGATAGCCATATGGTTGATGCCGTCCAGCAGCCGGACCTTGACGGACGGCGACACGCCGCGCAGCGCCGATTCATATTTACTGGCATCCATCAGCTCGTCAGCGCTGCCCGAAAACACCGTGATCGGCTTGCGGGCCGCGGCTAGATCAGTGCGGAAGTCGGCATGGCTACCGAAATTGCTACGCAGTGTTTCGCTATAACTCGACACCAGCCGGCTGGTGGAATTCGGCGGCACCGCGAAGGCCACCACCGGCAGGTGGTCACAGCAGGTGATGCCAAGCTTGCTGAGGGCCAGCAATCCGACGATGCGTGGGATATCCGCACGCGCCCAGCCACCGGAGTCAGGACGGGTCGTCGGCGCGTCGTAGCCGAGATAGGGCGCCAGCAGGATGGTGCGATCGAACAGGTTCTGGATCGGGGAGCCGGCAATCCGCAACGCAAATCCGCCCCCGGAGGAGTGGCCGATCAGCGTCAGCGGCGCCGTCGGGTTGTCCTGCCGGATGACAGCGACAAGACGAGCGAGGTCGTCCTCGAGCTGGCCGACATAGCCGATGTCGCCCCGCGCGCCCGAGGAGCCGTGGCCGCGAATGTCGACGGCATAGGTCTGCACGCCGTGCTGTAGCAGGGCAGCAGACAGCGCGTGGATCGTCGTGCCGCTGGAGCCGGAAGAGCCGTGCACGACGATGGCGACGCGGTCGGTAGCAGGCTGCGCCGGACGGTAATGACGATAGAAGAGCGCGGTCCCGTCATTGCCCTCGTAGCGTTCCAGCGCCGGCAGGTTGGAATAATCCACAAATTTGCGGGCTTCCGAGATCGACGCCAGTTCCGGCAGCGGCCGCAGCGGTGTGGCAATCAGGCCCGCCAGCAGCAGCGTTGCCAGTCCCGCGGCGGCAAGGCCCCAGAGGATGATTCGAAAACCGAATGAAATGATCGTCCTGAACATGACCAGCCCCTCCCATGGATTCATAATTACAGATAACTCTGTATTACAGAGTAATCTGACCTGCAAGTCCCGATTGGCGTTTCCTGTCAAAAATCCCTATTTTACGGTGACCTCCGAGAGCCGAGATTCGATGCCCAAGACGCCCGCCTCCCTGTCCAATTCCGCCGAATTCACCGTCACCGAGCTGTCCTCGGCGCTGAAGCGGACGGTGGAGGACGCCTATGGCCATGTCCGGGTGCGCGGCGAGATTTCCGGTTTTCGCGGGGCCCACTCCTCCGGCCACTGCTATTTCGCGCTGAAGGACGAGGGCGCCAAGATCGAGGCGGTGATCTGGAAGGGCACGCACGGCCGGATGCGGTTCAAGCCGCAGGAGGGCCTCGAGGTCATCGCCACCGGCAAGCTGACCACTTATCCAGGCTCGTCAAAGTACCAGATCGTGATCGAATCGATCGAGCCGGCTGGCGTCGGCGCGCTGATGGCGCTGATGGAAGTGCTCAAGCGCAAGCTCGGTGCCGAGGGCCTGTTCGACGAATCGCGCAAACAGCTTTTGCCGTGGCTGCCGGAAGTGATCGGCGTCGTCACCTCGCCGACCGGCGCGGTCATTCGCGACATCCTGCACCGCCTCGCCGACCGCTTTCCGCGCCGAGTGCTGGTGTGGCCGGTGAAGGTGCAGGGCGACGGCTCCGCCGAGCAGATCGCCGCCGCCATCCATGGCTTCAACGCGCTGCCGGAAGGCGGCAAGATCCCGCGCCCGGACCTGTTGATCGTCGCGCGCGGCGGCGGTTCGCTGGAAGATTTATGGTCGTTCAACGAAGAGATCGTGGTCCGTGCCGCCGCCGAGAGCATGATCCCGCTGATCTCCGCGGTCGGCCACGAGACCGACATCACGCTGATCGATTTCGCCGCCGACAGACGCGCGCCGACGCCCACCGCCGCCGCCGAAATGGCGGTGCCGGTGCGCGCCGAACTATTCGTGGAAATCTCGGCGTACGAACGCCGCATGATGCTGTGCTGGCAGCGCGCGCAGGAATCCCGCCGCAACGAGCTGCGCGCCGCGACGCGCGCTTTGCCCGCGGCCAGCGAGTTGCTGGCGATCCCGCGACAACGGCTCGACGGCGCCAGCGCCGCGCTGCCGCGCGCGCTGAAAGCCAACACCCACTCGCACCACCGCCGCTTCGCGCAGGCCAGTTCAAGCCTGACGCTGCGGGTGCTGCGGGCGCAGATCTCGCAGGCGACGCAGCGGCTGACGGTGTCGGGCGAGCGGCTGATGCTGTCGTCGCGCGCGGCTCTGCGGCAGCGCCGCGACCGCTTCGCCGGGCTCGAAGTGCGGCTGAAAGCCTCGAAGCTGGCCAATGCGCAGGCGCAGCGTAACGCCATTGCCCGGGATCGCGAGCGCACCCAGCGTTTGTCAGAGCGCGCGCATCGCGCGCTGTCGACCCTGGTGCAGCGCCAGCAGGCCCGCGTGCTGGCGTCCGGGCAATTGCTCGCCGCGCTATCCTATCGCGGCGTTCTGGCGCGCGGTTTCGCGTTGGTGCGCGACCAACATGGCGCGGCATTGCATGCTGCCGCTTCTATCGGCCCCGGCGCCGCCCTGAGCATCGAATTCGCCGACGGCTTTGTTGGCGTGACGGCGGATATGGAGCGCTCGCCGGCGACGGCGCGCCCGGCCAGGGCCTCGGCGACGACCGCCACCGCCACCGCTGCGAAGCGCGTCAAGCCGATCGATCAGGGTACGCTGTTCTAACGGCCAGCCTTTAACCCGCGACGGTGCCGACCTATTTGTGTTAGGAACGCCCCAACAAATGCTGTCCGGCGGCTGCGCCGGAGCGACAAGGAACAGACCGTGCTGAACAAATTCGGCCCCTCCGGCAGCGGCGAGGCGCAACTGCAATATCTCGATGGCGATTTTCGCGTGGTGTCGCCCGGCACCTTTGTCAGCTGCGCGATCACCGGCGAGCGGATCCCACTGGACGAGCTGAAATACTGGAGCGTCGATCTGCAGGAGGCCTATGCGGTGCCGACAGCGGTGCTGCAGCGGCATTATCCCGGCGCCTTGAAGGCGGTCTGAGCACGTCGCCGCGCCGCGTCCGGAACAAGATTCAACGCTTTATCGCCCGGGCGCGATTCAATCGTTCGATGACGAACGCCCGCAGTCCTGCCTGGTCCTCGAAGGTCAGCGTGACCGCCATGCGTCGTCTCGCGGTGGTTCCGGACATGCCGCGGTTCGCGATCGCCGTCCGCGTGAGCCGCGTCATGGGCCGGTCGGGGGAGCGGTTCCTGTCCCCAGAGATCCAGATCGACGCCAGCCGCCGCGCGGTCGAACGAGTCGGGGGCCTCATCGACGAGACCGTCGGGGCCGACGGCGTCTTCTACGACCTGGACGTGAGCGGCAC
>NZ_JANXTC010000171.1:0-20655 GCF_025356345.1 Tardiphaga sp.
GGCCTCGTGGCTGATGGAAGAGGCATCATAGCAGGCGCAAAACCGGGCGCTATGAAGGCGCAGCCGTTCCGGTCAATCGGTGACCTCGGCCACCGTGATGCGATTTTCGGAGGCCGGCCAGCCGCGCGCCACGATCCGTTCCTGGTTGAACAGCGCCACCACGGGCCGTCCGATTTCAGGGGACGGCAGCCGAAGCGTGGTCACCGAATCGGTCGGCACGCCGGCTTTCACATCGGTCGGTTCCCGGCCGTCGAACAGCACGATGTCGCGCGGCAGCCCGAAATAGCCGCGCGGCCGCGACATCAGCAGCACCGCGCCGGCGCCGGCGTCGGCGGCTCCCAGCGGGCGCGCCGCGCGCAGATGCACGACATCGGAGGAACGCGGAAACGGCGACCGGTAAAAATGCGTGATTGGCGCGCCGGGCGAATTCAGAACGATTTCCAGCGGCCAGGTCGGTTCGACCTGCGCCGGCCCCCAGCGGCCATCGGCCGCGGTTTTTGCCGTATGGATCGCCGCACCGATCCGCTCGCCGCTGTCTGGCGTCACGCGAAACACTTCCACGGTGGCGCCTTCGACCGGCCGGTTGGTCGGCACGCCGCCGGGCGTGGCGGTGACGAGCCCGTTCAGCACGACCGTGGCTTCGGGCCGCGGCGTTGTCCGCTCGGGCTCGCGCCCGGCGATGAATTTGTAGATCTCGCGGAACGCGCGCGGATGAAATCCGGTCTCGCGGTGGTCCAGCGTGCCGAGTACCAGGTTGCTGGCGCCGCGCAGCGCCGGGCCATCCGACGTAATGCCGGTCGGCGTGCCCGGCTTGCCGGCGAAGCGGCCATCCGGCTGGGCGTATTTGTCATGGCCGTCGCTGCGCAAGGTCAGGAAAGCGGTGCCATCGACAACTTCGCTTTCGCCGTCATTCAGCCCGCGCAAGAAGGGCCCGCGGCCGTTGAATTCGCCGCCAAGTCCGTCGTCCCAGGCATAGACGCCGTGGTTCGGTACGCCGCACAGCACCGCGTGGCTGACATCGGCGCCGCCGCCGTTCTTGATGTAGTTGCGCACCGAATAGCCGCCGCGCGAATTGGCGACCAGTGCGACCCGCGGCGCGCCGGTGCGGCGTTTCAGTTCGGCGATCGCGGCGCCGAGTTCGCGGCGCTGTTGTTCGGTGGAGGAGCGGTTCGGTTGCTCGACGGCGTCGTCGCCGCGAGCCAGCGGATCGGTGAAATTGATCGCCATCAGGCGGTCACGGGGAATGCCGTTGGATTCCATCCGCCAGATCTGCGTCATCCAGAGCGCCGCATGATCGCCATTGCCATGCACAAACAGGATCGGCGGAATCTCGGATGCGGTCGATGCTGAAACGGGTTGCGCCGCGGCACGGGTGACGAGGCTGGCCACCAGGGGCAACGCTGCCGCGCCCATCAACACCGTCCGTCGTGACACGCCCATAAGAACTCCTGAAACCAGTTTTTGTGATGATACCCGCGCCGCGCAGGCCCCGCCAGCTATACCGCTACTGGACAGCCGGGGAGATTCACAGGCATCACAGCAACATGACCGGCGAATGACGATAGGCCGGCGGGCTTCGCCAGAAACGGCAGGGGATGATGACGCCAGCGCCGAAACGATCATGGATCGCCGCCGACAGCATTGCGGCGCCGCTGGGCTTTCCGGTGTTCCGCCGGATCTGGCTGGCCAGCCTGCTGTCCAATCTCGGTCTGATGATCCAGAGCGTTGGCGCGGCCTGGGCGATGACGCAGCTGACGGCCTCCGCCGACAAGGTCGCGCTGGTGCAGACCGCCCTGATGCTGCCGATCATGCTGATCGCGATGCCGGCCGGCGCGGTCGCCGACATGTATGATCGCCGGCTGGTCTCGCTGGCGTCGCTGGTGGTTTCGCTGATCGGCGCCACCGCGCTGACGGTGATGGACTGGACGGGCTCGGCGACCCCGAACCTGTTGCTGGCGTTCTGTTTCATCATCGGCAGCGGCATGGCGCTGTTCGGTCCGGCCTGGCAATCCTCGGTCGG
This sequence comes from Tardiphaga sp., assembly GCF_025356345.1. Taxonomy (GTDB): domain Bacteria; phylum Pseudomonadota; class Alphaproteobacteria; order Rhizobiales; family Xanthobacteraceae; genus Tardiphaga. The sequence continues at coordinate 2,021 of NZ_JANXTC010000171.1, forward strand.
CGAGCAGGTGCCGCCGGAGGTGCTGCCTTCGGCGGTGGCGCTGAACGGCATCAGCTACAATATCGCGCGCAGTTTCGGCCCGGCGATCGGCGGCATCGTGGTGGCGACCGCCGGCGCCGTGGCCGCCTTCGCGGCCAATGCCGTGCTGTATATCCCGCTGCTGGTGGTGCTGCTGTTGTGGCGCCGCAAGACCGAGGCCTCGCGGCTGCCCCGGGAGCGGCTGAGCCGCGCGATCGTCTCCGGCGTGCGTTACATCGCCAATTCGCCATCGATCCGCATCGTGCTGGCGCGCACCCTGATCACCGGCATCTGCGGCGGCTCGGTCTCGGCGCTGATGCCGCTGGTGGCGCGCGACCTGCTGCATGGCGGCGCGCAGACCTACGGCATCATGCTCGGCGCCTTCGGCATGGGCGCGGTGATCGGCGCGCTCAATATCGGCCACGTCCGCAAATATCTCAGCGGCGAGGCGTCGATCCGCGCCTGCGCGCTGATCATGGGGGTCGCCATCGCGGTGGTCGCGGTCAGCCGCGAGCCGGTGCTGACGGCGGCGGCGCTGGTGGTCGCGGGATCGGTGTGGATGCTGGCGGTGGCGCTGTTCAATATCGGCGTGCAACTGTCGGCGCCGCGCTGGGTCGCCGGCCGTTCGCTGGCCGCGTTCCAGGCGTCGATTTCCGGCGGCATCGCGATCGGCAGCTGGGGCTGGGGCCACCTCACCGATATCGTCGGCGTCGAGCTTGCGCTGCTGGCGTCGGGCGCCGCGATGTTCGCCTCGCCGCTGATGGGGTTGTGGCTGACGATGCCGCCGATTGGTACGCGCGATGACGCCGCCGACACGCTGGCGGATCCCGAAGTGCGGCTGGCGCTCACCGGGCGCAGTGGTCCGCTGGTGGTGGAAATCGAATACCGCGTCGAGCAGGACAGCGCGCGCGCTTTCCACGGCCTGATGCAGGATGTGCAGCTCAGCCGCCAACGTAACGGCGCCTATGGCTGGTCGATTGCGCGCGACATCGCCGATCCCGAATTGTGGACCGAACGCTATCACTGCCCGACCTGGCTGGACTTCCTGCGTCAGCGCAACCGCTCGACGCAGTCCGAGCGGGCGCTGTATCAGCGGGCGGTGGCGTTTCATCTCGGCCCGGATCCGATCCGGGTGCGGCGGATGCTGGAGCGGCCATTCGGCTCGGTGCGCTGGAAAGACGATTCGCCGGACCTCGGCGCCCACGAGGTGCTGCCCGTCTCGACGCCTGCCGGCAGCAGCGGCTAGAACGGGATGATTTCAAGTTGATCCGCGTCTTAGCCGCCGTCATTGCGAGGAGCCCCTTGGCGACGAAGCAATCCAGTTCTTGCCGAGCTTGTGGCTTCTGGATTGCCGCGTCGCTTCGCTCCTAGGAAGAAAGGGCACTTGTCCCGGACGCGGCGCAATGCGCCTCCGCAGGAGGCGTCATGCGCCGCAGAGACGGGACCGCCAGAAACGCGGTCGCCTGATGCGGTCCCGGCTCTGCGGAGCGGCATAAGAATGCCGCACCGCGTCCGGGACACGAACCCTATCTTTCATATCTCAGGATCGGCCAAAGGCCGGTGCCGAACTCGCAATGACGATGGAAAGGTCAGAGCCTTCGCAGCGCGACGTTCTCCACCACATGATCGGCGCCCTTTTTCAGGATCAGCGTCGCGCGTGGCCGGGTCGGCAAAATATTGTCCTCGAGATTGGCGAGGTTGGTGCGCTCCCAGATCGCCAGCGCGGTGGCGGTGGCTTCCTCGTCCGACAGCGGCGCGTAGCGGTGGAAGTAGGAGCGCGGGTCGTGGAACGCGGTGTCGCGCAGCGCCAGGAAACGATGCACGTACCATTCGCGCAGCACCGGTTCGTCGGCATCGATGAACACCGAAAAATCGAAGAAGTCGGATACCACCGGGACCGCCCGGCCGTCGCGCGGCAGGCGGCCGGTCTGCAGTACGTTGACACCCTCGACGATCAGGATGTCGGGCTGGTCGATCTCCTGCCACTTGTTCGGGATCACATCATAGGTCAGATGCGAATAGAGCGGCGCGCGCACCGGGCTGCGACCGGCCTTGATGTCGCTGAGGAAGGCCAGCAGCGTCGGCAGGTCGTAGCTTTCCGGAAAGCCCTTCTTCTGCATGATGCCTTCGCGCTCGAGCACCGCGTTGGGATAGAGGAAGCCGTCGGTGGTAATGAGATCGACCTTCGGGCGCGGCGACCAGCGCGCCAGCAGCGCCTGCAGCACCCGCGCGGTGGTCGACTTGCCGACCGCCACCGAGCCGGCGACGCCGATGATATAGGGCATCTTGCGATCTTCGATGCCGAGGAAGTGGCGCTGCGCGTAGTACAGCCGCTGCGTCGCGGTGACGTAGATCGACAGCAGCCGCGATAGCGGCAGATAGATTTCCTCGACTTCCTTGAGATCAAGGCGGTCATACATCGAGCGCAGCGCGGCGATCTCGCCGGCCTCGAGCGTCATCGGCGTATCGTCGCGCAAGGCCGCCCACTGCTCGCGGGAGAAATTACGGTACGGATTGTATTGCTGCTCTGCCCGCATATCCATGAAGCAGTCCCCCGTTATGACCGAAGTCTTCAGTCGTGCTGGCGCGCGGCTTTTTCTTGCAGCCCGGACATCGTGGTCCGCGCACCAAGCGCGGTCTCGACTTCCTCGAGCGTGACATCGCGCGACTTCAGCAGCACCAGGAGGTGAAACAGCACGTCGGCGCTTTCATTGATGAAGTGATCGCGATCGTTCTCGATCGCGGCGATCACCGTCTCGACCGCTTCCTCGCCAAACTTCTTGGCGCAGTGCGCGGTACCCTTGTCGAGCAGCTTTCGGGTATAAGACGACTCGCCGCCCGACGCCGCGCGGACGTCGATGGTGGCGGCAAGGTCGTGGATCGTAAAACGGGCCATGTCGGCTTTCTCAACTGGACTGGCGGGAGTCCTGCCAGAGTTTCGACTACGGGTCGAGCCGCATCGGCAGACCGGCGCGGACCATGTGATCCTTGGCCTCACGAATGGTAAATTCGCCGAAGTGGAAAATCGACGCCGCCAGCACCGCGGTGGCGTGGCCGTTCTTGATACCGTCGACCAGGTGGTCGAGATTGCCGACACCGCCGGACGCGATCACCGGCACGTTGATGCTGTCGGCGACCGCCTGGGTCAGCGGGATATCGAAGCCCTGCCGGGTGCCGTCGCGATCCATCGAGGTCAGCAGGATTTCGCCGGCGCCGAGCGAGACCACTTCCTGGGCGAATTCGATGGCATCGATGCCGGTCGAGTTGCGCCCGCCATGGGTAAAGATCTCCCAGCGCGAACCGCCGCCGGCGCGGGCGACCCGCTTGGCGTCGATCGCCACCACGATGCACTGGCCGCCGAATTTTTCCGCGGCCTCCTTCACGAATTCGCGGTTGGCGACCGCGGCGGAATTGATCGAGACCTTGTCGGCGCCGGCGCGCAGCAACGCGCGGATATCATCGACGGTGCGAACCCCGCCGCCGACGGTCAGCGGCATGAAGCAGGCCTCCGCCGTGCGTCGGACGACGTCCATCATCGTGCCGCGGTTTTCATGCGTGGCGTTGATATCGAGGAAGCACAGCTCGTCGGCGCCGGCGGCGTCATAGGCCACCGCGGCCTCGACCGGATCACCGGCGTCGCGCAAATCGACGAAGTTGATGCCCTTGACGACCCGGCCGTCCTTGACGTCGAGGCAGGGGATGACGCGCATCGTGAACATGTGGATTCCTATGCTGCCGCGCGGGCGGATCGGATCAGCGCCAGGGCCGCGGCCGGGTCGACCCGGCCGTCATACAGGGCGCGGCCGGAGATCGCGCCGGCCAGCCGGCTGGCGCGGGGCTGAAGCATCGCCGTAACATCGTCGATCGAGGCAAAGCCGCCGGAGGCGATCACCGGGATCGAGATGGCGTCGGCCAGTTCGATGGTGGCATCGAGATTGAGGCCCTTGAGCAGGCCGTCGCGCGCGATGTCGGTGAAGATGATGGCGGCGACGCCGGCATCCTCGAAGCGCCGCGCGATCTCCAGCGCGGTGACGGTCGAGGTTTCGGCCCAGCCTTCGACCGCGACCTTGCCGTCGCGGGCGTCGAGACCAACGGCGACCCGACCGGGAAATTTCTTCGCGGCCTGTTTGACCAGCGCAGGATCTCGCACCGCCGCGGTGCCGATGATGACGCGGGTGATGCCCTTGCTGAGCCAGGCTTCAACCGTGGCGAGATCGCGAATGCCGCCGCCGAGCTGTACCGGCATTTTCACCGTGGCCAGCATCGACTCCACCGCCTGCGCATTGACCGGCTTGCCGGCGAAGGCGCCGTCGAGATCGACGACATGGAGATATTCGAAGCCCTGGGCCTCGAAGTCGCGCGCCTGCGCGGCGGGATCGAGGTTGAACACGGTGGCGCGCGCCATGTCGCCCTGTTCGAGGCGAACGCACTGGCCGTTTTTGAGGTCGATGGCGGGGAAGAGGATCATGATAAAACTGTCCAGAAACCAGGAGCGCTATAGCTCCCCTCCCCCCACTTGGCGGGGAGGGGTCGGGGGTGGGGGGCTGCTCGGCAAAGCAGGCGCGCCCCACCCCGACGCCTGCGGCGTCGACCCTCCCCACCGCTCGCAAGGGCTCGCGGGGAGAGGGTTGTGACCGCCGATGTTGATATCAAACTCACGGCTTCCACTTCAGAAAGTTGGAGATCAAAGCCAAACCAAACCGCTGGCTCTTTTCAGGGTGAAACTGGGTACCGATCATGGTGTCGCGACCGACGATCGCGGTGAGCGGGCCGCCATACTCGGCACGGGCCAGCACGTCGGATTCGTTCACCGCGTTGAGCTGATAGGAGTGCACGAAATAGGCATGACGGCCCTTCGGGCCGAGCGGCAGCCGTTCCAGCACCGGATGCTCGCGCACCATCTCCAGCGTGTTCCAGCCCATATGCGGGATCTTGAAGTTCTCTTCGCGCGGCGTGATCTTTTCGACGTCGCCCTGGATCCAGTTGAGACCCTCGGTGGTGACGTGTTCCTTGCCGCGGGTGGCCATCAACTGCATGCCGACGCAGATGCCGAAGAACGGCCGCGCCTTGTCGCGCACCGCCTCGGTCATCGCCTCGACCATGCCGTCGAGGGAATCCAGCCCCTTGCGGCAATCGGCGAAGGCACCGACGCCCGGCAGCACGATGCGGTCGGCGCGGAACACCACTTCCGGGTCGCGGGTGACGACGACCTTCTCCGGCACTTCCATACTGCGCGCGGCGCGCTCGAAGGCCTTCGCCGCCGAGTGCAGATTGCCGGAGCCGTAATCGATAATGGCAACGCTCACCTGGAGGCTCCCGGTTGCGGGAACAGCCCGATGATTTCCTCGCGCGCGCCGGATGGCGGTCGCGAAAACGGCTGGCCCGGAGAATGGCGGGTCGGCGGCGGTGCGCCGCGATCGGTCGCCGAAAGGTCGTTGACGGCGCTGCGCTGCGCGGTCCAGCGCTCGAAGAAGCGCCGCTCGGCGCTTTCCTCATCGGCGGCGGCGACGACATCGATCTGGTGCCATTTGCGGCGCGACAGCGTCCAGCGCCGCAAGGTGGCGGCTTCAAACCCCATCAGCAGCGCAAACAGCCCCATCACGGCGATGCGGATGCCGGCGCCAGCGCCCAGCAATGACAGCGTCACTTCGCCGATGATCGACAGCACCACATAGCCAAGCAGCGCCAGCCACAGCCGGTGCCAGATCAGCCAGATCAAACCCGCGACAAACGCCCAGAAATGGAAGCCATCACGCACGAACACGAAGCGGTCCGTAGCAGGAACCGACTCGCGACCGACAGCGAGAGGCGCATGAACTGTGTAGACCGGCATATCCGCTCCGTAACTCATCTTGCCGTCATTGTAAGGAGCGCCGCTCCATCCCCGTCATTGCGAGGAGCGTTTGCGACGAAGCAATCCAGTCCCTTATGCGCTTGGTGCATTCTGGATTGCCGCGTCGCTTCGCTCCTCGCAATGACGGCTAATTCGGCGACGCCTCGTTGTTTCAGCCGCCGAGCTGGCCCTTGCTGGAGGGCACTTCGCCGGCATTGCGCGGATCGATCGCGACCGCCGTGCGCAGCGCCCGCGCCAGGCCCTTGAAGCAGGATTCGGCGATGTGATGGCTGTTCTCGCCATATAGGGTCTCGACGTGCAAAGTCACGCCCGCATTGCTGGCGAAGGCATTGAACCATTCACGCACCAGTTCGGTGTCGAACTCGCCGATCTTGTGGGTCGGGAACGCCGACTTGAATACCAGCACCGCGCGGCCGGAAATATCGATCACCACCCGGGTCAGGGTCTCGTCCATCGGCATGTGGACCGAGGCATAGCGGGTGATGCCGGCCATGTCGCCCAGCGCCTGCTTGACCGCCTGGCCGAGCGCGATACCGACATCCTCGGTGGTGTGGTGGTAGTCGACATGCAGGTCGCCGACCGCCTTGACGGTGATGTCGATGCGGGAATGCCGGGCGAGCAGATCGAGCATATGGTCGAAGAAGCCGATGCCGGTCGTGGAATTCGACTGGCCGGTGCCGTCGAGATTCACGGAGACCTCGATATCGGTTTCCTTGGTCTTGCGCTTGATCGTCGCCTTGCGCATGAAATGCACTCTCCGGATGCTGAAAACGCATTCTTTTAACAGGGTGATGACGGTGGCGCCACCGCGGCGGGCCGGTTTCAGGACCTATGGTGAGCGAATATCGGTGCCCCACGGGGGATGCAGGGTGGGCAAAGCGAAGCGTGCCCACGAAGCAGCCCCGCGGATGCGTGGGCACGGCGCGAGGGCGCCTTTGCCCACCCTACAGCGGATATCTGGCGCTTTCGCCGCATTTGCAACGGCTGGCACCAGTGCCTAGATCAGGCGCTCAAGAGGGTTTCCATGAACGCATCCTATTCGGCTTCCCATGACGGATCGTCCCCGGTCTGGCACGGCACCACGATTCTGACCGTCCGCAAGGGCGGCCGCGTCGTCATCGGCGGCGACGGCCAGGTCTCGATCGGCCAGACCGTGATCAAGTCCAACGCCAAGAAAGTGCGGAAACTCGGCAAGGGCGACGTGATCGGTGGCTTCGCCGGCGCCACCGCTGACGCTTTCACGCTGTTCGAGCGGCTGGAAGCCAAGCTGGAGCAATATCCCGGACAATTGACCCGCGCCGCGGTCGAACTGGCCAAGGACTGGCGTACCGACCGCTATCTGCGCCGGCTGGAAGCGATGATGATCGTCGCCGACAAGGACGTCACCTTGGTGCTGACCGGCACCGGCGACGTGCTGGAGCCGGAGGCCGGGGTGATGGCGATCGGCTCCGGCGGCAATTACGCGCTGGCCGCGGCCCGCGCGCTGGTGGATTCCGACAAGGATGCCGAGACCATCGTGCGCCGCGCGCTCGATATCGCGGCGGATATTTGCGTCTACACCAATCGCAATGTGACGATCGAAGCGCTGGAAAGCTAACGCTCTTCCTTCCCTCTCCCCTTGTGGGAGAGGGTGGATCGAACCGCGAAGCGGTTCGGGACAAGTGAGGGGCGACTACAAACTCCTTGCCTAACACTACCCCTCATCCGACGCGGCTGCGCCGCGCCACCTTCTCCCACAAGGGGAGAAGGAAGAAGAAGCGAAGCTCATGACCGACTTTTCTCCCCGTGAAATCGTCAGCGAACTCGACCGCTACATCGTCGGCCAGCACGACGCCAAGCGCGCGGTCTCGATCGCGCTGCGCAACCGCTGGCGGCGGCTGCAGCTCACCGGCCACCTGCGCGAAGAAGTGTTGCCGAAGAACATCCTGATGATCGGACCGACCGGCGTCGGCAAGACCGAGATCGCACGACGGCTGGCCAAACTCGCCGGCGCGCCGTTCATCAAGGTCGAGGCCACCAAGTTCACCGAGGTCGGCTATGTCGGCCGCGATGTCGAACAGATCATCCGCGACCTCGTCGAGGTCGGCATCGTCCAGTTGCGCGAACGCAAGCGCAAGGACGTGCAGGCCCGCGCCCAGCAACTAGCCGAGGAGCGCGTGGTCGATGCGCTGGTCGGCGCCAATGCCAGCCCGGCGACCAAGGAATCGTTCCGCAAGAAACTGCGCGCCGGCGAGTTGAACGACAAGGAAATCGAGATCGAGACCCAGGGCTCCGGCGGCTCGCCGATGTTCGAGATTCCCGGCATGCCCGGCGCGCAGATGGGCGCCATCAATATCGGCGACATCTTTGGCAAGATGGGGCAGCGCACCAAGACGCGCCGACTCACCGTCGAGGCCTCGCATGAGCTGCTGATCAACGAGGAGGCCGACAAGCTGCTGGACTCCGACCAGCTCACGCAGGAAGCGATCAGCGTGGTCGAGAACAATGGCATCGTGTTCCTCGACGAGATCGACAAGATCTGTGTCCGCGACGGCCGCAGCGGCGGCGAGGTATCACGCGAGGGCGTGCAGCGCGATCTGCTGCCGCTGATCGAGGGCACCACCGTCTCCACCAAGCACGGCGCGGTGAAGACTGACCACATCCTGTTCATCGCATCGGGCGCGTTTCACATCGCCAAGCCATCGGACCTGCTGCCCGAATTGCAGGGCCGGCTGCCGATCCGCGTCGAACTCAGCGCGCTGTCGCGCGACGACATGCGGCGGATACTCACCGAGCCCGAGGCATCGCTGATCAAGCAATATGTCGCGCTGCTGGCCACCGAAGGCGTGACGCTGGAATTCTCCGACGACGCGATCGACGCGCTGGCCGATGTCGCGGTGGCGGTGAACTCCTCGGTGGAGAATATTGGCGCGCGGCGGTTGCAGACGGTGATGGAGCGCGTGCTCGATGAGGTCTCGTTCGCCGCCCCCGACAAGAGTGGCGAGACGATCCGGATCGACGCCGACTATGTGGAGAAGCATGTCGGCGACCTCGCCAGGAACGCGGATCTGAGCCGGTATATTTTGTAGGACGCTTTTTCGTGTCCCGGACGCGCTGCGGCGTGAAACGCTACCGCGCAGATCCGGAATCCCGGTAACTGCGGAAGAAACCGGGGCCCCGGATCTGCGACGCAATACTTCGTATTGCATCGCGTCCGGGGAACGGACATCGCCGCTACCGCGCCCGTCTGATCCGCACATACAGCGCGCCGCCGCCGCCATGGCCGATACTTGCTTCCTCATATCCGACCACCAGCGAGCGGAATTCCGGCAGGCCGAGCCATTCCGGCACCAGGCGACGCAGCACGCCGCGTTCGGATTCCGGGCCGACGGTGCGGCCCTTGCCGGTGATCACCAGCACGAAAGTGCAGCCGTCCTGATGCGCGTGGTGCAAAAATGCTTCCAGCGCGCGGTGGGCGCGGATCTGCGTCATGCCATGCAGATCGAGCCGGGCGTCGATTTCCTTCTTGCCGCGCGACAATTGTGAGCGTTCGCGTCGGCCGAGCGGCGCCAAAGGCGGCGGGGCAGGGCGCGGCACCACCGCACTAATTTTGGCGGGACGTGCCACAGGTTCGGGCTTCGCGGGTTTAGCAAGGACGGCCGGTGCTTCGGGCGGCAGCAGAACCGGCGCCTTGGCCACACGGATCTTCTTGCGCAGCGGCCGGGTCTGTTTCGCCACGCTGTCCCACAGCTCGCGCTCCTCCTCGCTCAGCCCGCGCTTGCGGCGCGGCACGACGGCGTCAAGCAGTTGCGGTGGACGACGCGATCCCTTCATTGCCAGAAAAAGCGAAACGAGGGTTGCGGAGGCGCGCGGCGATGAACGCGGCGGCGCTCGCGGCGATGCGGTTTCGCCTCGGGCCTGGCGCTGGCCTTGATCGCCGGCCGCGCTTCCGGCAATGGCACGGCCTGGGCGGCGACGGCCGCGGCCACCGGTGCCGTAACGGCTACGGCCGGCGGGGTCGCGGGGGTAACGACGGTGGCGGTCGGCTCCGCGGGTTTGGCGACGTCCTTCCGGTCTTTGAGCTGTTCCTTCGCGGGCGAGGCTTGCGGAAACAATCTGGCGATCCGCTCCGACGGCCGTGCATTCGGCAACGGCAGGGCGCGGCCCTTCTCGACCGGATCGAGGCTCTTCGGCACCAGCATGACGAAGCGCGCGGCTTGCTTGATGCGGCCCGACACCCGGCCGGCATCGGCGCCGGCGCCGAAATAGATGTCGGCGCGGGCAGGGCCGACGATCGCCGAGCCGGTGTCCTGCGCCACCATCAGGCGGCGGAACGGCGTCTTCGAGATCTCGGTCTCGATCGGCAGCTCGCCTTCGATGAAGAACGGCGTGCCATAGACATGCAGCGCCTTGTCGACGGCGATCGAGCGGCCCGGCGTCAACGGCACGCCCTGCGCGCCGACCGCTTCATCGGTGGCGGAAAGCTGCACTTCGCGGAAGAACACATAAGAGCGATTGGTGCGCCGCAGCTCGTTGGCGCCGTCGGGATTCTCTTCCATCCACTGCCGGATCCGCTGCATCGACATCTGCTCGCGCGGGATGATGTTGCGCTCGATCAGCGCGCGGCCGACCGGCGTGTAGCGAAAGCCGTTATGCGAATCATAATTGATCCGCACCATGCCGCCATCCTCGAGGTGGATCCGGGCGGAACCCTGGATCTGGGTGAACAGCAGATCGGTCTGGTTCTTCAGCCACGCGATCTCGAGGCCGCGGCCGGCGACGGCGCCATCCTCGATCTCGCCGCGATCATAATAGGGCACCAGTTTGCGGCGGCCGATCTTGCGGAACACGTCGCCGCCATTCGGCAGGCTGGGCGAAGCCTGCGACTGGCCGCGGACGAACAGATTGGACGGACGGCGATAGACCGGCACGGTGTAGACATCGGTTCTGGTGCGCGAGCCGTCGATGATCGGCTCGTAATAGCCGGTGACAAAACCTTCCGGCTCGCCGATCCGCGAGATTCGCAGCGGCAGGAATTGCGCCTCGAAGAATTGTCGCGCCCCGGCGCCGTCAGGCAATTGCTGCTCGCGGGCGACGCGACAGGGATCGCGCAGCGAGGTGCCCAGCGCCTTGGCGTCGGTCGGCGGCTTGCGCTGCGCGGCAATCGGCTTGCAACTGACGCGAAAGGCGTTGAAGGCCTGCAGATGGTCGTCCTCGGCCCAGCCGGAAATATCGGTCCAGGCGACCGGCTCATATTGCCCGCCAGCGACTTCGAACGGAAAATTACCGCTGTGATGCGGCGTACGCGCCCAGAGCGGCGCCGGCAGCGCCACCGCGGCAGCGACAGCGATCACGCAGGCCGCCGCCCATCGGCCGAGACCGGCTGCGTTACTGAACGCTGCCGGTGCCAACCAGCTTCCAGTTCGGATCGCGCGAGGTGATGTCGCGGGCGAATGTCCAGACATCGGTAATATCGCTGACCTTTTCGGCATTTCCATCGACAATGGTGCCCGCCTTGTCGCGGGTCACCGAAATCATCTGCGAAACGAAGCGAACCGTGAGCTGCGCCGCGCGATCACGCACCTCGGCGCCGGTCAGTTCGGCCTTGTCGATCGAGACGAAGCGGGTTTCGGTCTTCTGCTCGCTCTTCTCGCGATCCTTGATTACCGCGTCGAAGCTGTCGAACACTTCCGAGGACAACAGATCCTTCAGCGCGCGGCGATCGCCATTGGCGAAGGCCAGCACGATCATTTCGTAGGCGCCCTTGGCGCCGGTCAGGAAGTGGCGCGGATCGAACGAGGAATCCTGGGCGACGATGGCATCGAGCCCGATGGCGAGCGGCGAGCCCGGTTCGGTCAGACCCTTCCAGCGCTCGGCGGGGGCGACGTCGGCGGTCGGTGCCAGCGGGGCCTGATCGACGGCTCCGCCCGGCATCGGCACGACATTGCCGTCGGCCGGCATGGCATCGCGCGCCGCCCGTTCAAAGGGCGGGCGCTCATCGCCGGTGCGCTGGCCGAGGACATTGCGCAGCCGCAGGAAGATGAAGACCGCCAGCGCCAGGAAGATAATGGTATAAATATCCACGTCGCATCGCTTTCTGATCGGCGCCGGGCAGCGCCCGGCGGAAGTAATGTCCCGCCCGAAAGCGGTCCAGATATGGCAGGGTCACCTCAACCAATGACCTGCCTCATGTAGGCACGAAATCTGACCGGGCCAATGGCAGGAGAGGGCGGCGGCTGCGGCAAAGCGGCCACGTCGCACGGCACTCACCACCATCGATCCGGATAAATTCTACCGTGTTTTAACGCGAAGGGGAAACTCAGGCCACGCCGGCAAAATCCGCGTGCTTCGTCGTTTACCGCGCTTTGCCGGCAATTACGACCGGCTTCTATGCCGCGGCCCCGGCGCGGGCGGTACTTTTGAGAGTTTGCAGGCAGGGCCATCCTTGTCGAACCGCGCGGGGCTATGATAGCCACTCGCCGCAACCCTGCGGATTTTCGCCGGTGGCGCGACACCCGCGCCGAGCCGATCGTCTCGCTTCAGCCTCCAGGAGAACTTCGATGACCAACGGCAACGGTACCCCTCCCGAGGCGGCACCCGCTCCCCAGCTCAACGTGCTGGCGCAGTACACCAAGGACCTGTCGTTCGAGAACCCGAACGCCCCGGCCTCGCTGGCGCCGCAGGCGCAGCAGCCCAACATCAACATCCAGATCAACGTCACCGCCAATAATGTTTCGGACAGCGAATTCGAGGTTGTGCTGGCCATCGAGGGCAAGGCCGACGCGGCCGGCTCGGTGATGTTCTCGTTCGAGCTCGCTTACGCCGGCGTGTTCCGCATCGTCAATGTGCCACCGGAAAACCTGCACCCGTTGATCATGATCGAATGCCCGCGGCTGCTGTTCCCGTTCGCCCGCGAGATCATCGCCACCTCGGTGCGCGACGGCGGCTTCCCGCCTTTGATGCTCGACCCGGTGGATTTCGTTGGTCTGTACCGGTCGAACATGGAAAAGCAGGCGCAGGCTGAAGCCGGCAAGGCGAACTGAATTAAACTTGTCGTTCCGGGATGCGGCAGACGGCGAAGCCGGATGCTGCAGACCCGGAACCTCGATGTGTTCAGGGCTCAACATTTCGAGATTCCGGGTTCGCTCGCGGCTACCGCCGCTCGCGCCCCGGAATGACCCCTCAGTTCAAAAACTCATTCCAGATCGGCTTGTCGCCCAAAGTGGCGACGAAGGCGCGGTGATCGACGCGATCCGCCTCGGTCACCCGGGGCAATAGCGGCACCGGGCGCTGGCGACGCGGCGCGTCGTTGATGCCGCCGGTCTGCTGCGCCGGGGCTTCCTCCGCCAGGATCAGTTGCGACTGCCGGGCGCCAATCAGGTCGATATAGACCTCGGCCAGCAATTCCGAATCCAGCAAGGCGCCATGTTTGGTGCGACGCGAATTGTCGATCGAATAGCGCGAGCACAGATCGTCGAGCCGGTTCGACACGCCGGGATGTTTGCGCCGCGCCAGCATCAACGTATCGACCAGCCGCTCGCGCGGGATCGGCGGCCGCTTGAGGCGGTCGAGCTCGGCATTGATGAAGCCGATGTCGAACGAGGCGTTGTGAATCACCAGCGGCGAATCACCGATGAATTCGAGGAAGGCATCGACCACCTCGTGGAACAGCGGCTTGGTCGACAGGAATTCGGCCGACAGGCCGTGGACGTTGAAGGCTTCCAGCGGCATGTCGCGCTGCGGATTGATATGGCAGTGATAGACCTGCCCGGTCGGCATGCGGTTGAAAATCTCGACGCAGCCGATCTCGACCAGACGATCGCCGCGCAGCGGATCGAGGCCGGTGGTTTCGGTATCGAGAACGATTTCGCGCATATTGGTGAGCCGGGGGTCAGAATCAGGGTCGCCGTCGCGGCATCCTAGCAGCCTCTGCCAGGATTTCACCGATCCGCGTGCGCACCGGATCCAGCCCATGCGAAGTATCCACCACGAAATCGGCCCGCTTGCGCTTTTCCGCATCCGGCAACTGCCGCGCCAGAATGGCGTCGAGCTTTTCCGGCGTCATGTTGTCCCGTGCCAGGATGCGCTGGCGCTGCTGCTCCGGATCGGTCGTCACCACGACGACGGCGTCGACGCGCTTCTCGCCACCGGTCTCATAAAGCAGCGGCACGTCGACCACCGCCACCGGCGCGCCCGAGCGTTCAGCCTCGTCGAGAAATGTCTTGTGATATTTGCCGAGCAGCGGATGCACGATCTGCTCCAAGCGTTTCATCGCGGCGGGATCGTGCAGCACTTGCGCCGAGAGTTTTTCGCGGTCGACCTTGCCCTCGGCCGTCGTACCGGGAAAGGCCGCCTCGATCAGCGGCGCGGCCTCGCCGGCATAGATCAGATGCACGGTCGCGTCGGCGTCGTAGACCGGCACGCCAGCCTCCGCGAACAGTTTCGCGGTGGTCGATTTGCCCATCCCGATCGAGCCGGTGAGTCCGAGTACAAGCATGCCGTTTCGTCCATTCAAATCTCGGAGCGCTCGTTCCCCGGACGCGATGCGATACGGAGTATCGCTTCGCAGAGCCGGGGTCCCGGTTATGGGGAAGAACGCGGTTGCAAGAAACCGGGGCCCCGGATCCGCGCAGCAGCGTTGCACGCTGCAGCGCGTCCGGGGAACGGTCCGCTCAGATCGTGACCATGGCCTCGCCGCGCAGGAATTTCAGCAGCGGCAACAGCGGCAGGCCGAGAATGGTGAAATGATCGCCCTCGATCAGTTCGAACAGATGCACGCCAAGGCCTTCGAGCTGATAGGCGCCGACACTGCTCGTCACCGCTTCGCCGGCCGCGTCGAGATAGGCGTCGATCGCGGCATCGTCCAGCTTGCGCATCGTCATATGCGCGACCGAGACATGGGAAAACAAGGTGGCGCCGTCGCAGGCGACAGCGATCGCCGAATGCAGCACATGGGTCTGACCGGCGAGCGCCCTGAGCTGGTCAGCGGCCTCGGTGCGGCCGGCGGGTTTGCTGAACAGCCTGGTGCCCAAAGCCAGCGTCTGATCGGCGCCAACGACATAGCGACCGGGATGGCGCAGCGAGACGTAAGCGGCCTTCTGCTCCGCCAGCAAGGCCGCGATGTCGCCGGCCGCTGACAGTCCGGAATTTTTCTGCAGCGCGCGCTCGTCGATATCCGCCGGGATCGCCTCGAACGGAATGCCGGCATTCGTCAGCAGCATTTTGCGCGCCGCGCTCTGTGACGCCAGGATCAGCGGCGTCTCGCCGCGCCAGATCGTCATTCGGCAAGCCGTTGACGCTGCCGGTCAGCCAGCAGCTTCATGATCGCAGCGGCGGTTTCCTCAATCGAGCGGCGCGTCACCTCGAGCAGTGCCCAGCCATATTTGGCGCTGAGTTTTCGCGCGAACGCGACTTCTTCGGTGACCGACTGGCGATCGATGTAATCTTCATTGCCGGAATCGGCACCGAGGCTGAGCAGGCGATTCTGCCGGATCTGGATCAGCCGCTCCGGGGTCGCATGCAGCGATACCACCAGCGGCTTCTTCAAACCTTCGAGCTGTGGCGGAATCGGGATACCCGGCACCAGCGGCACGTTGGCGGTGCGTACGCCGCGGTTGGCGAGGTAGATCGAGGTCGGCGTCTTCGAGGTACGCGACACCCCGACCAGCACCACGTCGGCCTCCTCGAGGCCTTCGACGTGCTGGCCGTCATCATGCATCATCGAATAGTTCAGCGCATCGATGCGCTTGAAATATTCCGCGTTGAGCGTGTGCTGCGCGCCGACGCGCCCGGTGGTGGAGGCGCCGAGATAGGCCTGGAACAATTGCATCACCGGCCCGATGATCGACAGGCTTGGGCTGTTGATGGCCTGGCATTTTGCTTCGAGCCGCCCGACCAGATCTTTCTCCAACAGGGTAAACAGCACGATGCCCGGCGCTTCCTCGATCTCGGTCAACACACGGTCGAGCTGTTTCTGGCTGCGTACCAGGGGGTAGACATGTTCGACCGGCGTGACGTTGGCATATTGCGCGGCGACGGCACGGGCCACCGTGATCAGCGTCTCACCGGTCGAATCAGAAACGAGATGGAGATGAAAATAACTGCCGGTGGTGGGCACCATGGCCATGTATGTCCTGTGGATCGCTGTGGAGCATTGCCGGCAAATCCACCACCGCCGCCGCGGGTCCGGGATAACTCGGATTCTTCTTCACAGGCCTCATGAATGGAAAAATTTCGGCGGGTGTCAGAATGATAGTGGGGTTATCCGGCTTTGTCTTGGGATAAACCGCGCGCGGGCAGGGCCAAGTGGCTGCAGCGTCTAGGATTCTGAAGATCAAGCGGGAGCCGCATGAATTGCGCGGCGATGTGCATAAGCCCGGGACAAAACGGGATGGCGTTGCGCGGGCCTAATCCACTGCTACTTAGACTCAAACCTAAGAATCTATAAGGATTGTTTTAGGAAAGGATCGCTTGCGGATAAGCCCTCGATCGGGTCTTTATCCGTCGTCGCTGCAACGCTGATTGCCGACGAGATGTTCCCCCACAGTTGATGCCACTCAGGTTACCAACTGGTTAAGAGATTTCGAAAAAATGTACGAATGGGCCAAGGCACTGCATGTGATCGCCGTCATCTCGTGGATGGCCGGCATGCTGTATCTGCCGCGTCTGTTTGTTTACCACTGTGAGGCCGAGATCGGCTCGAAGCAGTCCGAGACGTTCAAGACCATGGAACGCCGGCTGCTCAAGGCGATCATCAATCCGGCGATGGCGGTCACCTGGATCGTTGGACTGTACCTCGCCTGGGCTGGTCACTGGTTCTCGGCCGGCTGGTTTCACGGCAAGCTGCTGCTGGTGATCCTGATGTCCGGCGTGCATGGCGTGCTCAGCGCCCGGGTACGCGATTTCGGTAATGACAAGAATACGAAGTCCCAGAAATATTACCGGATTATCAATGAGGTACCGACGGTCCTGATGATTCTCATCGTGATTCTGGTGATCGTCAAACCGTTCTGATTTCGGGCGGTATGGCAGTCCGTGCGAATTGCTTGCGCGAAGCCCGTTGATTTTATATATTGATGTTTCCCACCCCACGCAGGCGATGTGGTTTCGTCCCGGTTTTGCACTTCAATCGGCCGCCACATCAGGCTTGAAGCCTCTTCAGCACCTTTCCTTGCTTTAGAATTCTTCCTGAAGACCTGCGGACTTTCCTGATCTTCCGGCGTCCGCACTTTTTCCGGCCAGCTCGCACCGACCCCTCCCCGACTATCCACAGGACCACCCCAATGCGGGAAATGAAACTTCAGGACCTCAAGGCCAAGACGCCAGCCGAGCTTGTCTCGTTCGCGGAAGAGCTTGGGGTCGAGAATGCCAGCACCATGCGCAAGCAGGAGCTGATGTTTGCAAGCCTCAAGCAGCTTGCGATCAAGGAAACCGACATCATCGGCGAGGGCGTCGTCGAGGTGCTGTCCGACGGCTTCGGCTTTCTGCGCTCGCCGGATGCGAATTATCTGCCAGGCCCGGACGATATCTATGTCTCGCCGTCGCAGATCCGCCGCTTCGGCCTGCGTACCGGCGACACTATTGAAGGCCACATCCGCAGCCCGAAGGAAGGCGAACGTTATTTCGCGCTGCTGAAGGTTAACACGCTCAATTTCGAGGATCCGGAAAAGTCCAAGCACAAGGTCAATTTCGACAATCTGACCCCGCTGTTTCCGGACCAGCGCTTCCGCCTCGAGCTGGAAGACCCGACCCGCAAGGACCTGTCCGCGCGCGTCATCGACATCGTGGCGCCGATCGGCAAGGGCCAGCGCGCGCTGATCGTGGCACCGCCGCGCACCGGCAAGACCGTGCTGATGCAGAACATCGCGCATTCGATCACCGCCAATCACCCGGAATGCTATCTCCTCGTTCTCCTGATCGATGAAAGGCCGGAGGAAGTCACCGACATGCAGCGTTCGGTGAAGGGCGAAGTCGTCTCCTCGACCTTCGACGAACCCGCGGTTCGCCACGTCCAGGTCGCCGAGATGGTGATCGAGAAAGCAAAACGTCTGGTCGAGCACGGCCGTGACGTCGTCATCCTGCTGGATTCGATTACCCGGCTTGGCCGCGCCTACAACACCGTGGTGCCATCCTCCGGCAAGGTGTTGACCGGCGGCGTCGATGCCAACGCGTTGCAGCGTCCGAAGCGCTTCTTCGGTGCGGCCCGCAATATCGAAGAGGGCGGCTCGCTGACCATCATCGCCACCGCGCTGGTCGACACCGGTTCGCGCATGGACGAAGTGATCTTCGAAGAGTTCAAGGGCACCGGCAATTCGGAGCTGATCCTCGACCGCAAGGTGTCCGACAAGCGCACCTTCCCGGCGATCGATATCTCGCGCTCCGGCACCCGCAAGGAAGAGCTCATCACCGATCCGCAGCTGCTCAAGAAGATGTACGTGCTGCGCCGCATCCTGAATCCGATGGGCACCATGGACGCGATCGACTTCCTGCTCGACAAGCTGCGCAACACCAAGAACAACTCGGAATTCTTCGAGTCGATGAACACCTGATCCTTTCGGGGGTCGGAAGTTAGAAGGCGTCGCTGGAAACAGCGGCGCCTTTTTTCTTTCTTCCTTCTCCCCTTGTGGGAGAAGGTGGCTTCGCGAAGCGAAGACGGATGAGGGGTAGCCGCGAGGTTCCGAGCGCGCGACACCCCTCACCCGTCTCGACCGCTTCTCGGTCGATCCACCCTCTCCCACAGGGGGAGAGGGAAGGAAAAAAGAGCAGCACGACAAACAATGCATCC
>NZ_JANXTC010000249.1:0-44691 GCF_025356345.1 Tardiphaga sp.
CGGCGAACAGGTTACCTCCGGCCTGCTGGCGATCGCGCTGCAGGCCGTCGGCATCCAGGCGCGCTCCTGGCAAGGCTGGCAGATCCCGATCAAGACCTCGGATGCCCACGCTTCGGCCCGTATCCTGGAGATTGACGGCAGTGAGTTGATCTCCCGCTTCCAGGATCGCAAGGAGGTCGCGGTCATCGCCGGCTTCCAGGGCCTCCATGTCGACACCAACCGTATCACCACGCTGGGGCGCGGCGGATCAGACACCTCGGCGGTGGCGATCGCGGTCGCGATCAAGGCCGACCGCTGCGATATCTACACCGATGTCGATGGCGTCTACACCACCGACCCGCGCGTGGTGCCGAAGGCGCGGCGGCTCAATAAAGTGGCGTTCGAGGAAATGCTGGAACTGGCGTCGCAGGGCGCCAAGGTGCTGCAGGTCCGCTCCGTGGAAGTCGGCATGGTGCACAATATGCCGATTTTCGTGCGCTCAAGTTTCGACAAACCCGAAGACATCGACCCGCACGGCACGCCGCCGGGCACGCTGATCTGCAGCGAGGAGGAAATCATGGAAAGCCACGTCGTTACAGGCATCGCATTTTCGAGGGATGAAGCACAGATTTCGGTGCGCCAGATCGAAGACAAGCCGGGGGTCGCCGCCTCGATCTTCGTGCCGCTGGCCGAGGCCAAC
This sequence comes from Tardiphaga sp., assembly GCF_025356345.1. Classification (GTDB taxonomy): domain Bacteria; phylum Pseudomonadota; class Alphaproteobacteria; order Rhizobiales; family Xanthobacteraceae; genus Tardiphaga. Next base: position 680 of record NZ_JANXTC010000249.1, read on the forward strand.
ATCAATGTCGACATGATCGTGCAGAACGTTTCAGAGGACGGCAAGACGACCGACCTCACCTTCACGGTGCCGGCCCCCGACTATGCCCGTGCCAAGGAGACCATTACCTCGGCCAAGGCCAAAATCGGCTATGCTCGAATCGACAGCGCAACAGATGTGGCCAAGGTCTCAGTGATCGGTTCCGGCATGCGCAGCCATGCCGGCGTCGCCGCGCAGGCCTTTGCTGCTCTATCCGAGCGCCAGATCAACATCCGCGCCATCACCACCTCGGAGATCAAATTCTCGGTGCTGATCGATGCCGCCTATACGGAACTGGCGGTTCGCACCCTGCATACGCTGTACGGGCTCGACAAGGCGTAGAAAATTTCTCCTGAAACAGTCGTTATTTTGATGTGAACGACGCGTTTGGCATCTGGCAGGCGTTTTGCTTGGCAAAACAAGCTTCAATTGGCTATACGGCCTGCATGGGCAGCCGTCGCGGTTGAGGGCGCCGTTTCGGACAATCTGATTCGTTCGGGTTCCGCGCCGGTTGCGGCGTGCGGGCGAAAATTCTATTTTTTCTGGGGCTTAGTGCTGGCGCACGAAATTTGGTCGATGCCAGCCACGTTGGGAGGGGTCGGCTAATGCGGAGCGCGTCGGGTGGCCCCCGCGTCTTGCTGAGACGGCTCCGCGAAACCATGGCGGAGCAGGTCTCCGCCCAGGAGCGCCTCGACAAGATCGTGGTGCTGATCGCCGCCAATATGGTGGCAGAGGTCTGTTCGACCTATGTGCTGCGCGTCGATAACACCCTTGAACTCTATGCCACCGAAGGCCTGAACCGCGACGCGGTGCATCGCACCGTGCTGAGCGCCCATGAGGGCCTGGTCGGCCTGGTGTCGTCCGAAGCGACGCCGCTGAATCTCAACGACGCCAAGAGTCATCCGGCGTTCTCGTTCCGGCCGGAGACCGGCGAAGAAATCTACCACTCCTTCCTCGGCGTGCCGATCCTGCGCGCCGGCAATACGCTTGGCGTGCTGGTGGTGCAGAACCGCGCCAAGCGGACCTATGTCGAGGAGGAAGTCGAGGCGCTGCAGACCACCGCGATGGTGCTCGCCGAGATGATCGCCTCCGGCGAATTGTCGGCGCTGGCGCAGCCCGGCGAAGAGCCCGCGGCGCGACATTCGCTGCACAAGACTGGCGCCATCCTGTCGGACGGTATCGCGCTCGGCCATGTGGTGCTGCACGAGCCGCGCGTGGTCATTACCAATTACATCGCCGAGGATCTGCCGAAGGAGATCAAGCGGCTAGACGTGGCGCTGGCCAAACTGCGCGCCGACCTCGACCGCATGCTGGAACGCGGCGATGTCGCCGAGGGCGGCGAGCACCGCGACGTGCTGGAAGCCTACCGGATGTTCGCCAATGACCATGGCTGGTCGCACAAGCTGCATGAGGCGGTGGCCACCGGCCTGACCGCGGAGGCGGCGGTCGAACGCGTGCAGTCCGACACAAGGGCGCGGATGCTGCGCTCCACCGATCCCTATCTGCGCGACCGGCTGCACGACCTCGAGGACCTCGGTCACCGCCTGATGCGGCAGTTGCACGGCAAGGACCACGCGCCCTCGCGCGACCAGAAGCCTGAAAACGCCATCCTGATCGCGCGCGCGATGGGGCCCGCGGCCCTGCTCGACTACGACAGGAAAAGACTGCGCGGGCTGGTGCTGGAGGAAGGCACCGCCAATTCCCATGTCTCGATCGTCGCGCGTGCGCTCGGCATTCCCGCGATCGGCGAAGTGCCGAACGCGCCGGGCCTCGCCGATCCCGGCGACGCCATCATCGTCGATGGCACCTCGGGCTCAATCTATATCCGGCCTTCGGCGGAAATCGAATCGGCCTATGCCGAACGGGTCCGGTTCCGGGCGCGGCGACAGGCGCAGTATTCGGCGCTGCGTGACCGGCCCTGCGTCACCAAGGACGGCCAGCCGATCGACCTGATGATCAATGCCGGCCTGATCATCGACCTGCCGCATATCGACGATACCGGTAGCGCCGGCATCGGCCTGTTCCGTACCGAGTTGCAGTTCATGGTCGGCGAGAGCCTGCCGCGATCCAGCGACCAGCTGGCGCTGTACCGCGCAGTGCTGGATGCCGCCGGCCGCAAGCCGGTGACCTTTCGCACGCTGGATATCGGCGGTGACAAGGCGCTCCCTTACATGGAGACCATCAGCGAGGAGAACCCGGCGCTGGGCTGGCGCGCGATCCGGCTCGGCCTCGATCGTCCAGGCCTGCTGCGCGGCCAGATTCGCGCGCTGCTGCGCGCCGGCGGCGGCCGCGCGCTGCGGATCATGTTCCCGATGATTTCCGAGGTGGCCGAATTCGACCAGGCCAAGGGCATCATCGAGCGCGAATTGACCTATCTGCGCCAGCATGGCCATTCGCTGCCGGAGCGTATCGATGTCGGCACCATGGTCGAGGTGCCGGCGCTGCTCTACCAGATGGATGAGCTGCTGAAGAAGGTCGACTTCGTTTCAGTCGGCTCCAATGACCTGTTCCAGTTCCTGTTCGCGGTCGACCGCGGCAATGCCAAGGTGTCGGACCGCTTCGATACGCTGTCGGCGCCGATTTTGCGGGTGCTGCGCGAGATTGTGCAGAAGGCCAACGCCGCCGGGAAGTCCGCGTCGCTATGCGGCGAGATGGCCTCGCAGCCGCTCGGTGCGCTGGCGTTGATTGCGATGGGCTATCGCTCGCTGTCGCTGTCGGCGACCGCGCATGGCCCGGTGAAGGCGCTGATCCTCGACCTCGACGCCGGCAAGGCCGCGGCCATGATGGCGCCGCTGCTCGACGCGCCGTCCGGCAGCGTCTCGATTCGCCAGAGACTGAAGGAATTCGCCGAGGCCGAGGGGTTGTCATTGTAGCGAGGCCGTCCCGATAGCGGCTCCGCCGCGATGCGCCCTTCCCTTCCGTGATGCCGAGATCTGCCATGTCCATTCTGCCCGAAGCCAAACTCGATATTCTGCTGGCGCATCATGCCTCGCTGGAATCCCAGCTGCAGAGCCAGATGAGCGCCGAAAACTACGTCCGCTTGACGCGCGAATTCGCCGAACTCAATCCGCTGATCGACGCCGTGAAGACCTATCGCGCGGCGACCAGGGAGATCACCGAGATCGATGCGATGATCGCGGATGCCACGACTGACGCCGAGATGCGCGAGATGGCAGAGGCGGAGCGGCCGGCGCTTGAGACGCGCGCCACCGAGCTGGCGCAGGAAATCCGCGTCGCGCTGCTGCCCAAGGACGCGATGGACGAGCGCAACGTGGTGCTGGAAATCCGCGCCGGCACCGGCGGCGATGAGGCTTCCTTGTTCGCCGGCGACCTGTTCCGGATGTACGAGCGCTTTGCCGCCTTGCAGGGCTGGAAGGCCGAAGTAGTCTCCGCCTCGGAAGGCACGATGGGCGGCTACAAGGAAGTCATTGTCGAAATTCAGGGCCGTGGCGCCTTCGCCAAGCTGAAGTTCGAATCCGGCGTGCACCGCGTGCAACGCGTGCCCGACACCGAGACCCAGGGCCGCATCCATACTTCGGCCGCCACGGTGGCGGTGCTGCCGGAAGTCGAGGAAGTCGATGTCGTGATCCGCGACGACGATTTGCGCATCGACACCATGCGCGCGCAGGGCGCCGGCGGCCAGCACGTCAACAAGACGGAATCAGCGATCCGCATCACCCATCTTCCGACCGGCATCGTGGTGATGATGCAGGACAGCCGCTCGCAGCATAAGAACCGGGCATCGGCGATGAACATCCTGCGCTCGCGCATCTATGACGCCGAGCAGCAGCGCATCGATTCGGTGCGCTCCGCCGAGCGCCGCGAAAAGGTCGGTTCCGGCGACCGCTCTGAGCGCATCCGCACCTATAATTTCCCGCAGGGCCGCGTCACCGACCACCGCATCAACCTGACACTGTACAAGCTGCCGCAGGTGATCGCCGGTGAGGCGCTTGGCGAGCTGGTCGATGCGCTGACCACCGAGCATCAGGCCGCGCAGCTGGCGGCGCAGGGCAACGCGTGATCTCGTACCTCCCATCCCCCCAAGCAAAGCGTTGCAGGGCGGGAGAGGGAAAAGAAAGCAAGTTGTGACTGACACCCTCGTCGGGCAAAGCATTGAGACCGCGCGGCGTCGCGTGGCCACACAGTTGCGTACGCATGAGATCGAATCCGCGGATCTTGATGCACGCCTACTGATTGGTGCCGTGCTCGGACTGGATCTGACCGGGCTGATGGTCCAGGCCAAACGTCTCGTTACGGCCGACGAAGCCGCCCATCTCCAGGCGCTTGCCCACCGGCGCCTGAGGGGCGAACCGGTCGCGCGCATTCTTGGCGTCAAGGAATTCTGGGGCCTCTCGCTGGCGCTGTCGGCCGATACGCTGGTGCCACGGCCGGATACCGAAACGGTGGTCGAGGCGGCGCTGGAGCTGCTCGATGCGGGCGAGCTGCGCGGCCGTGCCTGGCGCATTGCCGATCTCGGCACCGGCTCCGGCGCGATCCTGCTGGCACTGCTCTCCGAACTACCCCATGCTTTTGGCATCGGCACCGACATCAATCTCGCAGCGCTTGCCACGGCGCGAAGCAACGCCAGCCGACTCGGCCTGGCACAGCGCGCCGGCTTCGTCGTTTGCGACTATGTTTCCGCGCTCGCCGGGGACTTTGACCTCATCGTCTCCAATCCGCCTTATATACAATCGGCGGAGATCGCCGGCCTGGCGGCCGAGGTGCGCGAACATGATCCGCTGCGCGCGCTGGACGGCGGTGCCGACGGCCTTGATGCCTATCGCCGAATCGCGCCCGCGGCCGCCGCGCGGCTGGCACCGGGCGGGCTGCTGGTCGTCGAGGTCGGGCACGATCAGAGCGACGACGTCGCGCGGTTGATGCTGGCGGCGGGGTTAACCCTCTCCGGACCAGCCCGGACCGATCTGGCCGGCATCCGGCGGGTAGTTTCCGGGCACAGATCGCCCCGATAAAGCCGGCCGAGCTGAAAAAACGCTTGGAATATCGCCGGCAACCGACTACGTTCGTGTCACAACATCGGTTCAGGGTTGGCGCGCCCCGTGGTTTGACGGCTGGACGCCAGGAATTCTCGCTAGAGAGCCCGTCCGAGAAATGGTTCCAACAGGCAGGTCAGATTGAGCGCGATGGCTGAAAGAGCTGCGCTGCTTGCGACCGCAAAGCGAACGAAAGCCTGATATTGCGCTTCGACAATCACACGCAAACTCCCAGCCTGATTGCGGCGGGTTGAACGATTTGGTCCGACCAGCGATTTTGGCTGGCGGTTGGGGAACGCGTCTTTTGTTGAACGCGAACGACGATGGCATCGGTGCAGCGATGATCTGCATGGCGATTGGGCGCATGGCGCGCTCCTTATCGCCCAAATCCTCTGTGACACTAAAGATACCAAGCTCTCTGCGATAATCCTGGATCGGTAGTAAAGGCGAGACATGAGAAACGGTCAGAATAACAATAACAAGCGGATGCGGAACAATAACAACCGCAGCAGCAATAACGGTGGCGGCAACAACAATAACAATAACAACAACAACCGTCGTGGCCAGAACCCGATGACCCGGGTGTTCGAGTCCAACGGTCCGGACATCAAGATTCGCGGCACCGCCTCCCACGTAGCGGAGAAATATGTGCAGCTGGCGCGCGACGCGCGCTCTTCCGGCGACCCGGTCGCCGCCGAGAACTATTATCAGCATGCCGAACACTACTTTCGCCTGATCGCCGCGGCGCAGGAACAGTTTCGCCAGAACCAGCCGCAGCCGCGGACCGAAAACGAAATGCCGTCCGAGGATGGCGATGATGACGGCGAGACGTTCTCGAACTTCGGCGCCGAGCCGGGCTTCGTGCCGGTGCAGCCGCAGCCCTTCGTGCCACGTGATCCGCAGCCGCCGCGCGAACAACCGCAGCGCGAGAGTCAGCCCTACCAGCCGCGCGAGAATCAGCCCTATCAGCCGCGCGAAAACAACGCACCGCGCGAGCATAACGGGCCGCGCGAAAACAACGGACCGCGTGAGAACAACCATCGCGAGCCGCGTCCGCAGCACCAGCCACAGCCGCAATTCCAGCCGCAGCCCCAGCCGGCGATGCCGGTTGCCGACAGCGTCGACCGGCTGCCGTCGTTCATCACCGGACCGCAGCCGCAGGTCAACGGCCCGGCCCCGTTCGATGCCGCCGCCGGCGAACGTTTCCCGCCGCGCCGCCGTCGCCGCCCGCATGCCCCGCGCCCCGATGGCGTGGCCGCGGCGCCGGTGACTCCGGGTGACGATTTCAATCCCGGCAATTCGTAAACAGCCTTAGCCACCGGTGCTGACCTTTCCTCTCCCTGTGCAAAAGGGAGAGGAGAGGTAGATGGCCGACTTTCAAAGTTCAGACGCGTGAGTTCGGCTGTATCAGAAGCGCTACGGCGTAGACGGATGCCGCCGCTTAACAGCAGACTTTATATTGCCCCCGCGGCGCGGAGCAGAAGACCGGCGATACATGCGCCGGCAAGCACCGTCAGCATCCCGACATTGAAGCGAAAGATCGCGATCGCCGCCGCCACGGCCAGGATCAGCGCGGCCGGATCAACGCTGGCCAGCACCGGCATTTCGAACGACAGGCCAAAACCGCGGATCGGCAGCACCTCCCGAAAAATCGTATGGACGGCGAACCAGATTGACAGATTGAGGATGACGCCAACCACCGCCGCCGTGATCGCCGACAGCGCCCCGGCGAGCGCCTTGTTTCCCTTCATGACTTCGATGAAAGGGGCGCCGAGGAAGATCCAGAGAAAGCAGGGGGTGAAGGTGACCCAGGTGGCGAGAAGGCCGCCGAGCGTTCCCGCCACCATCGGTGACAGCGAACCGGGATCCCGGAACGCGGCCATGAAGCCCACGAACTGCAGCACCATGACGAGGGGACCGGGCGTGGTCTCCGCCATGCCGAGACCGTCCAGCATCTCGCGCGGCTGTACCCAGTGATAATGTTCGACCGCTTGCTGGGCCACATAGGCCAGAACCGCATAGGCGCCGCCGAACGTCACCAATGCCATCTTGCTGAAGAACACGGCAATCTGGCTGAACACGTTCGCCTCGCCATACACGGCCAGCAACGTGACTACCGGGACCAGCCACAACAGCAGCCAGACGGCACTGACGCGCAGCGCGCGTCCAACGTTGGGCCGCACGTGGTCGGGCAATTCGTCGCTCATCATGCTGTCGACCGTCGCGGTCGATGCCGGCCCGCCGTGGCCGCCACCGGCGGCGAATTCCGGACGTTCCGCCCTGGCTCCCAGATAGCCGATCAATCCGGCGGCAAGGATGATCGCCGGAAACGGCACATTGAAGAAGAAGATGGCAATGAAGGCCGCCGCCGCCAGCGCCCGCATCACATTGTTGCGTAGCGCCCGCTTGCCGACCCGAACAACGGCCTGAATGACGATGGCAAGCACCGCGGCCTTGAGGCCAAAGAACAGCGCCTCGACGAATCCGACATTGCCATAGGCCGCGTAGACGTAGCTCAGCGCCATGATGCTGACGACGCCGGGCAGGATGAACAGGCAACCCGCCACGATGCCGCCGACGGTTCGATGCAGCAGCCAGCCGATATAGGTCGCGAGCTGTTGCGCCTCCGGTCCGGGCAACAGCATGCAGTAGTTCAACGCGTGCAGGAAACGGCTTTCCGAGATCCAGTTCTTTTCCTCGACGAGGATGCGGTGCATGACCGCGATCTGCCCGGCGGGACCACCGAAGCTGAGCAGCGCGATCTTCAGCCAGACACGGAACGCCTCCGCGAAACTGATGCCATGAGAAGCTTCGCCGGAATCGATCGCGCGCTCGGCGGGAACGTCGGTCATCAGGATTTTCCCTTGCTGGTCGGCCAATTATGGGTTTCGCCGGTCGCGTCGCGGCACCATCGATAGAAGGCGTCGTAGATCAGCATGCCAGCGTTCAGTTGGGCGAGATCGTCGTCGAACATGCGGGAAAGGCCCAGCGAGGCAGCCATCAGGCCAGGCGCTTCCGGCGACAGGTCAAGCCGTCCGGTATCGGCCGCCCGCACCATCGTCGCCAGCCGGTCGAGCGGCGGCGTCGACAGGCCGAACTCCTCGATCATGACGTCGAACGTGCAGAGATCGCCGCGGTGGCTCCAGAACACGTGCTCGATGTCGAATGGCACCGCGCCGAATCGCTCGCCGACGGCTTCGACCTCCGACGGCGCGACGAACAGGAATACCGCCTCGGGGTCGATGAATCGCCGAATCAGCCAGGGACATGCGATGCGGTCGATCTTGGGCCGCGAGCGGGTGACCCATACGGTACGGCCCTGCGCGTCCGGCGCCGGCAGCTTGGCGACCGGCACGGTCGGCAGCTTCGCGGCCTTCCATGCCTCAAACCCACCGTCGAGCGTTTCGGCCGCGGCGCCGGCATGGCGCAGCCAGGCAGCCGCGCCTTCGCTGAGCTTCAGGCCTTTCTGGCAGATGACGATGACGGACCGGCCCGCAAAGGATGTTGCCCAGGCTGCCGCGGTTTCGTGCGGACGGCGCAGCGCGCCAGGAATCATGCGCGGATCGGCTGCGAAATCTTCGGCAGTCCGCACATCGATGAGTATCGGCGTGGTGGCGGTACCGATCAGCCGGGATAATTTATCGACAGAAATGGAGGTGTATGACGACATGACTGCGCCCTCGTTGTGAACGGGACGCGATACTTCAGCTGTCGCCTCGTGGGGAGATCGCGGCCCCCATGCTTTAATTTCAATCCGAACCGCCCCGCCGTGTCAAGCGGCGGCGCGTCTGCATGATCAGCATCGCCAACCGCGTCGAACGATCAATTCCTTCTTTGCCGGCCCGCAGCCGCAGGTGAACGGCTCGCACCCTGTTGAACAACTAGAACGCCGCGGCCAGATCTTTGGCGCCCGGCAGGTTGCTGTTGCTGTCCATCCGCGAATTGGTGATGGCCAGCAGCTTGGCGACCGTATTGTGGCGGATCGCCACCGGATTGCGCTCGTAACCCCCGCGCTGGAAGAAGTTCGCGGTCGGCACCTGTTCGCGCATGGCCAGAGGCATGGTCACCATATCGAGGCCGGTGCCGTCGCCAGTGAGATTCATCATCTCCAGTTCGGCGGCGCTGAGCGGGCGGCTAAAACCCTTGTTGCTAGCGAAGATCACCGACGTCAGCAGCTTGTGGACCTGCAGTTGCGGGCCGACGTCGATATCCAGCACCATCGCATGCACGGCCCAGCCCTGCGGCGTCGCCGCGAGCTTCTCATGATCGCTCCAGGTGTCCGGCACGGTGCGCGAGAACGCGTACATCCGCTTGAACACCGCGATCTTCTGATCCATCGCCTTGCGCGATGCGCCGGACAATTGCGCGGCCTTGTCGGTCAGCACCTTGAGGATCTGGTGCCCCTGCTCCGCGACCAGCTCGACGCTGTTGGTGGTGAGCAGCTGGTTATAGCCGATCGCGGTCGAGATCGCGCGCGAGCCGGGGCGCGAGGCGCTGAGGCCGGACTGCATGTCATAGCCGCCATTGCCGCCGGTCTCGAACGAATACACCCGTACCGCCTGCTCGCGCGTCAGGCCCGAGCTCAGCACGGCGCGGGCATACGCCCGCTTGAACTCCATTTCATTGGCCGGACGCTGTGGCGAGAACTGGAAGTGTTGCTGCGCCGCCTGGATGAAATCGGCAACCACCGGCAGTTCCCGGCGGCTCCGCGGCGTGCCCTCTTCAGGCTCGGGATTCGAAGGGCGTTTCGGCCCGTCATAGAGCGGCGCCTGCTCCAGCACGTAATCCTCGAGCGTAATGGCCTGGCGATCGCGACGCTTGGCATTGCGGATCTTGCGCCGCTCATAGACCGCGTTCCAGTAGGGCTTGGCCTCGGCGTCGAAGGCGGCACGGGCTTCTTCATATTCCGCGAGCTTGCGGCGGTAGTCCGCGATCGCCTGGGGCGACGCGCTTTGCGCCCTTGCATTGGCGACCCCCGAGGAAAGCGCGATGACATCGCGCGCCTGCGCCGGCGACGCGCCGATCAACAGCGCGAGCGTAACCATGGCGGCCGACGAACGAAGCAAATGAATTGGCATGGATCTGTTCAATTCCTGATTGGCGCGATCCGGTCGCGCCTGACATGTCGGGAATGACGCCGCATATTGGCCGGAAAATCCGTCCAGACGAAGTCGGTCTAACGTCACAAATCTTGGCGCAGCATGGTGAAGAATGTGTTGCCAATATTGGTTGCGATCGTCGCAGGCATCGGCCCAGCGGCAATAGCCGAGCGTCCGGATTGCAATGGGTTCCCGGATTTTCGGGCGCGCATGTGTTGCCATGACGCGGTGTCCTGGGCTCTGCCCGAGCCTGAATCACTGAACCCGTCCGTCACTTCCACGCAAAAACAGGCTGTTCCAGCTCGGCGACGCGCGTCGAGCGACCGGCCAGCAACTCGCTGAACTGATAGATCAGCGCCGCGGTAGGGGCGTGGATGTAGCTGCCAGCATGCCGATAGCGGATGACGCGACGGTCGCTCTCGGGAATGGCGACAAAGTCGAACGCATCGGCGGACGCGACCGCTGACAGCGCGATGCGGTGGACCGAGGCGACCTCGTCCGGATTGGGCGCCAGCTTAGAGCTGTCCTGCGCCCACATCAGCACCGGCGTGATCAAATAGCCGGAGCGCGTCGGATAATCGTCGAGAATGCCGATCACATCGGCTGGCGCAAGCTGCAGCCCGAGTTCCTCGTGCAACTCGCGCAGCGCCGCCTCGGTTGGCGTCTCGCCGGGATCGCAGCGCCCTCCCGGCAGCGCCCATTGATTGCTGTGCGCGCGCAGTCCCGCGGCGCGCAAGGTCAACAACAGCGAGGTGTCGCAGGCGTCGGATGCCTCCACCAGCGCGACGGCCACGGCGGCGCGCTTTAGTCCGGATACAGATTCACCATCGGCCAGCCGCGCGAAGGCGGCGCCCCGCCCGGCGATCATTTGCCGTGTGACGGCATTGAACGGATACATCATCGGGAATGAGTATAGGAGCCTCGCGGCGGCCGCACTAGGCACCCCGCTTGTGCTTTTGTATGAACGAGGCTCGGCCCGCGTCGCGGCGCCTCGATTGTCTCCTCTTGCGCGAGAACGGCCATGGATTATCGCTCGCTCGGCCGCTCCGGCCTGAAGATTTCGCCGATCTGCCTTGGCTCCATGATGTTTGGCGGCGCCACCGACGAACCGACCTCCGCCCTGATCATCGACAAGGCGCGCGACGCCGGCATCAATTTCATCGATACCGCCGACGCCTATTCCGGCGGTGGATCGGAACAAGTGGTCGGCCGGGCCATTACCAGGCACCGCCAGCACTGGATTCTGGCCACCAAACTCGCCAATCCGATGGGCACTGATCCCAACCGTGCCGGACTATCGCGGCGCTGGGTGATGCAGGCCGCCGAGGAAAGCCTGAAGCGGCTCGGCACCGACTATCTCGACATCTACTATCTGCACAAGGAAGACCATTCGACGCCACTGGAAGAAACCGTGCGCGCGATCGGCGATCTCATTCGCCAGGGCAAGTTGCGCTATTTCGGGGTTTCCAACTACCGGGCATGGCGCGTCGCCGAAATCTGCAACATCTGCGACCGGCTCGGCATCGACCGGCCGATCGTCAGCCAGCCTTATTATAACGCCATGAACCGGATGCCGGAGGTCGAGCACTTTCCGGCCTGCGGTCATTACGGCATCGGCATCGTGCCCTACAGCCCGCTGGCGCGCGGCGTGCTGACCGGCAAGTACCAGCCCGACGCGGCGCCCGACAAGGACAGCCGCGCCGGGCGCAACGATGCGCGGATGATGCAGACCGAATGGCGACCGGAATCGCTTGTTCTGGCGCAGCGGATGCGCGCGCATGCCGAAGCCCGCGGCATCACCGCCGGCCAGCTCGCCGTCGCCTGGGTGCTGAACTCGTCCTTTGTCAGCGCCGTCATCGCCGGCCCGCGCACCGTGGCGCAGTGGGATGATTATCTGCTCGCGCTGAACTATCAATTCACCGTCGAAGACGAAGCGCTGGTCGATCGCCTGGTCGCCAGCGGTCACCCGTCAACGCCGGGCTTCAACGATCCCGCCTACCCGATCGAAGGCCGCCGGCCACGAACAGCCTCCTGATTCTACCACAAGGACACCCAATGACCGACGCGGCACAGGCCGGGCTCGAGGCCGCCGGCTGGAGCATCATGCAAGACGACGGCTTCATCAAGCTGGTCGGGCCGTTCTGGCATCGAAGATCGGATGAATCCTACGAGTTCGCAATCCTCGGAGAGGACAAGCACCGCAATCGACGCGGCGTGGTCCAGGGCGGCGTGCTGATGACGCTGGCAGATCGCAGCTGCGGCATGACGGCACGTGCGATTTCGGGCGCCGACGCACTTGCCACGGTGCAGATGGACACGTACTTCGTCGACGCGGCGCGGATCGGCGAGCTGATGGTATCGCGGCCAAAAGCGTTGCGCACAACCAAGAGTCTGATCTTCATGAGCACCGAAATTCGTGTCGACGATCGTATCGTTGCCACGGCGCACGGCGTGTTCAAGGTAGTAAGAGACCGCATCGACACCAGCACGCGGTAGCTGTCGGGGGCAAAAGCCCGCGCGGAATACCGATATTCCGCTTCCGCGGCGCGTCCGGAACGATCCCTGCATTGGTTGCTTAGCCTAAGTCATTTTCATGACATAGAGCCGCGCTCAGCGTCGGTTGAGTGAGCAAGGATTTATCCAAATGACCTTTGCAAGTCGAAGACTTCAATCCGCCCTCCCTGCGCACGGGAGCGCCCATCACCATACCACTGCGAGCGACATCGCCACAGGTCGCGCCGTCATCCTGATCGTAGAGGACGACACGCTGCTGCGCATGCATGCCGCCGAGATAATCGAGGAAGCCGGTTTTGAGGTGATCGAAGCAGAGAACGCCGATGTCGCGATGCGCGTGCTGGAGAGTCGCAGCGACGTTGGCATCATGTTTACCGATATCGACATGCCCGGATCCATGAATGGCCTGAAACTGGCCCGGGCTGTCGCCGATCGATGGCCGCCGATCCGCATTCTCGCAACCTCCGGCCACTTCAAGCTGCATGATGGCGATCTGCCGGTCGGTGGGCAGTTCATTGCCAAACCGTATCGCGCCCACCAGATCATCAGCACGCTGCAGGCCTTGGCAGGCCTCGCCCCGGCGCAACGCTGATCAGTGAACTTCCGCAGCCAGCACCGCCTCGCCGCGGATCTCCTCCGTCAGCCGGGCCTTCAGCACCGAGAATGCCGGGCTGGTTTTCACCGTGTAGTGCCGGGGATGCGGCAGATCGACCGTCACATCGGCCTTGACGCGGCCGGGCCGCGCCGACATCACAACCACGCGCGAGGCCAGGAAGACAGCCTCCTCGATATCATGCGTGACGAAAATCACCGTCTTGCGTTCGCGCTCCCAGATCCCGAGCAGCAGCTCCTGCATCAGGGCGCGGGTCTGGTTGTCCAGCGCGCCGAACGGCTCGTCCAGCAGCAGAATCTTCGGACTGTTGGCCAGCGCGCGGGCAATCGCGGTGCGCTGCTGCATGCCGCCCGACAATTGCTTCGGAAAATGATTGGCAAAGCTGATGAGGCCGACCTTCTCCAGCCACTCGCCGGCAATCGCGTTTCTTTCGCGCAACGAGACGCCGCGCTCGCGCAAGCCGAAGGAAATGTTCTCCGACACCGTGAGCCAGGGAAACAGCGTGTAGGACTGGAATACCATGCCGCGGTCAGCCCCGGGGCCGGTGATGGCCTTGCCGTCCAGCAGGATGCGGCCGGTGGTCGGCGTATCCAGTCCGGCCACCATGCGCAGCAACGTCGACTTGCCGCAGCCGCTCGGGCCGAGAATGGTGACGAAATCATTATCCTCGACGGCGAGGTTGGTCGGCTCCAGCGCGCGCGTCGGCGCGCCGCCGCGAACTGGCGGAAAGATCCGCGACACATTATCGATGACCAGCTTGCTCAAATCAGGCTCCACGGAAACATCGCACGGTTCGCGGCCTTGAAGGCGTAGTCGGAGATCAGGCCGATGACGCCGATCACGATGATGCCAAAAATGATCTGGCCGGTGGCCAGCAACGCCTGGCTGTCGATGATCATATGGCCGATGCCCGAGGACGAGCCGATCAGTTCGGCGACGATGACATAGGTCCAGGCCCAGCCGAGCACCAGGCGCAGGATTTCGGCGATCCCCGGTGCCGCCGACGGTATCAACACGCGCTTCAACACGCCGACGTCGCGCGCGCCGAGCGTCAACGAGGCCTCGACCAGATCGCGCCGCACGCTGCCGACCGTCACCGCGACCATCAGGATGATCTGGAATACCGAGCCGATGAAGATCACCAGCAGTTTCTGCAACTCGCCGATGCCAGCCCACAGGATCAGCAGCGGGATGAACGCCGAGGCCGGCAGATAGCGCGCGAAAGACACGAACGGCTCGAGAAAGGCTTCGACCGACTTGTAGGCCCCCATCAAGATGCCCAGCGGCACGGCGACAAGCGCGGCCAGCACGAATCCGCCAAGCACGCGCCAGATCGTCATGCCTATATCGAACAAAAATCCCTGCTTGGTCAGCAACCACCAGCCGTCGTTCAGCATGGTCCAGGGGTTGGCGAGAAAGGTCTTCGAGACGAAGCCGCCGAACGTGGCGTAGGACCACGCCGCGACGAACAGCACGAAAAAAGATATGCCGAGCACGACGCGCGCGGAGGAGGAAACGGGGGCGAGCGGTTTCATGTTATCGCTTAATATTCATGCTGCTCCACGTCATTGCGAAGAGCCTCTTGGCGACGAAGCAATCCCGTTCTTGCCGAGTTCGTGGCTTCTGGATTGCCGCGTCGCTTCGCTCCTCGCAATGACGGGGAGAGGCCGGTGACTACTGAATGAAGCGTGTATCAACGATCTTGGTGAGATCCGGAATTTCCTTGATGACACCGATTTCGAGTAGTAATTCGGCGGCTTCCTTGGAGAACGCCTGGAAATCCCCGGCAAAGAATTTCTTGTTCTGCTCCTGATCCTGCCACCGCAGATACTGCGCGGAGCTGCCGAACTTCTCGCCGGTCTGCTTCACGTCGGCGCCCATGATCTCGTAGGACTTGTCCTGCTCGGCCTTGATCATCGCCACCGCGTCGAAATAGCTCTTGGTCAACGCCTTCACCGCGCTCTCGTTTTCGGCAATGAATTTGGGCGTACATCCGAACGTGTCCATGATCATCGGATAGTCCAGCGTGGTGGCAATGATCTTGCCGGCCTCCGGCTTCTCGCGCACCGCCGAGAGATAGGGCTCGTAGGTCATCGCGGCATCATTCTGCCCGGCGATGAAGGCCTGCGCGGCCGCGCCCGGCTCCATGTTCACGACGCTGACATCTTTCATCGACATGCCGTTCTTCTTCAGAAACCAGGCTAACGTGGAATACGGCGCGGTGCCGGGAGCAGAAGCGGCAACGGTCTTGCCCTTCAGGTCCTTGATGGAAGCGATGCCTGATTTCACGACCATGCCATCGGCGCCGTAAGACTTGTCGAGCTGAAACAACTGCGTAGTCGCGACGCCATTGGCATTCCAGACGATCCAGGTCTCTACCGTGGTGGCAGCGCACTGCACGTCGCCGGACGCGATTGCCAGATGGCGGCTCGCCTGCGGGACCTTCTTGATCGTAACGTCAACGCCATTCTTCGCGAAGATACCGGCCTCCTTGGCCAGGGTCAGCGGCGCGAAGCCGGTCCAGCCGGAGATCGCGATTGTCACCTTTGTCTGCGCCGCGGCCGGTGTCGCTACCAGCGCCGCCAGCATCGCGGCCGCGGAAATTCCGATAAGTTTCATGAAACTCTCCTCAGCAGAAGTGTGAAATTATGCGGCATGGCAGCATGGCGGATTGCCAGAGTCAATTCGACGGCCGGTGGACCGCAGAACCATTCGTGCAGGGGCATCATCAGCGCCATGATCGCGTCGCCGGCGTGAAGCGCGCGGTGAGCTGGTATAGATCGCTCGGATAGCTGACGCGCACCGCGGTAATGATCTTGCGCTTGCGCCAGGTACGCCGCTCGACGACGAGGCACGCGGCCGGTGGATCCAGCGCCAGCGCCTTCGCCGTAGGCTGATCGACCAGCGAGGCGGTGATACGGTGCTCGGCTTCATTCCACGGCACGTGGCCGAGCAGCCAGGTGCCCGGCGGCACTTGCCTGAAATCAATATCGGCGGCGAGCGGCACCACGTCGAGATTGATCAACCGCTCTTCCAGCGCGAATGGACGCCCTTTGGCAATGTGCCGGCAGCGCAGCGACAGCACATCGCAGCGTGTTCCGATGCCGAGCCGGGCAATATCATCCGCGGTCGCCGGACGTCGCCGGCGAGCCAGCAATTCGTAGCCGTAACTCTCACCGCGCTTGGCTATCTCTGCCTGGATGTCGGGAATATGCAGCACCGCCGATTGCACCAGCGGCTTTGCCACAAAGCTGCCTACCCCGCGCTTGCGCTCGATCACACCGGCGTCTGCCAGGCCCGACAGCACCTTGTTGACCGTCATCCGCGAGCAATTATAGGTGTCGACCAGTTCATGCTCGAACGGAATGCGATGGCCGGGCGGCCAGCGCCCCGACATGATCTTCTCTTCAAGGTCGGCACGAATGCGCTGATACAGCGCCTGCGGCACGGCCCCGGATTTTCGCGCGCGGACCGCGACCATCACAGGTCAACCAGTCGTTTCATCGTGCGCTGATAGCGCGCGACGATGGACGCATGCCGCCGGTGCCGGCCGGCTTCGACGACCTGGCGGCCCGCGACCCAGACGGCGGATATCGCCGATCGTCCCGCCACAAACGTATAGGCGTCCAGCCAGCGATCGCCGCTGACGGCGGCCAGATCCGGATGCGCGAGGTCGAGGACCACCAAATCGGCGCGCTGGCCGACAGCGAGCGACCCAACCGCGCGGCCGACCGCCCGCGCACCGCCAGCCAGCGCATGTTCGTACAATGCACGGCCGGTCGATTGCCCTTCGTTGCGCGCCACCACGTTGCGGATGCGATAGCGCAGTCGCTGGCTGTATTCGAGCTGCTTCAATTCGCCGGGCGCGGTGATCTCGATGTTGGAATCGGTGCCCACCCCGAACCTGCCGCCGGCGTTCAGGAACGAAGGCCCCGCAAAAATGCCGTCGCCCAGACTGGCTTCCGTCAGCGGACACAGTCCGATCGTCGCGCCCGAAGCAGCAACACCGGCCGCCTCTTCGACCGTCATGTGAGTGGCGTGTATCAACACCCACCGCTGATCGACAGACTCATGATCGAGCAGCCAGGCCACGGGTGTCTGGCCGGACCAGGCGACACAATCCTCGACTTCCTTGACCTGCTCGGCAACGTGGATATGAACCGGCCCGTGCGGAAACGAGGCCAGCACTTCATGAAGCGTCGCCGGTGTGATCGCGCGCAGCGAATGCGGCGCAATGCCGATGACGGCATCATCGACGCCCGCGATCGCGGCGCGCGACTTTTCCAGCAGCGCGAGGAAGCGCGTGGGATCATTGGTGAAGCGGCGCTGGCCATGGATCGCCGCCGCGCCACCGAACGAGCTGAAATTGTAGAATGACGGCAGCAGTGTTATCCCGATGCCGGTCGCGTTCGCCGCGGCCGCGAGACGGCCGGCCATTTCGCCGAGGTCGGCATACGGCCGACCGTGCTCGTCATGGTGCAGATAATGAAATTCGGCGACCGAGGTAAAGCCAGCCTCCAGCATTTCGGCATAGGCAAAGGTGGCGATCGCCTCGACATCATCCGGCGTCAGCGCATCTAGAAAACGATACATCAATTGCCGCCACGTCCAGAAACTGTCCTGCGTGGCGCCGCGGATTTCAGTCAGACCCGCCATGCCGCGCTGGAACGCGTGACTATGCAGATTGGGCAGGCCGGGCAGCGCGACCCCGCTGATGATTTCGGCGCCAGCGCTGCTGGCATTTTCGGCAACCGACGTGACAAAGCCGTTTTCGATCGACAGCAGCACGTCGCATGCCCAGCCGCCGGGCAGCAGCGCATGTCGCAGGAACAGCTGTTTTGCAGAAGCGTCTGCGCGCATGGCATCCATTCGATGCATTCAAAAGATACTCGACAATAAGCCAGAGCGCTGATTATGTATAGACATACGATGTCCTGAAATAGCGGCAGATCGCCATGCGCTTTGATACCCTTTGGAGCAACGCCCGACTGGCGACCATGGCGCCGGAACGGCCAGGTCTTGGTACCATCGAGGATGGCTGCGTCGCCGCGCTGGATGGCCGGATCGTGTTTGTCGGCGCCGCGACAGACTTGCCTTCGACCGACGCGGTCGATCGAATTGACTGTGGCGGCCGTTGGATCACACCGGGCCTGGTTGATTGCCATACCCATCTGATCTTCGGCGGTCACCGCGCCAATGAATTCGCGATGCGACTGCAAGGCGCGACCTACGAGGAAATCTCCCGCGCTGGCGGCGGCATTGCTGCCAGTATGAAGGCGACGCGCGCGGCGAGCGAAGCCGAGCTGGTTGCCAGCGGCTTGAAACGGCTGGATCATTTAATCGCCGAGGGCGTCACCACCATCGAGATCAAATCCGGCTACGGTCTCGATCTGGAAACCGAAATCCGCAGCCTGCGCGCGGCTCGGCAACTCGGCCATGCGCGGGCCGTTTCCGTCGTGACGTCGTTTCTCGGCGCCCATGCGCTGCCGCCGGAGGCCAATGGCGACAAGGACGCGTATATCGAGCGAGTCTGCAACGAGATGCTGCCGGCAATCGCCGCCTTGAAACTCGTCGACGCCGTCGATGCGTTCTGCGAGGGCATCGCGTTCTCCCCGGAGCAGACCGCAAGAGTATTCGCGACCGCGAAATCCTTCGGCTTGCCGGTCAAGTTGCATGCCGACCAGCTCTCCAACCTGCATGGCGCGAGGCTCGCCGCCGAACATGGCGCGCTGTCGGCCGATCACCTCGAACATACCGACGAAGACGGCGTGGTGGCGCTGACCAGGGCTGGTACCGTCGCGGTGGTGCTGCCGGGGGCGTATTACGCGCTGCGCGAGACCCAGGCGCCACCGATCGCGCTGTTTCGCAAGCATGGCACGCATCTGGCGCTGGCCACCGATTCCAACCCGGGCACCTCGCCGCTGACCTCGCTACTGCTGGCCATGAACATGGCCGCGACCTTGTTTCGGCTCACCATCGATGAATGCCTGATCGGCGTCACCCGCGAGGCCGCGCGTGCCCTTGGTAAATTGGGCGAAACCGGCACGCTGGAGGTTGGCAAGTTCTGCGATCTCGCGATCTGGGACATCGAGCAGCCCGCCGAGCTGGTCTACCGGATCGGTTTCAATCCGCTTCACGCGCGCGTCTGGCATGGCCGGTCGGCCGCCATATCACCGAGCTAGGAAATTTACGATGGACCGCAGCAAGAACGCCCGGATCGTGCGCAGCCCGCGCGGGGCCGAGCTCACCGCCAAGAGCTGGCTCACCGAAGCGCCGCTGCGGATGCTGATGAACAACCTCGATCCGGAAGTCGCGGAAAACCCCAACGAACTGGTGGTATATGGCGGCATCGGCCGAGCCGCGCGCAACTGGGAGAGCTTTGACCAGATCGTCACCGCGCTGCGCAAGCTCGAGAGCGACGAGACACTGCTGGTGCAGTCCGGTAAGCCGGTCGGCGTGTTTCGTACCCATGCCGATGCGCCGCGCGTGCTGATCGCCAATTCCAATCTGGTACCGCGCTGGGCCACCTGGGAGCATTTCAACGAGCTCGATCGCAAGGGCCTGATGATGTACGGCCAGATGACGGCCGGTTCCTGGATCTATATCGGCTCGCAGGGCATCGTGCAGGGCACCTACGAAACCTTCGTCGAGATCGGCCGGCAGCACTACAATGGCGATCTCGGCGGCCGCTGGATTCTTACCGCGGGCCTTGGCGGCATGGGCGGCGCGCAGCCGCTGGCGGCGACGATGGCTGGCGCATCATGCCTCGCAGTGGAATGCCAGCCAAGCCGGATCGAGATGCGGCTGAAGAGCGGCTATCTCGACGTCCAGGCCAAGGATCTCGACGAGGCGCTGGCGATCATCGAACAGGCGAAGAATGACAAGAAGCCGATCTCGGTCGGTGTGCTCGGTAATGCCGCGGACATTTTCCCCGAGTTGGTTCGCCGCGGCGTTAAGCCGGATGTCGTCACCGACCAGACCTCCG
This sequence comes from Tardiphaga sp., assembly GCF_025356345.1. Taxonomy (GTDB): domain Bacteria; phylum Pseudomonadota; class Alphaproteobacteria; order Rhizobiales; family Xanthobacteraceae; genus Tardiphaga. Next base: position 20,900 of record NZ_JANXTC010000249.1, read on the forward strand.
CACACGATCCGATTAATGGCTATCTGCCCAAGGGCTGGAGCCTGTCGGAATGGGAAGACAGGCGCACCAGCAACCCGAAATCGGTCGAGCAGGCCTCGCGCCAATCGATGGGCGAACATGTCCGTGCCATGCTGGATTTCCATAAAATGGGGGTGCCGACCGTCGATTACGGCAACAACATCCGGCAGATGGCCAAGGAAGAAGGTGTCGCCAACGCGTTCGATTTTCCGGGCTTTGTACCAGCCTATATCCGGCCGCTGTTCTGCCGCGGCATCGGCCCGTTCCGCTGGGTCGCACTGTCCGGCGACCCGGAGGACATCTACAAGACCGACGCCAAGGTCAAGGAGATCCTGTCGGACAACAAGGCGCTGGTGAACTGGCTCGACATGGCGCGAGCACGTATCCAGTTTCAGGGCCTGCCGGCACGAATCTGTTGGGTCGGCCTCGGTGACCGGCATCGGCTCGGGCTTGCCTTCAACGAGATGGTGGCATCCGGAGAACTGAAGGGCCCGATCGTGATCGGCCGCGACCACCTCGATTCCGGCTCCGTCGCCAGCCCGAACCGCGAGACCGAGGCGATGCAGGACGGCTCCGACGCGGTCTCCGACTGGCCGCTGCTCAACGCGCTGCTGAATTGCGCGTCGGGTGCGACCTGGGTGTCGCTGCATCATGGTGGCGGCGTCGGCATGGGCTTCTCGCAGCACGCCGGCATGGTGATTGTCGCCGACGGCACGCCGGAAGCGGCCAGGCGGATCGAGCGGGTGCTGTGGAACGATCCCGCCAGCGGCGTGATGCGCCATGCCGATGCCGGATACGAATCCGCGATCGCCTGCGCCGGAGAATACGGGCTGAACCTGCCGAGCCTTGGCTAGCATGCGGATTTTGCGGGCGGCGAATTACCGGGATATGCCGTGGAAAAACGGCATGGGATTTACCACGGAGATCGCAATCTCCCCGGGTGCCGCGTCGCTTGATGACTTCGACTGGCGCATCAGCATGGCTCACGTCGCCGCTGATGGGCCATTCTCGCGCTTCCCTGGCATCGATCGGACGCTCTTGCTACTTGAAGGCAACGGCATGATCCTCGCCGGGCATCATCACGATCCTGTGTGTCTGGAGCGTAATTCCGATCCCTACGCGTTTCGGGGCGACGTGACAACCGACGCTATGCTGGTAAGCGGGCCCATCCTCGACCTGAATATCATGAGCCGGCGTGAGACATATCAGCACAGCGCCAGCCGCCTTGATCTGAAATGCCCTCACATCTTTCCCGCGAGCACCGCGCTGCGCGTCATTTTTGTTGAGCGTGGTGCGGCAACGATTCAGGCAGGCCCGACCACCGATCTGCTGCGGCAACATGATACGGCAATTCTCGGCACATCATGCACAGCGGTCGAAATCGAACCGCAGCCATTCGTCAAGCTTGTCGCTATTTGTTTTGCGCAACCCGCGAAGGGCATACGATTTGGCGCAGGGCAGTTGTTTTTATGAACTTATCAATTTTAGCAAACCATCATTATCGGACGCGGCATGGATAATTGACGGATTTTTGATTGCAAGCGAATGGCGGCTATACTGTTTCATGAATAATGAATGACGTATGGACTGGACTCTCGATGCAACGGCGACATTTGAATATCCCGATTGAGATCGTGCGAACCGTCATTGCCATTACCGAGTTCGGGAGTCTCACAAAGGCGGCCGAGATACTTGGCATGAGCCAGCCCGCCGTCAGTTCGCAGATCAAGCGCCTCGAGCAGCTCGTGGGTGGCTCGCTATTTACCAAAACGCCAACTGGCAGCAGCCCGACAGATCTGGGTCGATTGGTAGTTACGCAGGCGCGCAAGATGATCGAGGCGAACGACCAGGTGCTGGCGCTTGGCGGCACTGATAGTGGGCCGGACCGGCTTCGTCTCGGACTAAGCAGCCTGCTGGTACGGGATTATCTGCAGAACCGGAGCCTGCGCGATCTGGCTGATGTTCACATCCACTCCGGCAACTCCGCTGAAATTTCGGCGGCGCTGATCGAGGGCCATACCGACGTCGCATGCTTCTACCAACGTACCGATATGGATTTTGAACTGGGTCCCCTGATTGTCGACGAATTCGAGGACCAACTAATCTGGGTTCGCTCCAAATCATTCGTGCTCAGCCCCGGCGCGCCGATTCCAATCGTGACATGGACAACGGACGACTGGATGATCAGCACGCTGACACGCAAGGGCCTTTCCTATCGCATTGCCTTCAGTGGCCAGGACTCCGACGCCAAGAAAGCCGCGGTAGAAGCCGGCATCGGGCTGAGCGCGCTGCCGAGACGCCTGCTTCCGCCATCGCTGATACATGCGAGAGAGTATTATCTGCCCGAGCTTCCTTCCATCAAGACGTTGCTATGCATCCGGCCGGGCCTGAAATCACAGCGGGTGATGGAGATCAGAAGCCAACTTGCCGCCCTGTTCCTCAGCCACGGCGCGAAGGAGAGCGACAAAGTTGCCTGACGAATCGACCTATTTCAGGGACCAGGCCGCGCATTGTCTGAAGCTGGCCGCCGAGGTTGACGATCCGGCCATCCGGGAGCGTCTGACGACGCTCGCCGGGGAATATGCGCGACGCGCCGAGACGCCGCCGCCCATCGGGCCACGGCGCAAGGCCGGCCGCGCCAGCCGGCCCTAGGCTGCGTGGAGTTCAAGAGGCCGAGCGGGCACCCGCGCGGGCTATCTCGCCGGTATCCGCCAGCCCTTCCACTTTCCAGCAATAGGGAGATCAGGTTCCAGCGTCGGAATTCCGAAGACGACTCCGTGCACGGATCGCCCTCCATTCCTCGCGCATGACGTAGGCCGTGCCGGCGAGAAGCATCAACGCCAGTGCGAACCACGTGAATGCGTAGACCAGGTGGCTGTTTGGGAATTCGACAACCGTCATTCCGCCAATCGGCCCTCCCGTTTCCAAAGTCCTGTCGGCATCGAGGAAATAGGGAGCATTGCCCTGAAGATCTCGCGCATGTGCGATCGCAGCGACGTCACGGGAGAACCAGCGGCCCGCGGACGGATCGTTGGAACGCAGAAAGCCTCCCTTCAGCTCCGACATGCGCAGCAACCCGCTAACCACGGCTCGGCCCGTCACGGCACCGCGGTCAGCGCGCTCCGCGGGCACGAAACCACGGTTCACAAGTAGCGTGAAGCCGGCATCGGTTTGCATGGGGGTCAACACCCAAAAGCCACCGCCCAGCGCCGTTACCGCCTGGACAAGCGTGTCGCGCCCCTGCAGCCATTCCCCCTCGGTCCGCACATGACGGTATGCATCGCGTGCCGCATCGATCGTGGGCCAGGTCGTCGGGCCCGGCGCGTCGACAGCGGGGGCATGGATGCGCTGATCGATCCGGCTGATCAGATCGAGTTTCCAGACGCGGCGCTGCAACTGCCATACGCCGAGCGCCATCAGCGTCGCGATCAACAGCACCGCGATGCTGCCAAGTGCGAAAAGGGCCAGCGGCGACCGGCGCCGAGCCTGCCCGCCGCCAGCCAGACTCATGGCATCTGCTTCATGGCATCCAGCGACATCGGCATCATGTTGTTGTTGAGGTGAAACATCACCCACAGCGATCCGCTCAGCGCGATCGCGATAATGACGACCGTGAAGAGCAACGCCATGATGGTCCAGCCGCCCTCGGACTTCGAATTCATATGCAGAAAATACACCATGTGAACCACGATCTGCACCAAGGCGAACGCCATCACGAGGAAGGCCGTGACCTGCTTACTGCTGATGACACCCGACATCACCAGCCAGAACGGAATCGCGGTCAAAACCACCGACAGGCCGAAGCCAATCAGGTAGTCCTTCCGGGTTCCATGGGCCGGAGCGTCGTGATGGGAAGCCGCATTATGGTGATCGACGTGAGCGCTCATCGCAGCATTCCCAGCAGATAGACAATGGTAAAGACACCGATCCAGATGACGTCGAGGAAATGCCAGAACAGGCTGAGGCACATCAGACGGCGATGGTTGGCAGCGATCAGACCGTGCTTGCCGACTTGCACCATCAAAGTCACCAGCCAGATCAGACCGAATGTGACGTGCAGGCCGTGGGTGCCGACCAGCGTAAAGAACGCCGACAGGAAACCGCTGCGCTGCGGCGTGGCGCCCTGTTCGATCAGACTGTGGAACTCGTGCATCTCGATGCCGAGGAAGGCGAGACCGAACAGCCCGGTCAGGGCCAGCCAGGCCTGCGTCGAACGGGTCTTGCCCTCCGCCGCGGACAGCATCGCGAAGCCGTAGGTGATCGACGACAGCAGAAGCATGGCCGTGTTGAGAGCCACCAGCGGCAGTTCGAACAGGTCCTTTGGCGACGGCCCCGCGGCGTAATTGGTGCCGATCACGCCGTAAGTGGCAAACAGCATCGCAAAGAGGAGGCAATCGCTCATCAGATAGATCCAGAAGCCGAGCATGGTGCTGCCGCCTTCGGGGTGGTCTGCCTCGTCCGTCACATAGAAGGAAGGCGTCTCGGCATCGGCCGAGGGAAGCGTGTGGGCGGTGGACATGGATCAGGCTCCGGCTGCGAGCAGACGCGTCCGCGCCTCTTCGGTCGCGATGACTTCCTCGACGGGAATGTGAAAGTCACGGTGATAGTTGAAGGTGTGATAGATCGCGACCGCTATGATTGCCACAAAGCTCAGTGCCGCCAGCCACCAAACGTACCAGATCATCCCGGCCGCCAGCGCAATGCTGAGACCCGAGAGGACGACGCCGGTACCTGTATTCCTCGGCATGTGGATCGCCTTGAAGCCTGAGACCGGCCGGACATAGCCGCGCTTCTTCATGTCGGTGAACGTATCGCCATCATAGATCACCGGGGTGAAGGCGAAATTGTAGGAAGGCGGGGGCGATGATGTCGTCCACTCCAGCGTACGACCGTTCCACGGATCGCCTGTCGTATCACGCAGCTGCGCACGCTTCACGAACGTCATCACGAACTGCATCAGCATCGCGCCGATACCGATGGCGACCAGCACGGCGCCGAACGCTGCGATCATGAACCAGATCTGGTAAGAAGGATCGTCGAAGTGGCGCAGTCGGCGTGTCACGCCCATCAAGCCCAACACGTAGAGCGGCATGAAAGCGAAGTAGAAGCCGACCACCCAGAACCAGAACGAGATCTTGCCCCAGAATGGATCCAGCTTGAAGCCAAACGCCTTCGGGAACCAGTAATTGATACCGGCAAACATGCCGAACAATACACCGCCGATGATCACGTTATGAAAATGCGCGATCAGGAACAGGCTGTTGTGCAACACGAAGTCAGCGGGGGGCACCGCCAGCAGAACGCCGGTCATACCGCCGATCACAAAGGTAATCATGAAGGCGATGGTCCACATCATCGGAAGCTCGAAGCGGATCCGGCCGCGATACATGGTGAACAGCCAATTAAAGATCTTCGCTCCGGTTGGGATCGAAATTACCATCGTGGTAATGCCGAAGAACGAGTTCACACTGGCCCCTGACCCCATGGTGAAGAAGTGATGCAGCCAGACGACGTAAGCCAGAAGGGTAATGACCGCGGTGGCATAAACCATCGAGGTGTAGCCGAACAGGCGCTTGCCGGAGAACACCGCCGTGACCTCGGAGAAAATACCGAACGCTGGCAGAACCAGAATATAGACCTCGGGGTGCCCCCAGATCCAGATCAGGTTCACATACATCATCGGGTTGCCCCCGAGTTCGCTGGTGAAGAAGTTGGTGCCGACATAGCGATCCAGCGATAACAAAGCCAGCACGACGGTCAGGATCGGGAAGGATGCCACGATCAGAATGTTGGTGCACAGCGAGGTCCAGACGAAGATCGGCATCTTCATCCAGGACATGCTGGGCGCGCGCATCTTGACGATGGTGGCGATCAGGTTGACGCCGGATAGCGTCGTCCCGACGCCGGCAACCTGCAGCGCCCATATGTAATAGTCGACGCCGACATCCGGACTGTAGCCGATGCCCGACAGCGGCGGATAGGCCAGCCAGCCGGTACGCGCGAATTCGCCAACAAACAGCGACATCATCACGATCATGGCGCCGGCGACGGTCATCCAGAAACTGAAATTGTTCAAAAACGGAAACGACACGTCGCGCGCACCGATCTGCAGCGGCACCACGAAGTTCATCAGTCCGGTGACGAAGGGCATCGCCACGAAGAAGATCATGATCACGCCATGGGCGGTGAACACCTGGTCGTAATGGTGCGCCGGCAGGAAGCCGTCATTGGCACCGAATGCCATCGCCTGTTGGGCGCGCATCAAAAGCGCGTCGGAAAAGCCGCGCAACAGCATCACAAGGCCGAGCACGCAGTACATGATGCCGATTTTCTTGTGATCGACGCTGGTGAACCACTCCTTCCAGAGATAGCCCCACAGTTTGAAATAGGTCAGCGCACCGACCAGAACGACGCCCCCCGCCATCACCCCGAGAAAGGTGACGAGCAGAATGGGATCATGCAGCATCGGGAAGGATTCGAGCGTAAGGCGACCGAATAGCGGGCTAATGGCAAGTTCTGGCGTCGACATCTTGAATACCGTTCGGAGGTGTTATTGGCTGGACTAGTTGAGACCAGCTATGCTGAATGTACGCAGACGAGGCACCCCGGGTTTCGGCAGGCCCGCACCGGCGAGGCCGCCCTGGTCGCGGGGAAGCATCGGCGACGGCGGTGTGTTGGAATGCATAACACCCATCGGCTCCGTGACCGTGCAGATCTCAGCGACGAAGGTCGGGGCCCCCGTCAGCGGCGAATTGCGGCGAGCATACTTGTCCTGGGCCGTGGGCAACACGTTGTTGATGCTGACCATCCCGCCACCGCCCTTGGCGTCGATACGCATCATCTCGTCCATACACATCTTGCCAGGCTGCGCGCACATGTTGAGCGCGGCATGGTAAAGACCAGCATCGACCGAGCTGAAATAGCGCACCTGCTCGTTTTCACTGGCCTTTTCGAGTGACAGATAACCATCGCGGTCGAGTGCGCCACCGTCGCTCTTCACCTTCGCGACCCACGCGTCGAACTGGCTTGCACTCTGCCCGTGGAAACGGAACTTCATACCCGAAAAACCGGCGCCGCTGTAATTGGCCGAGAACCCATCATAATTACCGGCGGCGTTGATGACAGCGTTCAATCGGGTCTGCATGCCCGGCATGGCATAGATCTGCCCGGCCAATGCTGGCACGTAAAATGAATTCATCACGGTGGCAGACGTGATAGCGAAGCTGATCGGCCGGTCCACCGGCGCCGCCAACTCGTTGACAGTGGCGATGCCGAGTTGCGGATAGATGAACAACCACTTCCAGTCGAGCGCTACGACCTGAACCTGCAGCGGCTCGGTACCGGCCTTCACGGGCTGGCCCGAAGCGATGCGGTCGAGGGAGCGATAGGGGTCGAGCAGATGCGTGCCGGTCCAGGTGATCGCGCCGAGGCAGATGATGATCAGCAGCGGTGCGCCCCAGATGGCCAGTTCAAGCTGGGTCGAGTGATGCCAGTCCGGCTCGTAGCGCGCTTCGGTGTTCGCAGCGCGATAGCGCCAGGCAAAAAGCACCACGAGCGCGAGCACCGGAATGATGATAAGAAGCATCAGTCCTGTCGAGATCAGCAGCAGATCGCGCTGCTGCACGGCGACATCGCCGGAGGGACCGAGTACCACTGCATTGCAACCGGACAATAGCGCCAGAAGCGGGATCACGATTGCGGCGCGGCGGATGGATGAGCGGCTCATCAAGCCATGAAGATAATTTCGCATGCAGTGGCGATACACTCGGCCTTCGCAGGCGCACATTGGACATTTTGTCCAATCACTGTCCACGAGTAGATGCTTTAGACAAACGTCGGTAAGCGCTATGGTTTCTGTAAATAATTGCTTAAGGATTGACTGACGTCATGACTTCGATGCCCGCCACCCAGACAACGACAATGGAACGTGATGCGCAACGCATCAACACCAGTCACGGCCACCAGGTTGCACCGGGCGAGATCGCAATCGGAGTCATCATCGGTCGAACTTCGGAGTTCTTCGACTTCTTCGTTTATGCGATTGCGTCGGTGCTGGTGTTCCCGAAACTGGTATTCCCCAATACCGACCCGCTGACTGGCACGCTGTATTCGTTCGGCATCTTCGCGCTCGCCTTCGTCGCCCGTCCGATCGGGTCCCTCATCTTCATGTCGGTCGACCGTCAATACGGCCGCGGCCTCAAGCTGACCATCGCTATCTTTTTGCTCGGCGGATCGACGGCGGCTGTTGCGTTCCTGCCCGGCCATGCCCAGATCGGCGCTTGGTCCGGCATCCTGCTGGCGCTGTTCCGGCTTGGTCAGGGCGTCGCGCTAGGCGGCGCATGGGACGGCCTTGCCTCGCTGCTGGCGCTGAATGCGCCCGAGAAGGAGCGCGGCTGGTATGCCATGATTCCGCAGCTCGGCGCGCCGATCGGTCTGATCATCGCCAGCGCGCTGTTTGCGTTTTTCATTTCCACGCTGTCGGCCGCCGACTTCCTCGAATGGGGCTGGCGCTACCCGTTCTTCGTGGCCTTCGCCATCAACGTCGTCGCGCTGTTCGCGCGGCTGCGCATCGTTTCGACGCCTGAATATGCGTCACTGTTCGAAACTCGCGAGTTGCAGCCCTCCCCCGTCATCGAGACTGTGCGCCGGCAGGGGCGCGACATCGCCATTGGCGCTTTTGCACCGCTCGCCAGCTTCGCGCTGTTCCACATGGTGACGGTATTCCCGCTGTCCTGGGTGTTCCTGTTCACCAAGGAGGATCCAACCCGCTTCCTTCTCATCGAGATCGTCGGCGCGGTGGTCGGGATCATCGCGACCATCGCGTCGGGACTAATCGCCGATCGATACGGTCGCCGCGCTTTGCTGGGCGTCTCCGCGGTCGCCATCGCGGTGTTCAGTGGTTTCGCTCCGCAATTGCTCGACGGCGGCGCGGTCGGAGAAGTGATTTTCATGGTGACCGGCTTTGCGCTTCTCGGCCTGTCGTTCGGTCAGTCGTCTGGCGTGGTCGCCTCCAACTTCAGTAGCCTTTACCGGTACACGGGTGCGGCATTGACGTCGGATCTCGCCTGGCTGGTCGGTGCCGGCTTTGCGCCCTTTGTCGCGCTATTCCTGTCGTATCATTTCGGATTGCTGGCAGCCGGCGCCTATCTGCTGTCCGGCGCGGTCGCCACCCTGGTTGCCCTGGGCATCAACACCGAACTGGCGCGCAAGATCTCCTGATCTTTCGCCGCCGGTGGCCGTAATGCGGCACAGCGCGCTCGTGACGCGCGCTGTGCCGTGCTAGACTTGCTGGGCTAACCCGGCCGAGGTCGGCGCGCGGCATACAGGCTTATCCGCAATCGAAAGACCGACGTGAATTCGCCACAGGCTTCGATCCAGGAGATCACCAACAGCAAAAATCTGCTGCTGCTCGTCACGCTTCGCTGGCTGGCGGTCATCGGCCAGATTGTTGCGATCACGATCTCCACCGCTTGGCTCGATATCCCGCTGCCCGTCTGGCATATGGTTTCGGTGCTCGGATTTCTGATCGCGCTTAACGTCATCACCCTTTACCGCTATTCCAGCGGGGCCATCATCACCAATGCCGAACTGTTTCTCGATCTGCTGCTCGACGTCGCAACGCTGACGGTGCAGCTCCATTTGAGCGGCGGCGCGACAAATCCCTTTGTCACATTGTTTTTGCTACAGGCTGTACTTGCCGCCGTTCTGCTGCAGACTTGGTCAACATGGACCATTGTCGCCATTACCGGCGGTTGTTTCATCTGGCTGACCACCTCCTACAACGAGATCGGCTTTTCGACGCCGGAGGGGGCGAGCGCACATTCCAGGCTATTTGACCTGCACATCTATGGCATGTTCGTCTGCTTTCTGCTCGCGGCTGTGTTGCTGGTACTTTTTGTTACCCGCATCAACCGCAATTTACGTGACCAGGACCTGCGCCTCGCCGAATTACGTCAGCAATCGGCAGAGGAAGGGCATATTGTACGGATGGGTTTGCTGGCCTCGGGCGCGGCGCATGAACTGGGCACACCGCTTGCCACCCTGTCAGTGATCCTGAATGATTGGGAGCACATGCCAACGCTGTGCGCCGACGAAGAATTAACCATGGAAATCGCCGAGATGCAGACCCAGCTCAATCGCTGCAAGACCATCGTCTCCGGCATCCTTCGCTCGTCCGGAGAAGAGCGCAGTGAACATTCCGAGCGAACCAGCATCGTCTCGTTTATCGACAGCGTGGTCGATGACTGGGAGGATAGCCGGAATCCGGTCCGTTTCGAATACACCAACCGGCTCCATGTCGACTTCACGATTGCCTCCGACGTGCTGCTTCAGCAGGTCCTGTTCAACGTGCTCGACAACGCCCTTGAAGCATCGCCGGCGTGGGTCGGCATCGATATTTCGCGCAACGTCGAGATGCTGAGCATCGCTGTTCGCGACGCCGGCCCGGGCTTTGCGCCGGACATGCTCGCCGAGTTCGGCAAGCCATATCGTTCGACCAAGCAGAAGCCGGGGAGCGGGCTCGGCCTTTTTCTGGTCGTCAATGTGCTGCGCAAGCTGGGCGGTCAGGCAACCGCGGCAAACGTTCCTAACGGCGGGGCCATCGTCGAACTGCGCCTGCCCATCGCCGCACTGGCCGTCGAGACACACCATGCAGGGTGAACTGTCGCTGGTTATCGTCGAGGACGATGTTTCGTTCTCCAGAGCGTTGCGGCGTTCCTTCGAAAGAAGGGGTTACGAGGTCGCGGTGTGCGCGAAGGCCGAAGAGCTCATGACCCTCCTCAAGCAAGGCACGCCGCGCTACGCTGTCGTGGATCTGAAGCTGAACGGTCCATCCGGGCTGCAATGCGTGGAAATGCTTCACCGCAGTGATCCGGACATCAGGATTGTCGTGCTGACCGGCTTTGCCAGCATCGCCACAGCCGTGGAGGCGATCAAGCTGGGCGCCTGCCACTACCTTGCAAAGCCTTCCAATGCCGATGACATCGTGGCCGCGTTCGGAAAGGCCGATGGCGACACGACGGTCGCCTTGACCGCTCGCCCCACCTCCATCAAGTCACTCGAATGGGAGCGTATCCACGAAACGCTCGTCGAAACCGAATTCAATGTTTCCGAAACCGCGCGCCGATTGGGAATGCACCGACGCACCCTGGCGCGAAAATTGGGAAAGCGGCCACTGGGCTGACGGACGCGCCCGTGTCTGCTCGTATCCAGCGAAAATTCTCGCGCGAGCGATACATTTTATCGCGATTGCCGGTTCCAATGTTGCAATAGGGACCGACAGCAACACGCCTCTGGAGCTAAACGCGGTGAATGTGTGAAAAATGTACCGAGCTCGACAAGGCGATCAGGCGTTATCGCAGAGTCATCATGACGATTATTGATCCAGCGACGGTGGATCAGGCAGCCGCGTTGCTCCAGCAGGCCAACAGCCAAAAGGCCGAGTTGCACTCGAACTGGAACCCCGCCCCGGTGATGCGCCCGACCTCCTGAGCCGGGAGGGGCAGACGATTTTGGCCCACCGACATCCAAGAGTTGCGCGATCGCGGTTATCAGCTAAGGGGGGGCCGCGCACGGCTTCCTTAAAATACCGTGGGGGCCACACTGCGCATGGCCGTTGAATTCGTTCGCGATGCTTGAGTTACCGTTTCAAGGTGAGGGTTTTCCCCCAAGCAATGGGCTGTCAGCGCCGCTTCCGCAGCCAGCGCATCCCTCCCGATATCAACGGCCGGACATGCAGGAATGCGGAATATCCCATTTCTAGCACGCCCAGCACACGGCGGCGTTTTGCAATTCGGGCGGCCCAGCGCCAGCCCGGCAATTCTTCCCAGATGCGGACAAAGGCCGCGGCTCCCGACACCAGAGCACCGTCGTGATTACGGACATGCAACCGTTTCATCGCCTGTGGTCGGGTGAGATCAGGTCCCGTCGATGCCCCTGCCTGCGACACATCCCGAAAGCAGATTACCCTGGACGGGTCTTGGCCCCGGTAATATGCGATTTCGGCAGCACAAAGTGGGCATGAACCGTCGAAGTAGACGGTAAGTGACGCCGGGTCCGCGTCACCAGTCACCTGTATATTCTGTGTCATAATATAATTACGAATTGGAAGCCTTTCTGGATCACATTCTTCACTTCACAGCTCTGTGAACCGCATCGGATTCGCAAAAAGCTAGCGCGAACCATTGATCGCGCAGCCCTGGCCAGAGAATCTTCCCGCAACGTTCTCGCCCCGAAGATTTTCCGGTGCGGTGTGATCCAATCCCAAACTCTCATCGTACAAATACTTGTTTTGTAGGATCAGCAGTGCCGCTTTTACGGAGCGGGGCAAACACCGCCTGGTGGGGAATGGTATTTTTGAAAAAGGGGATGTTACCTTGACGACACATAGCACTCGCTTTGAGGCCGAGACCGAGCTTCCGCCGTCGCGTCAGGAAGCCGAGGCGGCGTTCCGCACCATCATCAGGTGGGCGGGCGACGATCCGAACCGCGCCGGTCTGCTGGAAACACCGGCACGGGCCGCGAAGGCGTTCAGGGAATACTTTGCCGGCTACGGCCAGAATCCCCTCGAGATCCTGAACAAGACGTTTGACGAGACCGGCGGCTATGAGGAAATGGTCATTCTTCGGGGCATCGCATTCGAGAGTCATTGCGAGCACCATCTGGCGCCGATTGTCGGTAAAGCATGGGTCGCCTATGTGCCGAACGGCCGTGTCGTGGGGCTCTCAAAGCTTGCCCGCGTGGTTGATGCCTATGCGAAACGGTTACAGATCCAGGAAAGAATGACCTCAGAGATCGCCTCGGCCTGCCAGGAAGTTCTGAAACCTCAGGGCGTGGGCGTGGTCATCAAGGCGACGCATCACTGCATGGCGAGCCGCGGTATTCACAAGGTCGGCGCGGAAATGATCACCAGCTGCATGTTGGGATGTTTCCGTGACAATCCAGCCACCCGGCAGGAATTCCTCGCGATCGCCAACGGTTCGTGATGCTGCAGACCGCTTGCAGCGACTGGTTCGTCAGGCCTAACGAATGGTTTGCTTCGTCGGGCGAGCCTCTCAGGCACACTGTTTTTTCGACGTTTGTATGTCACAGTCTTCGCGGCTACAACTTCCGGGCACACCTTGAACAAGGCCGTAACGAGCGAAGACAACCCGAGACTCGAATGATCGCAAAGTCAGCTTCGGCGAGCGATGCAAAAACACAGCAAGACCTCCTCGCACAGTCGATATCCAGGGTCGCCCTGCAGCGGGACCGCGCGGCCTTCGAACTGCTGTTTCGACATTTCGCGCCGCGAGTCAAAACCTACTGCATGAGGCTCGGTGCCGACGCTTCGATCGCCGAGGAAATTACGCAGGAAACGATGGTCTCCGTCTGGTCGAATGCGACTCAATTCGACCGACGCAAGGCGAATGTTTCCACCTGGATATTCACTATCGCCAGAAACCTCAGCATTGATCGGTTCCGCAAAAGCCGCCGTCCACAGTTCGATCCCTGCGACCCCGCCTTCGTTCCGGACGATGCGGAGCGACCGGACGCGATCCTCGAGCAGGGTGAGAACGAGGAACGTCTTCGGGACATCTTGCAGACTTTGTCTACCGCCGAACGGGACGTGTTGATGCTTTCATTTTACCGACACTTTTCTCACGGGGAGATCGCAAAGCAGCTCGACGTCCCGCTCGGAACAGTGAAATCACGCACCAGGCTCGCCTTCGCCAAAATTCGTTCGGCGATCGGAACGCGAGACCAGGCAAATAGCAAATGATCCAGTCCCACATCAGTGATGACATCCTGACAAGTTACGCGGCAGGCAGCCTCGACGAGGCGTCCAGCCTTCTGGTGGCATGCCATCTTTCACTGTGTCCGCATTGTCGGGCACGGGCCGCGAAAGCTGAACAACTAGGTGGTTTTCTTTTGGATGCGCTCGAGGAGACCGCCGTGTCGTCCGATATGATGGCCAACGTCCTTGCGCATCTTCCCGCGCCTGCCGCGAAAGTATCCTTGCCGGAGCTAACCGAGCCGCGCTTGCATGCCGTACTGCCAGCCCCGTTGCGCGATTATGTCGGCGGCGATATCAGCGAGCTGCGCTGGAAGCGCGTCGCACCCAAGGTGCATCAGATCGCGATTCCCATGAAGGACAAGCGGGCCCAGGCTCGTCTGCTTCGCTTCCGCAGCGGGATGATGGTCCCGTGTCACGGCCATAATGGTCGGGAACTGACGTTGGTACTGACCGGTAGCCTCTGTGACCACACCAGCACTTTATTTCGTGGTGATGTTGCCGAGACCGACGAGCGAACCGAGCACCAGCCATTCGCAGGCAGCGGCGAGGACTGCATCTGTCTGGCCGTGACCGACGCGCCTCTTCGTTTCAAGAGCGTTTTTGCACGGATTCTACAACCGTTGCTTGGAATCTGAGAAGTGGTCGCGTGCGAGAGATCGCAAACACAAGGACGCCACATGTTGAAGTATTGCGCGGCATATGTTTCGACGGCCGTGGTTTTTCTCGTCGCGGACCTGGTCTGGTTGAGCAGGACGTTCGGACTTTATCGCCGGGCGATCGGCGAAATGATGCTTGATACGCCCGACTGGAAGGCCGCTACCGCGTTCTACCTCGTCTATATGGCAGGCATCATGTTCTTCGTCGTAGCTCCGGCCCACGACGCCGGGTCATGGACATCCGCCGTGTTGTCCGGCGCGCTATTCGGACTCGTTGCCTTCGCAACCTATGACATGACCAATCTGGCGACGCTGAAGCGCTGGTCGCTGTCCATGAGTCTGATCGATATGGCCTGGGGCATGTTCGTTACCTCCATATCGGGACTTTCTGGCTTCCTTGCATTGCAATTGACAGGGTATTGAGCATGTCTCAGCGGCACACGACCCAACCCACCGGGCGCAGTTTCGCCCGCAGCCACGCAATGCCAGACATCAGCGAAGTGTCGCTCGGCTTTGCCATCAACGAAACCGCTGCCGCCATCTCCTCCGTCCATCTCGCACGCCTTCTTGGCGGCGTCTCGGACCGGGATCAGCCCGCTTTCGCGGAACTCTATCGCCTGACAAGTGCGACGCTGTTCAAGACCGCCATACTGATTATCAAGCGCTGCGACGGCGCCGAGGACGTACTTCAGCAATCCTATGTGGATATCTGGCAGAAGGCCGCGACCTTCGACGCCTCGCTGCATTTACCCATCAACTGGATGAACGCGATTGTTCGTAAACGTGCCATCGGACAAATCCGCCGGGGCATCGAGCCTCGTCACCATGACTTCGGTCCAGCCCTGCCTATCGATAGTCGAACGTCGCCGCGATTGAACGATCCACTATCCGACATCGCTGCTGCGGCATGCCTGGTCGGCGGGGCCGCGGCGGACCGACGCAAGGTAATATCGATGGCCTACCTTCATGGCGAAAGCCGTGAACAATTGTCGGTTCGTCTTGGCGTACCGGTCGGCGCCGTGAAGGCCCTGCTTCGTCAGGCCCTGCTGGAACTTGACGCGGTTCCGGAATAGCAAGGATTGAACGCGCCCAGCGCAGGTTTGTCGATTTCCGTTTCGACCATATTATTGCGACTGGCAGTGATCCAACGCGGCGAGCGCTGCGTATTAATTAATGCGAACAAAAAAGGTCGACTACCCGGCGACAAACGCTATCGTTAGTGGAAACAAGATGATTGCTGACAGCATTAAATCCGTTGGTTCTGGTCCCGATGCAACCGGGCATTTCGGTTCATTCGGCGGACGTTTTGTTCCCGAAACCTTGATGCCGCTCATTCTCGATCTCGAAATTGCCTATGATTCCGCTCGTAAGGATCCACTTTTCAGATCCGAGATGGACGGCTACATGAAGGACTATGTGGGCCGCCCCAGCCCGCTGTATTTCGCTGAGCGAATGACGGAGCATCTTGGCGGCGCCAAAATCTACTTTAAGCGCGACGAGCTGAATCACACTGGCGCCCACAAGATCAACAATGTGCTCGGACAACTTCTGATCGCTATCCGGATGGGGAAAAAGCGTATCATCGCCGAGACCGGTGCCGGCATGCATGGTGTCGCAACGGCGACCCTTTGCGCGCGCTTCGGGCTTGATTGTGTCGTCTACATGGGATGCGTTGATGTCGAGCGGCAGAGCGCGAACGTTCTTCGTATGGGTATTCTGGGAGCGGAAGTCCGGCCGGTCCAATCCGGATCGGGCACCTTGAAGGATGCGATGAACGAAGCCTTGCGCGACTGGGTCACAAACGTCGATGATACCTTTTATTGCATCGGCACGGTTGCCGGTCCGCACCCCTATCCCGTAATGGTCCGCGACTTCCAATGTATCATTGGCCGTGAAACCCGTTCCCAGATGCTGCTCGCGGAGGGCCGCCTGCCTGACTCACTGGTTGCCTGCGTTGGCGGCGGTTCCAACTCGATTGGCCTGTTCCATCCTTTCCTCGACGACACCGACGTGGACATGTACGCCGTCGAGGCTGCGGGACGTGGCCTGGATACCGGCCATCATGCTGCCTCGATCACCAAAGGCCGGCCCGGAATTCTGCATGGCAATCGAACCTATCTTCTCACCGACGATGATGGCCAGATTGTCGAGGGCCATTCGATCTCAGCCGGTCTGGATTATCCCGGGGTAGGTCCGGAACATGCTTGGCTCAATTCGGTGGGCCGGGTGAACTATTGCAGCGCGACGGATGAGGAGGCCTTGTTCGGCCTGCGCCTGTGTTCCAGGCTTGAGGGCATTATTCCGGCGCTTGAGCCGGCGCACGCCATCGCAAAGGTGATTGCGCTTGCGCCGACCAAGCCAAGGGACCACTTGATGGTGGTCAATCTGTGCGGACGGGGGGACAAGGATTTGTCGACGATTGCAGAGCTTATGAAAGCCCCAGCTTTTGGACATTGATACCATCCGGTTTGGTCGCTCGGGCGAACCTGACAAGCCAACCACTTTGTTTTGATTTACTCATGGACAATGAAGATCATCGAAAAATCCCCCTGCCTGCCGTCTGGCTCGGAGGACTCGGTTTGCTTCCGTTTTTGCTGTGTTCCGGGGGGGCGATTTTCACAAATGGCGCACTCAAGGCTTTAAGTCAGAGCGCCTTGATCGGCTACGGGGCTGTTATTTTAAGCTTCCTGGGCGGGATCCACTGGGGACTTGCCATCCACGAGGATCAACACGCCCGTGACAAGACGCTTCGACAACTGATCATGAGCGTGCTTCCGGCTCTGGTGGCCTGGCCATGCTTGTTGTTGCCGCCGATCGCCGGTTGCGCGGTGCTCGCAGGCGCATTTATCGCGATGCTCATAATTGATCTCGAGGCATCAAAAAGCGGAGCGGCGCCATCGTGGTATCCGCGTTTGCGTTGGCCGCTCTCCGTCGTGGCCGCGGTCCTGCTTGTCGCTGGCGGCTATTTCTAGCATGAAACAAATCTGCAAGGGTCGTTCACCCGGCGGAGCCAGCGGCTCAGCACAACCCACAGCGAACGGAGGTTGGTCTTGGTGAGTAGTTGGCAGCCGATCGCGACGGCCCCCAAAAACGATGAGCGCATTCTCGTTGACGGCGGGACCTGGGTCCGGGGCAACAAGATGACGCTGCCCCAGCCATTCCCCTGCCTGGTGATGTGGGACGAGACCGAGTGGCTGATTTGCGACAATGAAGGCCCGCGATCCTTGATCCGGGGGCCAAAGGTCTGGATGCCCATCCCCCTGCAATGGATCGAAGGCACCATCTAACGAGGGCCGCGCCCGTTCGATGGGCCGTAAGCGCGGTTAAGGCGCCTCTGCTGTCCAGACAATGATATCCTTGGCGATGCGCCCAAAGGCAGCGTTGAAGGCAGTGACCGCCTCCCTGGGCTCCAGCGGATCAAACTTCTGCTCTGCCTCGAACCGCCGCGCGGCGATGACCTTGTCTTCCTTGTCGAGAAGACGCGCCGAAAAGCTGATCTGCGCGGCCGGCCCGCCCTCCGTCGTGATCTGAAAACGTCGAATATCAATCACCAGCTGCCGTTCCGCTGGCGCGCCACCGGCCGCCCGCAGTGGCGCGTGGACGATGTCGTAATTCTCGAAACTTTCGATCAGACGGGCTTGTAGCAACGCCGGAATACTGTCCGCCCACATCGCGTTCTCGAAGGCCGGGACGGATGCGGCTGATGAAAACAGAAAACGCTGCGTCTGCAGCATTGCAATGCCGGTAAGCTCTGGCAGGCTGATTTGCATCTGGAGGGCTTTGCCCGGCGCCGCCACGTCCTGCGCGGCGCGCAAATCGTAAGTTGTCTTTGGCGCGGCGGCGGGGCCGCCGCCCGTCATCTTTTCAAGGCCCGCGACGATGCCATCGAGCTTGCCGGTGTTCCGCGCCAGGCCGTCGGAAAAGACCTGGAGATTGGCAATCGTGCTCTTCAGCGATTCGGAATTGTCAGCCAACACGCCATCGACCCGACGCAGCGCATCGCGCGCCGCCTGGCTCATACTTTGCCCGGCTCCCGGCTCGGCAACCAACGTCGGCACCGGCCCACTATTGGTTAGTAGCTTTCCCCCCTCCAGCTCAATGACCGGCACGCCGGTCAGGCCCTGGAATTCCAGTCCAACCTTGGTGTCGCTCCGCACCGGCGTCGTTATGGCGACCGAAATGGTCGCATTGACCTGACGCGGATTGTCGACAGCCAGTGCGAGATCGGTGACCTCGCCGACGCGAATGCCGTTGAACAGAACGCCGGCGCCAACCAGCAGGCCGGGCACCGGTCCGTTGAACTGGATATGATAATCGGCACGCGGTCCAAGGCTGCCGGTGTTGTGCAGCCAGTAGACGAAGCCGAAGACGGCGCCGATGGCGGCGATCACCAGGGCGCCGACGATGATGAAGGGGGCGCGGGTTTCCATGGACTAGCTCGCTTTCGGTTGCAGCATCAGGGATCGCTTGCCGTGGAAGTAGGCCCGCACCCAGGGATGCTCGGATTGCAGCAGATCGGACATGCTCCCGATCGCAACGATCTTGCCGTCGGCCAGCGCCGCCACGCGATCGCAGATCGTATTGAGGCTGGCGAGATCGTGAGTGACCATGAACACCGTGAGCCCGAGGGTTTTCTGCAGCGTCTTGATCAGGGTGTCGAATTCGCCGGCGGCGATCGGGTCGAGCCCGGATGTCGGTTCATCGAGAAACACGATAGCCGGGTCGAGCGCGAGTGCGCGGGCCAGCGCCGCGCGCTTGGTCATGCCGCCTGAAAGTTCGGACGGAAATTTGTCGCCGTCGCGCGACGACAGGCCGACCATCTCCAGCTTGGCGTTGGCGATCTCGTCAAGCAGCTCGTCCGACAACGTCAGATTTTCACGCAGCGGGAACTGGACGTTCTGCCGCACCGTCAGCGACGAGAACAGCGCGCCCTGCTGGAACAGAATGCCCCATCGGCCGGCGGCGGACTTCGTCCGTCGATCCCCGGCGGCACCGATCTGTTCTCCCATCACCTCGATCGCCCCGCTTTGGCGCGGGATCAATCCAATGATGGTGCGCATCAGCACCGATTTGCCGCCGCCGGAGGCCCCGACAAGGCCGAGAATTTCGCCGCGGCGGACGTCGAGCGACAGATGATCAATCACCACCTGCTTGCCGAAGCCGACAATAAGATCGCTGACGCGGATGGCAAAGGGATTAGCTGTATCCGGCATCTCTACATCCCGACCGATGCGAAAAAAATCGCAAAAACACCGTCGAGGACGATCACCAGGAAGATCGACTTCACCACCGAAGTGGTGGTGCGCCGGCCCAGCGACTCCGCGCTGCCCTTGACGCGCAGCCCCTCGCTGCACGCGACAATGCCTATCACCAGCGCCATGAACGGCGCCTTGATCATGCCGACCGCGAAGCTGTTCACGGATACCGCCTCATGCAACCGTGCGATGAAGATCGCAGGAGCCATGCCGCCATAGGACCAGGCCACCAGGCCGCCGCCATACAGCGCCGCCGTCGAACCAATAAAGGTCAGGATCGGCAATGCACAGATCAAGGCGATCACCCGCGGCAGGATCAGGATATCGACGGGATCAAGACCCATGGTCGACAGCGCATCGACCTCTTCACGCATCTTCATCGAGCCGAGTTCGGCGGTGTAGGCGCTGCCGGAACGTCCGGCGACCATGATCGCCACGATCAGAACGCCAAGTTCACGCAGCACGAGAATGCCCACCATGTCGACCACATAGGAATCGGCGCCGAACTTCCGAAAATGAAAAATTCCCTGCTGCGCGATGATGGCGCCAATCAGGAAGGTGATCAGCACGACGATCGGGATGGCCTGCCAGCAGACCCGATGAAACTGGTAGACCAGCGAAGTCAGCCGCAGCGTGCGCGGGTGCCGGACCACGTGAAGAAGGGCGAGGCACAGCGCGCCCAGCATTTGCAAAAACGCGGCAACGTCCTCGGTGGCGCCAAGGGCGCCGCGGCCGACATCATCCAGCCGCGCCGTAACAGCGTTGGCCCGCGGCGGTTGTTTCGGTTCATGTCGGTTAACCTGCCGGACTTCCTCGATCAGCCCCGCATACTGCTCGGCGACACCGACGATATCCGCCGGATGACTGACGCGCGTGGCGCGCCGGGTCATTTTCTCCAGCAGCCAGGCCCCCAGCGTATCGAGTTCACCCACGCCGGTCAGGTCGATCCTGAGGGCCGTCGCCTGCTCCAGCCGAGTGGCGATCGCTTCGAACAGGCTTTCCATGACGACGACATGGGCCGCCGTCCAGGATCCGCTTGGAGCGAGTTCGAGGGCGCCACCTGTTGATCGCGCGGCCAAAAGCGGTGCCAGGGCCAAGACGGTCATTCTCCTCGGTTGCAGTAATTAGGGTCTAGGCCGGCACGTTCCCCGCCTGTTGAGCTGCATCAATCCGCAGACTGGAGATATGGCGATCGCGTCGGACCGCGCCGGGGTGCCGAAAGCAAGCGACCAAGTGTTCACACCGGCCCAGGCCCGTCCTTGGCCTGTTCCTCGGCCAACAGTCTCAGAAGAAGACGATGTCGCTCGGGATCGCGCGCCACCTCGGGGTCGGCCAACAATTTCTTGTACATCATAATATTTTCGCGGTGGATGTAATGCTCCATGCGGACCTCCAACCACTGCGCTCGCTGGAAGCGCCTGCATCTCTCGATAGAACGCTTCCCAACATAGCACCAGCCTGAAGTCGAGGCGTTTTCAGGCGCGGCGTGGGCCTGATCGGCGATGGCGTTTCATGGCCTTGATCTCCGAAACCGCAGCCCTTGCCCTGCCCATCTCGCCGTCATGATCGCCGTCCTGCGGGCGCAAGTGCGACTACACGGGGGTCATCCATCTGGAGTCTTGCATTGCCGCCCTGAAATCCCTACTTAGAATTATTCTAAATAGGACCTCATTAATGATATCGCTGGATCAATTGTCGGAAAGTGAAGTTCTCGCCCTTGCCGTGAGCAACGAGGAAGAAGACGGCCGAATCTACGCCGACTTTGCGGAAGGTCTCCGGCAAGATTATCCCGACACCGCCATGATTTTCTCGGATATGGCCGACGAGGAGAATGAACACCGGCGCATGCTGATCGAGCTTTATATATCGAAGTTCGGCAATCATATCCCGCTCATCCGGCGTCAGGATGTGCGTGGCTTCGTGCCGCGCAAGAAACTCTGGCGGGTGCGTCTGCAGGGCATCGAGGCGGTTCGCCAGCAGGCGCGGCAGATGGAGCAGGACGCGGCGCGGTTCTATCAGCGCGCGGCCCTGCAAACGACCGATGCCGCCATTCGGAAATTACTCGGTGATCTGGCGGCGGCGGAGATGCAGCACGAGCGTACGGCGGACCACATTGGTGCACGCAGGCTTTCCGACGAAGCCAGGGACAATGAGGACATCAGCGCCAATCGCAGTTTCGTGCTGCGAATTGTGCAGCCCGGACTGATCGGCCTGATGGATGGCTCGGTCTCGACACTGGCACCGGTATTCGCCGCCGCCTTTGCGACGCATAATTCTTGGAATGCCTTTCAGGTCGGCATGGCCGCTTCGCTCGGCGCCGGGATTTCAATGGGCTTCGCCGAGGCGCTGGCCGATGACGGCAAGCTCTCGGGTCGCGGAAAACCGTATTTGCGGGGCTTGGTCTGCGGACTCATGACTATCGCCGGCGGCGTCGGTCATACGCTGCCCTACCTGATCTCGAATTTCTATACGGCGACGGCGCTCGCGGCGCTGGTGGTCGTGCTTGAACTGTTGGCGATCGCTTTCATCCAATGGCGCTACATGGAAACACCGCCGGTATCCGCGGCTTTGAAGGTGATGCTGGGCGGAGGGCTTGTGCTGGCGACGGGCGTCCTGATCGGGACCAGTTAGCCAGTCGCGGAAGCGGGATCGCGCGCTCGGTGTGGGTTCAACGGCAGCAAGATACCCCCCAGACATCTCGCTCCGGCACCGGTCGGCTCCCATGCCTTGCGCATACGCGAGATCGCACCACATCCGAAGCTCCGAGAGTAAAAACCACCGAGAAAGATGATCTTGAAAAAATACGTCACGGCTGGATGCGCGGTCGGCCTTTTGTGGCTATCAACGCCAGTGGTTTTCGCCGCCGATCTTGAACATGGCCGTCGCGTTTTTCAGGCTTGCGCGTCATGTCACATGATTGATTCTGATCGCAGCGCGTTCGGCCCCAGCCTGAAAGGCATTGTGGGGCGGCCTGCCGCCGCCGCAGCTGACTATAATTACTCCACTGCCATGAAAGCCGCGGGCGCCTCCGGTGTTGTCTGGGACGAGCAATCTCTGGCCGAGTTCCTCGCAAGCCCTCAGACAAAAGTGCCGGGCACAAAAATGCGCTTCTGGGGCCTGTGGAAGTGGGAGACCGGCGATTTGATCGCCTACCTCAAGACCACAACGCGCGATGAGACCTCTCAGCCGGTTACACCATAGCTTCTGCCATCACATCCCCATCAGCGCACACCAACGCTGGCTGTACAGCCCGACGAAACGAACCCGCCAGCATCTTTTTACGATGGGTGACACCTCGATCAGATCATCTGGTGCACCGGAGTTCGATCTTCATTCGCGGAAAAGCCTGCTTTCAGTCTTACCCTATCGGTTCATCAGACTCATCCAACTCCGGGGTTTCGAAATGCTGAAGCGGATCTTTTCACCATCCACCGGCATGTTCAAAACGCGGTCGGCCGACCGCGATAGCGCGACCGACCAGGGCGCAGTCCTGGCCATTGCGAAGGCGATCGATCTAGCCGTCGAAACAGCCGCGGCGGAACGTTCCGGGTTGAAACGGCGAATGGACGACGTTATTTCGCGAGCGGCCATCGTCGGCGGCAACGAGATCGAAGAATATCGGCCACACCCGGACGCGCGCTCTGACGTCCTGCATAAGGCCGACCTCGATATTCGGGCCGGAGAGGCACGGCTTCTGATCCTCGACAGCAATATTTCCAGTTTCTTGCTTCTCAGGACCGAACTGCAGAGCCGCTTTCCGGCCATCGCTCTGGATCTGCCTATGGCATCGGGCACCAAGCCGGACCGCTAATAGCTGAGCGCATTTGGTCGGCCGACACCGCAATACAAAAATCCGCTGCGCGTGACCTCCTCGGGCGAATAGATGTTCCGAAGATCCACGATCACCGAGCACGCCATGATCGACGCCAATTCCTTGAGGTCAAGCGCCCGGAATTGCTCCCACTCGGTGACAATGACCAGCGCGTGGCAGCCTTTGGCACACTCATAGGCATTTTCACAAAAGGTCACATTGTCGAACACCTTTCTGGCTTCATCCATGCCGACCGGGTCGTAGACGCGGACGCCCGC
>NZ_JANXTC010000386.1:0-22765 GCF_025356345.1 Tardiphaga sp.
TAGCAGGCCAACGACGACAAACGGATTGGTCAGCGAGAAGTCAGGGATTACCCCCTGGAAGTACGGATATTTGGCCGCGTTGGCGATGAAGAATTTGAGATCCTCACTGTACGCAGCGAACAGCACCAGCGCGCCGAGACCAGCGGAGCCGATCGCGTAACCCTTGGTGACGGCCTTGGTGGTGTTGCCGACCGCGTCCAGCGCGTCGGTAGCCTTGCGCACTTCCTTCGGCAGCCCGGCCATTTCGGCAATGCCGCCGGCATTGTCGGTGACGGGGCCGAAGGCGTCGAGCGCCACGATCATGCCGGCCAGCGCCAGCATCGTGGTGGTCGCGATCGCAATGCCGAACAGGCCGGCCAGGCTGTAGGTGACGAGGATGCCGGCCATGATCACCAGCGCCGGACCGGCGGTGGATTCCATCGAGATGGCGAGGCCCTGGATCACATTGGTGCCGTGGCCGGTCACCGACGACGCCGCGATCGACTTCACCGGGCGATATTGCGTGCCGGTGTAATATTCGGTGATGACGATGATCAGCGCCGTGACGACGAGACCGGCAACGCCGCATTGAAACAATGCGAGGCCGGTGTAGCTGACCCCGGCGAGCGGGCCGAAGCCAACCAGCCAGTAGATCACCGCCGCGACGCCGAACAGCGACAGCACGCCGGTAGCGATCAGGCCCTTGTACAGCGCGCCCATGATCGACTGGCTCGGTCCCAGCTTGACGAAGAAGGTGCCGGCAATCGAGGTCAGGATGCAGATGCCGCCGATCGCCAGCGGCAGCGTCATCATGTTGACCAGCAGCGGCGAGGTCGCGAAGAAGATCGCCGCGAGAACCATGGTGGCGACCGCTGTCACCGCATAGGTCTCGAACAGGTCGGCCGCCATGCCGGCGCAGTCGCCGACATTGTCACCGACATTGTCGGCGATGGTGGCGGGGTTGCGCGGGTCGTCCTCGGGAATCCCGGCCTCGACCTTGCCGACCAGATCGCCGCCGACATCGGCGCCCTTGGTGAAAATGCCACCGCCAAGCCGCGCGAAGATCGAGATCAGCGACGCGCCGAAGCCGAGCGCCACCAGCGCGTCGACGACGGTGCGGCTGTTGGCGGCGTGGCCGAGCACATGGGTGAGATAGGCGAAGTAGATGGTGACGCCGAGCAGCGCCAGGCCTGCCACCAGCATGCCGGTGATGGCGCCGGCCTTGAAGGCCAGCTCAAGCCCGCCGGCCAGCGAGATGGTCGCGGCCTGCGCGGTGCGGACATTGGCGCGCACCGAGACGTTCATGCCGATGAAGCCGGCCGCGCCGGATAGTACCGATCCGATCACGAAACCCACCGCGACCAGCGCACCGAGGAAGTAATAGAGCAACACGAAGATGACCACGCCGACGATGGCGATCGTCATGTATTGCCGCTTCAGATAGGCCTGCGCGCCCTCGCGCACCGCTTCTGCGATTTCCTGCATCCGCGCATTTCCGGCGTCCGCTTTCATTACCGATGCCGTCGCCCAGATCGCGTATACGATCGAAAGTGCTCCGCAAAGCACAATCACCCACAATGCTGTCATGGAATGCCTCAGTCCTTCCTGCCCCGCGCCCTGTTATCGGACGCATAAAAGGAGGCCTGCCCACGCGAGGACGGCCTCTCGTGACCCAAGCATGGCAAAATCGCCCCCAGGGTGCAACGCTGCGAAAGGCTAATCCGGGGTATTTTGGAGGATTGACGCAGACTACTCAGAAATGACTATAGGACGTCCGGGCCAATACGATCGCCTTGCCCCGCGCATCGACAAAGCGCGGCGGTTCTGTGCCTTCGACAATTTCGCCGATGACCGTCACGTCGACGCCGGCCTGTTGCGCGTCGCGCCGGAAAGCGTCCCAGGCGACCACGGGAACCGTGCACAGGATTTCGTAGTCATCGCCGCCGGCGACAATCGCCTCTGGATCGACGATGCCACGCTCGAGCAGCACCCGCACCGGCGCCGACAGCGGCACGGCGTCAATCTCGATCTGCGCCGACACGCCCGACACCGCGCACAGCTTGGCGAGATCGCCGGCCAGCCCATCGGAGACGTCCATCGCCGCGCTGGCGTGGTCGCGCAAGCACTGGGCGAGCGTGCTGCGCGGCTGCGGAAAGCGATAGCGGGTGATCAGCGCGGCGGCGGATGAAAGCTCGCTGCCGAGCGCCGCCTTCGCCGCGCCGCCGGTCAGAAAATTCAGCCCCAGCGCCGCGTCGCCAATCGTGCCGCTGACCACCACGCGGTCACCGATCGCAGCGCCGAAGCGTCGAACCATCCTGCCCGCCGGCACCCGTCCGAACGCGGTGACCGAAATCATCAACGGCCCCGGCGTCGATACCGTATCGCCACCGAGCAACGGGCAACCATACAATGCGATGTCCTCGCCAAGCCCGCGCGCGAATGCCGCGAGCCAGTCAGGGTCAGCCTCGCGCAACGCCAGCGTCAGCAGGAAGCCCGCCGGCACCGCGCCCTTGGCGGCGAGATCCGACAGGTTCACGCGCAAGGCTTTTCGAGCCACGCTGTCGGCGGGATCGGTGGCCAGGAAATGCACGCCCTCGACAATGGCGTCGGTGTTGATGACGATGTCATGACCATCCGCCTTCAGCACAGCGGCATCATCGGTCAGGCCGAACGCGCCGGGATCGGTCGCGAGCGGCTTGAAATAGCTGGAAATGATGGAATCTTCGCCGGAGGTCATAGTTGTGCGCCGTTCGACATTTTGCGCGCCGTCATTGCGAGGAGCGAAGCGACGCGGAAATCCAGATAGCTGCAAGCGAAGACTGGATTGCTTCGTCGCAATGACGGCTGATTCTACCGCGAAAACTCATCGGCGCGAAACCGCCGCGCGATCAGGTCGAGCACGGCGTTGACCATGCCAGTCTCGTCGTCTTCGACGAAGGCATGCGCCACGGCGACATATTCGGAGACGATGACCCGCGCCGGGATGTCCTTGCGATGCTCCAGCTCGTAAGCCCCTGCCCGCATCACTGCACGCAGGATTGCCTCGATGCGGGCGAGCGGCCAGCCCTTCGACAGCGCCTCATCGATCAGGGGATCGAGCTTGTTCTGATCGCGCAGCACGCCGGCGACGATATCCTGGAAGAACGCCTCTTCCGCTGGCAGGTACTGATCGCCCTCGACCTCGTTGCCGAGCCAGTGGCTTTCGAACTCGGCGAAAATATCGTTGATCCCGGCGCCGCCGATATCCATCTGGTACAGCGCCTGTACCGCCGCGAGCCTCGCCGCGCCGCGCTTGTTGGCCTTCTTCTCGGCGGGCTTGCTGTCCGACTTCTTGTCGGATTTTTTCGCGGTCGCCTTCTTGATCTCTGCCATCACTCAGCTCTTCGCCAGACGGCGTTTGATGCGCAGCACTGCGAGTGCCGCGCGCGCGGCATCGCCGCCCTTGTTGAGATCGCCAGGACGGGCTCGCGCCCAGGCCTGCTCATCGGTATTGACCGTGATAATGCCGTTGCCGAGCGGCAGGCGCAGATCGACCGAAAGGTCCGTCAGCCCGCGCGAGGATTCCATCGAGACGATCTCGAAATGAAACGTCTCGCCGCGCACCACGCAGCCGAGCGCGATGGCGCAATGATACGGCGTACCATTCGCCGCGGCGGCGTCGATCGCGATCGCGATCGCAGCCGGAATCTCCAGCGCGCCGGGCACTGTAATGACGTCATGGGAGAGGCCGGCCAGCTTCAGCTCGGCAATCGCACCTTGCAGCAGCGCATCCTGGATGTCGTCGTAGAAGCGGGCCTCGACAATCAGCGCCCGCGCGCCGGAAATATCGGTCTGGTCCTGCAACTGAGCGCGTCGCGCGTCGGCCATGGTGGTCCCGTCAGAATGAATTGATTGCGCAGGGTTTTAGGCGCAGCGCGAGCGGATGCCAAGGGTGCTCGGCACGCCGCCGCTATTTCATTTCCGACAGCCGCGCCGCGTAGCGCGCCATCAGGTCGATCTCGAGATTGATCTCGCTGCCATCCTGCCAGTCACCCAGCATGGTCGCTCCCAGCGTATGCGGGATGATCAGCACCGTGAAATCGCAATCGGCGACGGTATTCACCGTCAGCGACGCGCCATCCAGCGTCACCGAGCCCTTGCTGGCGACGAAGCGCGCCAATTCGCGGGGCGCGCGCAGCGTGAACCGCGCCATGTCCGGCAGGTCTTCGCGCGTCACGATGGTGGCGATGCCGTCGGCATGGCCCGCGACGATATGGCCGCCGAGTTCGTCGCCGATCTTCAGCGCGCGCTCCAGATTGAGCCTCGTGCCCGCCTTCCAGTGCCGCGCCGTCGTCATCCCCAGCGTCTCCGCGGCGGCGTCGACCTCGAACCAGGTGCGATCGCCGGCGATGCCGGAGCCGACCACCGTCAGGCAGACGCCGTTGCAGGCGATCGAGGCGCCGTCGGCAATGGTGGTCTGATCGTAGCGGCACAGGATACGCAGCCGGTGCAGTTGCCCCTGCGCGACGGGCGTCAGGGTCTCGATCTCGCCGATGTCGGTAATGATGCCGGTAAACATGAACTCTCTTCTGGTAAGATGGGTTGAGCGTTTTCGCGAAACCCATCGGCGAAGGGTGACGGGTTTCGCAAGCGCTCAACCCATCCTGCGGCCCGTCAAGGTTTACAGCGCTCGTAAACCGTTAGCGTATCGTTCTCAAGTGTTTCGCTAGCATGGACGGCAAAGTCCGGCGACCCGGTGATGGCCGATAGCGGCAATGCATCCAGCGCGTTGATGCCGTCGCCACCGATCGGGGTCGGTCCACGAAACAGCCAGATCTCGTCGACCAGTCCGGCCGTCACGAAGGACGACGCGACGCGTGACCCGCCCTCCACCAGCAGTCGGGCAATGCCCTTCTCCGCCAGCGCGCGCAGCACGGCGGGCAGATCCAGGCCCGGCGGTGGCGTGGTTGTCGTCGGCACCCGGAACACGTGGGCGCCGGCGGCGCCGAGCTTCATCGCGGCGGGAGCTTCCGACAGGCTGGAGGTCATCACCCATAGCGGATGTTCGCGCGCGCTATGGACCAGCCGGGTGGTGCCCGGCAGCCGCAGCGCGCGGTCCAGCACCACGCGGACCGGCGACCGCGCGGCCATGCCGGGCAGCCGGCAGGTCAGTTCGGGATCATCGGCCAGCACCGTGCCGATGCCGACCAGCACCGCGTCGCATTGGGCGCGCAACAAATGCACGCGCGCCCGCGCCGCCTCGCCGGTTACGGCCACCGGCCTGTGGCCGGCCGCGGCGATCTTGCCGTCGGGCGATACCGCCAGTTTCAGCACCACATAAGGACGCTTATGGCGGACGCGGTAAAAATGTCCGGCATGGGCGCGGGCGGCGTCCTGCGCGCCCAGGCCGACATCGACCCGGACCCCCGCGGCGCGCAGCCGCGCATGGCCCTGCCCCGCGACCTCCGGATTGGGGTCCTCGATCGCCGATACGACGCGGACAATTCCCGCGGCGATCACCGCGTCCGCGCAGGGCGGCGATTTGCCGACATGCGAACACGGCTCCAGCGTGACATAGAGGGTGGCGCCATCGGCGGCCGCGCCGGCCTGCGCCAGCGCCACCGGCTCGGCATGGGGCCGGCCGCCGGGCTGGGTCCAGCCGCGGCCAACAATGATTCCGTCCTTGACGATGACCGCGCCGACGGCGGGGTTGGGCCAGCAGCGACCCTGCCCGCGCCGGCCGAGCGTCAGCGCCAGCTGCATGAAGCGGGCGTCGCTCGCCTTCGCTTCGGCCGATTTTTCGGCATATTGATCTTCCAGTATCCGGAAGATCATTTGCGCAACGGCACAGGCTTGGCGTCGGTCTTGTGATCGGGCTTGGGCTCATCCTCGCCGGACAATTCGCCGAGCACCGCCTCAAAGTCCTTGGCCTCGCGAAAATTGCGATACACCGACGCAAAGCGGACATAGGCGACGTCGTCGACATGGCGCAGATGCTCCATCACGATCTCGCCGATGGTCTCCGAGGAAATCTCCGCCTCGCCGCCGCTTTCCAGTTCGCGGACGATCGCCGACACCATGGTCTCCACCCGCTCCGGATCGACCGGCCGCTTGCGCAGACTGATCTGCAGCGAGCGCACCAGCTTGTCGCGGTCGAACGGCACCCGCCGGCCGTTGCGCTTGATCACCGTCAGCTCACGCAGCTGCACCCGCTCGAAGGTGGTGAAGCGGAAATTGCAGGCGACGCAGACGCGGCGCCTGCGGATGACGGCGGAATCCTCCGTCGGACGCGAATCCTTGACCTGCGTATCGAGGCTGTTGCAGTTCGGGCATCGCATCCGGAGAACCTTCCAAGTGGCCTTGCGGCCAGCGCTTATTGATAGATCGGGAAACGGTCGGTGAGCGCCCGCACCTTCAGTTTGACCGCGGCCTCGACCAGCGGCGCGCTGCCGTCGCCGGACTGCGCCACCGCGCTCAGCACTTCCGCGATCATCTCGCCGGTCTGCTTGAACTCGGCGATGCCGAAACCGCGCGTGGTCGCCGCCGGCGTGCCGAGACGGATGCCCGAGGTCACCCACGGCTTCTCCGGATCATAGGGTACGCCGTTCTTGTTGCAGGTGATGCCAGCGCGGACCAGCGCCTTTTCGGACACATTGCCCTTCAGGCCCTTTGGCCTGAGATCGACCAGCATCAGATGATTGTCGGTGCCGCCGGAGACGATGTCGTAGCCCTGGGCGCGCAGCGTTTCGGCCAGCGCCTTGGCGTTCTCGACGACGTTGCGGGCATAGACCTTGAAGTCGGGCTGCAGCGCTTCGCGGAACGCAATCGCCTTGGCGGCGATGACATGCATCAGCGGGCCGCCCTGCAGGCCGGGGAAGATCGCCGAATTGAACTTCTTGGCCAGCGCCTCGTCATTGGTGAGGATCAGACCACCGCGCGGGCCGCGCAGCGACTTGTGCGTGGTGGTGGTGGTGACATGGGCGTAGGGCACCGGCGAGGCGTGCACGCCGCCGGCGACCAGGCCGGCGAAATGTGCCATGTCGACCAGCAGATAGGCGCCGACGCTGTCGGCGATCTCACGGAAGCGCTTGAAATCCCAGCTACGCGAATAGGCCGAGCCGCCGGCGATGATCAGCTTCGGCTTCACTTCCTCGGCCTGTTTGGCGATCGCATCCATGTCGAGAAGCTGATCGTCCTGGCGCACGGTGTAATGCGCCGGCTTGAACCACTTGCCGGACATGTTGACCGGCGAGCCATGGGTGAGATGACCGCCGGCGGCCAGATCGAGGCCCATGAACGTATCGCCGGGCTGCAGCAGCGCCAGGAATACCGCCTGGTTCATCTGGCTGCCGGAATTCGGCTGCACATTGGCAAAACCGGCACCGAACAGCTTCTTGGCGCGCTCGATCGCCAGATTTTCCGCGATATCGACGAATTCGCAGCCGCCATAATAGCGCGCGCCCGGATAGCCCTCGGCGTATTTGTTGGTCATCACCGAGCCCTGCGCTTCCATCACCGCGCGGCTGACGATGTTCTCCGATGCGATCAGCTCGATTTCGTGGCGCTGGCGACCGAGTTCGCCCTGGATCGCGGCGGCGATCTCGGGATCAGCCTCGGCAATCGTGGCGGAGAAGAACGAGTCGGGCGCGGAGACGGTTTTGGCGGAGGTCATGGGCAAAATATCTCCACCGCCGCAGCCTGTTAGCGGTGCGGGCGGTCACGGGTGACAATCGGAAACGGCACGCCGCGAATACCACATCTGGCCGGTCTGGCCAAGTTCAGCGGTTCCGAAGCGGTTTTCAGGCAGCGCCAAGAGCGGCTTGCCCAGCTCAGAACAAATGGATAAGTCTTACCTCAACATCAAGAGTTGAGCTGACGCTCAACGCCAACCTGCCCTCCCGGCAAGGTGGCGGTCCCTCACGGGAGATGTGGCCGATCCGGCAACCAACGGGATGCAGCCGCGCGTCAGTTCTCCTTGCGAGACACGACCAGCGAGGCCGCCGATGACCATCGATCCCCAGCAGTTCGCCAGTGACAATTACGCCGGAATCTGCCCCGAAGCCTGGGCCGCGATGGCAGAGGCCAATCACGGCCACGAGCCGGCCTATGGCAATGACCGCTGGACGGCACGCGCCTCGGATGCGTTTCGCGCCCTGTTCGAGACCGGCTGCGAGGTATTCTTCGCCTTCAACGGCACCGCCGCCAATTCGCTGGCGCTGGCCGCCTTGTGCCAGTCCTACCACAGCGTGATCTGCTCCGATGCCGCCCATGTCGAGACCGACGAATGCGGCGCGCCGGAATTCTTCTCCAACGGCTCCAAGCTGCTGGTGGCGCCCTCCGCCGACGGCAAACTGACGCCGGAGGCGATCCGCGCCATCGCCACCAACCGCAAGGACATCCATTTTCCAAAACCGCATGTCGTCACCATCACCCAGCCGACCGAGACCGGACGGCTCTACCAGCCGGCCGAGATCGCTGCGATTTCCGCGGTGTGCCGCGAACTCGGCCTCAGCCTGCACATGGACGGCTCGCGCTTCGCCAATGCCTGCGCCAGCCTCGGCTGCGGCCCGGCCGACACCAGCTGGCGCGTCGGCGTCGACGTGCTGTGTTTCGGCGGCACTAAGAACGGCATGGCGATCGGCGAGGCTGTGATCTTCTTCAACCGCGCGCAGGCGGAAGATTTCGACTATCGCTGCAAGCAGGCCGGGCAACTGGCGTCAAAGATGCGTTTTCTGTCGGCACCCTGGGTCAGGATGCTGGAGAGTGGCGCCTGGCTGCGCCATGCCGCGCACGCCAATGGCTGCGCGCGCCAACTGGCCGGTCAGGTCGCCGGCCTGCCCGGCGTCGAGCTGATGTTTCCGGTCGAGGCCAATGCCGTTTTCCTGAAGATGCCGGCGGTGATGATGGACAAGCTGCGCGCGCGCGGCTGGCAGTTCTATACGTTCATCGGCGGCGGCGCCCGCTTCATGTTCGCCTGGGACACACGGCCCGAACGCATCGACGAGCTGGTGGCCGACCTGCGGGCGGTGGCGACGTCATGAGTTAACTGGAAACCTTCCCCGGACGCGATGCAACACCAAGTGTTGCTTCGCAGATCCGGGGCCCCGGTCCTTGTCTGGCGTGAGCACCGGAATCCCGGTTCTGCGGAGCAGCGCCAATGCGCTGCGCCGCGCCCGGGACATATTTCAAGCCATTCGGTACGCGCCACCCTTTTCAAGGCTGCGCTGGAACGCCGGACGCGCATGCATTCGGCCGATCCAGCCGGCAAGGTTTGGATAGGTCGCAAGCCGCCCAAAGCTCCCGGCCACTTCGGCGACAAAGCTCATCTGGATGTCGGCGCCGGTCAGGCTGTCGCCGACAAAGAACGCCCGGCCCTGCAGCGCGCGATCGACATGACCGAGATGGCGCGCCATCTCGCCATCGATGCGCGGCTGCAGCGGCGCCCCGGCCTGCTTCAGCCGGCTGACATAGAGGTTCATCATCAGCGGCAGCATCGCCGAGCCCTCGGCGTACTGCAGCCATTCCAGATAGGCCTCGAACTCGGCACCGCCCTCGGCCGGCCGCATCGCCCCCTTGCCATAGCGGCGGATCAGATAATCGACGATCGCGCCGGATTCGGCGATCGTCACCTCGCCATCGACGATTACCGGCGACTTGCCGAGCGGATGCACCGCCTCCAGTTCCGGCGGCGCCAGCCGGGTTGTGGCATCGCGCTGATAGCGCTTCAGCTCATAGGGCGCACCGAGCTCCTCCAGCAGCCAGACAATCCGCTGCGAGCGGGAGTCGTTGAGATGATGGAGCGTGAGCATGATATTCTCCTACGCGCGGCGCGCCTGGCAGATTACGACGTGGTGGCAATGTGCCAGCATGGTGTGCCGTCGGCAACGATCAGCGCATTAAGTTCGACAAAGCGATGGCCCTTGTTCTCGTCATTCGCCGTTACCTTGCGCACGCCACCAGCGCGTAGCCCGCATGCGCGCAGCGACATGCGGGGCCTTCACACCAAAACAATCCCGGATATCGCTTCGCTCATCCGCGCTACGCTTGCTGTCCCGGAAGCATGGTCCCCCGGCCCAAACTCGCCGCGGTGGCGCGCCGAGAGGCGTTGCGCGGTTTGGCTTCGTTGCCGACGGCGAAGCGGATCGCGTACCCGCTACCCCCGCGCCTTTCGGCGCGCTGCCTCCCGTCATGGTTCGAGGGGAAAATGCTCACCCCTCGGACGCATCACGCGGCGCGAGACCATCAGCGCTTGGCTGTTTGACAGTTGCATCGAACTTTTCGTTACGCCGCCACGACCTCGCGCGGCTGGTAGATCGCGACGTGCTGGCAATGCGCCACCGGCGTGATGCCATTGGCCACGATCAGCGCGTCGAGTTCGACGAAGCGGTGGCCCTTCTTCTCGTAATTCGCGGTGACCCGCGCCCGCGCCACCAGCTCGTCATCGGGCACCGCGGCCGCCAGCAATTGCATCCGGCTGCCGACATGAATCCATGGACCCATGATGGCGTTGTCGACCAGCACCTTGTTCATCACCCGCTGCAGCACGCCGGGATGCATCAGGCCTTCGCGCGCATAGATCGGGTCGGCCTCGCGCACCTCGGCGAGATATTCCGCCGCCGCATCCGGCGGCCAGCAGCGCGGCGCGCTGCCCAGCCATTTGTCCTGCCGGTAGGAGTCGGCATCGACCGGCAGCCGCCGCGAGACGGCGGCGGTGTCGGGAAAGTCTTCCAGCGAGAAGGTGGGCAGTTCCGCGGTCAGCGAGGCGCTGCCGCTGGCGCGAAGCTCGCCGCCGGTCACGCCCAGCGTCAGCCCGTCGCCGGCCGGTTCCGCCGTCACCAGCACCGTCTCGCTGTCATAGACCGGCCGGGTGAAGCGGGCCTCGATCAGGCCGCGCTCCAGAAACGCCCTTCCCCATTGGGCCACCGCAGGATGGACCATGTAAGCGAGCACGTCGACGCCCGGCACCAGGCCACCGCTGAAGCCGAAGTTTCTGGCCACAGAATCGTCATGCATCTTGTTTTCGGACGCTTTGGCGGTGTTGAACGCCGCCACACGGTACGGTTCGAGCCGTTTGGTCATGATTCCTCCCGAAATCTGCGATATCTAGTGTTCGCAGTTGCACAAGATGGTACGCCTCGCCCCAATCGGCGCAAGGCCACTCGCCTTGTGCCAGCCCCCATGAACCACTGCCGGACCCGAGCACCACCACCCCGTGAGCACCCGAATCTACATCGACGCCGACGCTTGCCCGGTCAAGGACGAGATTTATCGCGTGGCTGCGCGCTTTGCGCTACCGGTCAGCGTGGTCGCCGGTCAGTTCATCCGGGTGCCCGCGGATCCCTCGATCGAGCGAATCGCCGCCGGTTCCGGAATGGACGCCGCCGACGACTGGATTGCGGAACGCGCCGGAAAGGGCGATATCGTGATCACCTCCGACGTGCCCTTGGCCAGCCGCTGCGTCAAGGCCGGCGCCGACGTGATCGCGCCGAACGGCAAGCCGTTTTCGGAAGCGTCGATCGGCATGACCCTCGCGGTGCGCAACCTGATGACCGACCTGCGGTCCTCCGGCGAAGTCACCGGCGGACCCAAATCATTCGCGCCGCGCGATCGCTCGGCGTTCCTCTCCGCGCTGGATCAGACGATCCGCCGCATCCAGCGCGCGCAGGCCTCCGCGCCCGCGCCGAAACCAGATTGAAGCAAGACCATGGCTCCTCCGCTGATCCAGTTGAAAGACATCACGCTCACCTTCGGCGGCACGCCGCTGCTGAACGGCGTCGAATTGTCGGTGTCGCAGGGCGAACGCGTCTGCCTGATCGGTCGCAACGGCTCCGGCAAGTCGACGCTGCTGAAGATCGTCGCCGGCCTGGTCGATTGCGACAAGGGCAGCCGCTTCGTGCAGCCCGGCTCGACCGTGCAATATCTGCCGCAGGAGCCGGATTTCTCCGGCTTCGCGACGACTCTGGCCTATGTCGAGGCCGGCATGGGACCGGGCGACGATCACTACCAGGCGCTGTATCTGCTGGAGCAGCTCGGCCTCACCGGCGAGGAAGACCCCAACAACCTGTCCGGCGGCGAGGCCCGCCGCACCGCGCTGGCCCGCGTGCTGGCGCCCGAACCCGACATTCTGCTGCTCGACGAGCCGACCAACCATCTCGATCTCACCACCATCGAATGGCTGGAAGGCGAACTGGCCTCGCGGCGCTGCGCGCTGGTGCTGATCAGCCATGACCGCCGCTTCCTGTCGAACCTGTCGCGCGCCACCGCCTGGCTCGACCGCGGCCAGATCAAGCAGATCGACCGCGGCTTCTCCGCCTTCGAACAATGGCGCGACGATATTCTGGCGGAAGAAGAGCGCGATCAGCACAAGCTCGACCGCAAGATCGTCAATGAGGAGCATTGGCTGCGTCACGGCGTCTCCGGCCGCCGCAAGCGCAACGTCAAGCGGCTCGGCAATCTGCATGCGCTGCGCGACCAGCGCCGCGACTATCGCGGCGTCACCGGCAGCGCCAATCTGGCGGCTTCCGAGGCCGACAAGTCCGGCAAGCTGATCGTCGAGGCCAAGGGCATCAACCGCACCTATGGCGATCGCAAGATCGTCGATGACTTCTCGATCCGCATCCAGCGCGGCGATCGCATCGGCGTGGTCGGCCCGAACGGCGCCGGCAAGACCACCATGATCAACATGCTGACCGGCACCGAGGCACCCGATAGCGGCTCCATCCGGTTCGGCGCCAATATCGAGATGGCGACGCTCGACCAGCACCGCGAAAGCCTGAACCCGAAGACCACTCTGGCCGAAGCCCTCACCGGCGGCCGCGGCGACCACGTCATGGTCAACGGCACGCCCAAGCATGTCGTCAGCTACATGAAGGACTTTTTGTTCTCGCAGGAGCAGATGCGCACGCCGCTGGAAGTGCTGTCCGGCGGTGAACGCGGCCGCCTGATGCTGGCCCGCGCGCTGGCAAAACCGTCCAACGTGCTGGTGCTGGACGAGCCGACCAACGATCTCGATCTCGAAACCCTCGACGTGCTCGAGGACATGCTCGGCGATTACGAAGGCACCGTGATCCTGATCAGCCATGACCGCGACTTCCTCGACCGCGTCGTCACCTCGGTGATCGTGCCGGAAGGCAATGGCAAGTGGATGGAATATGCCGGCGGCTACACCGACATGCTGGCGCAGCGCGGCGCAGATCTGAAGCGCGAGAAGGCGGCGTCGGCCGCCGAGTCCGACACCGGCAAGAGCAGCAACAAGTCTTCCGCCAGCGCCAAGCCGGCGGCCAAGAAGAAGATGAATTTCAAGGACAAGCACCTGCTCGATACGCTGCCGAAGACGATCGCCAGCTTCCAGGCCGACATCGCCAAGCAGCAGCGCCATCTCGACGATCCCAACCTCTACAAGAAGGATCGCAAGAAGTTCGACACCGTCTCCGCCGCGCTGTCTGTCGCGCAAAAGGGGCTGGCCGAGGCCGAGGAAAAATGGATCGAACTGGAAACCATGCGCGAAGAGATCGAGAACGCGTGAGCCTGTTGATCAACACACCACACTAACGTCCGTCATTGCGAGGAGCCCTTGCGACGAAGCAATCCAGTCTTCCTTTGCGGCCCTCTGGATTGCCGCGTCGCTTCGCTCCTCGCAATGACGTGGAAAGGCCGGAGAACAAATTGATGACCACCACGCTCGCCGCCATCATCGCCCGTGACTTCGGCACGCCGTCGCTGGTCATCGACATGGACCGCGTCGAGCGCAACATCGCGCGCATCCAGGCGGTCTGCGACGCCGCGGGCGTCGCCAACCGGCCGCACATCAAGACTCACAAGAGCCCGGTGATCGCCAAAATGCAGATCGCCGCCGGCGCCCGTGGCATCACCTGCCAGAAACTCGGCGAGGCCGAGATCATGGCGGACCATGGGATCGACGACATCCTGATCAGCTACAATCTGATCGGCGACGAAAAGATGGCGCGGCTGGCGGCGCT
The DNA here is from genome assembly GCF_025356345.1 of Tardiphaga sp. Taxonomy (GTDB): domain Bacteria; phylum Pseudomonadota; class Alphaproteobacteria; order Rhizobiales; family Xanthobacteraceae; genus Tardiphaga. Next base: position 13,938 of record NZ_JANXTC010000386.1, read on the forward strand.
GCAGGCGAAGGCGAAAATCACGGTGGCGGCCGACAATGCTGTTGTCGTCGACGGCCTGAAGAAGGCGGCGGCGATCTCCGGCCTGCCGCTCGATGTCGTGGTCGAATGCGACACCGGCCGCAAGCGCGCCGGCGTCGAGACGCCGGCCGAGGCGATCGAACTGGCCCGGCTGATCGATGCTTCGGAAGGTCTCCGCTTCGCCGGCTTCCTGCTGTATCCGACCGAGACCGGCTGGCCCGACGCGCAGCATTTTTTCGACGCAGCACTCGCCGGCGTCCGCGCGCTCGGGCTGGAGCCAACCATTGTCTCCACCGGCGGCACGCCGAACCTGAACAATGTCGGCTCGCTGAAGGGCGCCACCGAGCATCGCTTCGGCACCTATATCTACAATGACCGCATGCAGGTCGCGGCCGGTTCGGCGACGTGGGACGACTGCGCGCTGAATGTCTATGCCACGGTGGTCAGCCGCGCCGGTCCCGACCGCGGCATTCTCGATGCCGGCTCCAAGACGCTGACTTCCGACACCGGCGGCCTCGACGGCCATGGCATGATCCTCGAACATCCCGAAGCAAAAATCGAAAAATTCGCCGAGGAGCACGGCTTCCTCGACCTCACCCGCAGCAATACCCGCCCCAATGTCGGCGACGTCGTCCGCATCGTGCCCAACCACGTCTGCGTGGTCGTCAACATGTTCGACGAGGTGGTGATGGTACGTGGCGATGAAGTGCTCGGCGTGCTGCCGGTGGCGGCGCGGGGGCGATTGCGCTGACGCTCAGCCGTCATTGCGAGGAGCGAAGCGACGCGGCAATCCAGAAGCCGCAGGCGAAGAAAGAACTGGATTGTTTCGTCGCAAGGGCTCCTCGCAATGACGAGCTATGACGACCGGCACTCAAGCCACTTCAGCACGCCCCTGCCCGAGGCCGCTCCGGTCGCGAACGACGCCTGCAGCAGATAGCCGCCGGTCGGTGCTTCCCAGTCCAGCATCTCGCCGGCCGCGAACACGCCCGGCAATTTCACGATCATATAGTCGGCGTCGAGTTCGTCGAACGCGATGCCGCCGGCCGACGAGATCGCCCGGGCGATCGGCGCGATGCCGCTGAGCACGATCGGCACCGCATTGATCAGGCCGGCGAGGCTGGCGCTCGACAGCGCCGCCAGCGTGGTGCCCGAGGCCAGCGCCGCTTCCTGCAGCAGGCCAATGCCGACCGGCGACAGATGCACCGTCTTGCGCAGGAAGGTCGACAGCGATTGCTTGCCCCGCGGCACCGACAGTTTGGCGATCAGCTCGGCCGCATCGATGTCAGGCCGTAGGGCAATATTCAAAGTGGCCGTGCCGTTCGCCACCACGGCATCGCGCAAGGGCGCGGACAGCGCATAGATGGCGCCGCCTTCGATGCCGCCGCGGGTCACCATCGCCTCGCCGCGCACCGTCTGGCCGCCGAAGGCCAGCGCCACGCTCTTCAGCGGATAGCCGGCGAACCTGTTGCGGAACACGTCGGACCAGGCGACCACAAAGCCGCAATTGGCCGGGCGCAACGGCGCGACATCGATGCCCTTGCCGGCGAGCGTCCCGGCCCATGCCCCGTCGGAGCCGAGTCGCGGCCAGCTCGCGCCACCGAGCGCCAGCACGGTCGCTTTCGCCGCGATGGCGCGTTGGCCCTCCGGTGTGTCCAGCAGCAGCCGCCCGTCGCCGTCCCAGCCGGTCCAGCGATGCCGCATGGCAAATTGCACGCCGGCCTGATCGAGCCGGCGCAGCCACGCCCGCAGCAATGGCGACGCCTTGAACGATCTGGGAAACACCCGGCCGCTGGAGCCGATGAAAGTCGGCTGCCCCAGCATCTCGCTCCAATCCCGCAGCATGTCCGGTGGAAACTGCGCGATGGCCTCGGCCAGCCGCGGCATCGTCGCACCATAGCGCGCCAGAAAGGCCGGGAGCCGTTCGCTATGGGTGAGATTGAGCCCGCCGCGCCCGGCCATCAGGAATTTTCGCCCGGCCGACGGCATCGCGTCGTACACAATGACGCGCGCGCCGCCCTGCGCCAGCACCTCAGCCGCCATCAATCCGGCCGGGCCGGCGCCGATCACCGCGACGTCTGTTGTGGAAACTTCCGTCACGATGGCCGTCCGTTCCATGATCGTGGCGCCTGACCCGTTAGCCAGGCCGGCGCGACGCTTTGCTGACCTCTCCCGGCAAGCCGGAAGAGGTGAAGAGCCTATCGATTGGCCTTGATGCGGACCTGGGCCTGCGCGATGTATTTCTGGGTCTGGTGAAACGCGCCTTCCAGCGCCCGTGCCTTCGCCATATCAGAGATTTCGGCGAAATGCGCCGCGATGGTGTCCGGCGACCAGTCGGCCTCGGCGAAGTTCACGCCTTCGCTCTCCAGCAGCCTGATCACCGCGAAGGAGCCGGAGCCGGCGCCCATGATGGTGCGGGTCGGCGCGTTCTCGCTGAGCAGGAACAGTACGGCTGGCGTGATCGCCTCCGGCTTCATCATGGCAAGAGCATCGGGCGGCAGCAATTCCTCCGTCATCCGTGTCGCCGCCGTTGGCGAAATGGTATTGACGCGAATGTCGGTCTTGCGGCCCTCCTCGGCCAGCACATTCATCAGCCCGATCATGCCGGTTTTCGCCGCGCCGTAATTGGCCTGACCGAAATTGCCGTACAGGCCGGACGACGAGGTCGTCAGCACGATGCGGCCGTAATTGCGCGCGCGCATGCCTTCCCACACCGCCTTGCAGCAGTAGAAGGTGCCGGTGAGATGGACGTCGAGCACCTTGGCAAAGTCTGCCAGCTCCATTTTGGCAAACGACTTGTCCCGCAAAATGCCGGCATTGGCGCACATCAAATCGACGCTGCCCCATTCGGAGGTCGCCTTGGCAACCATCGCCTGAACCTGCTCGAAATTCGAGACGTCGGCGCCATCGGCCATCGCGATGCCGCCGGCGCTGCGGATTTCCTCGACCACCGTTTCCGCCGCGGTCAGCGATCCGCCGGTGCCATCGCGCGCGCCGCCGAAATCATTGACCACCACCTTGGCGCCGCGGCTGGCGAGCCCCAGCGCGTGGGCGCGTCCGAGGCCATTGCCAGCGCCGGTGACGATGGCCACGCGGCCGTCATATCGAATGCTCATGCTGTTCGCCTCTTACACAAAATAGGTCAAAGCGAGCCAGTCGGCGACCAGCGCCGGCTTGCTCTCGCCTTCGATCTCGACGCTGACACCGACCCGGGTGAACAGCTCCTTGGGCTTGCGCAGGGTCGCTTCCTTCAGCGAAAAATGCCCGCGCACGCGGACACCGGACTTCACCGGCGAGACAAAGCGCAGTTTGTCAAAACCATAATTGATGCCCATCGCGACATTGTCGAGTTTCGGCAGTGCCTCATAGGAGAACACCGAAATCAGCGACGTCGTCAGAAAGCCATGGGCGATGGTGGAGCCAAACGGCGTCGCCTTCGCGCGCGCCGGATCGATATGGATGAACTGATGATCCTCGGTGGCATCGGCAAACACGTCGATGCGCTTCTGATCCACCAGGTGCCACGACGATACGCCGATATCCTGCCCGACCATGCCGATATAGGCGTCGCACTGCATTAGATCCGTCATTCATTCCTCGCTGTTGCTGGGCGCACATTCCACAGGACGCGGCCCTGCGCCAAGCGAAATTTGTGCGGTGCGGCCATGCAACCAGACGTCACGCTTCCGGTGCGCCGGTGGGCCGCGCGGCCTGCAACGACGGAAAATCTTCCTCGCGAAATTCGATACCGCGAAGCGGGTCGTCGCGGTCATTGGCGTGTTCGAGCCGCCGCAACTGGACACGGCGGATCTTGCCGGAGATGGTCTTCGGCAGTTCAGTCACCAGTTCGATGCGGCGGATGCGCTTGAACGGTGCCAGGCGCAGGTGGAGGTGCTCGAAGATCGACAGCGCGGTGGCCGCGCTGCGCTCAACGCCACTGACCAGCAGCACATAGGCCTTTGGAATTGCCAGCCGGATCGGATCCGGGCTTGGCACGACAGCGGCTTCGACCACGGCATCGTGCTCGAGCAGAACGCTTTCGAGTTCGAACGGGCTGATCCGGTAATCGGAAGATTTGAAAACGTCGTCGGAACGGCCGACAAAGGTAAGATAGCCGTCGGCATCGCCGAACACCACGTCGCCGCTGCGGTAGATCTCGCCATCGGCGCCGCTGACCCGGCCATCATCGGCCTGATAGCCCTGCATCAGGCCCGCCGGCCGATCGGCGCCGAGCGGCAGGCTGACCTCGCCCTCCTTGGCCGGCTGGCCATCGGCATCGGTGATCTGGACTTTCCAGCCCGGCAGCGGCCGCCCCATCGAGCCGATCTTGACGATCTGGCCCGGCGAATTACCAGCCAGTGCCGTGGTCTCGGTCTGGCCATAGCCGTCGCGAATGGTGAGGCCCCAGGCGGAACGGACCTGATCGATCACTTCCGGATTGAGCGGCTCGCCGGCGCCGCATACTTCGCGCAACGACACCTTGAAGGTGGCGAGCTTCTCCTGGATGAACAGCCGCCACACCGTCGGCGGAGCGCACATCGTCGTGACGCCGCAGCGGCCGATGGTGGCGAGCAGGCCCTTGGCGTCGAAGCGTGGTTGGTTGACCACGAACACCGTGGCGCCGGCATTCCAGGGCGCGAACAGGCAGCTCCAGGCGTGCTTGGCCCAGCCCGGCGAAGAGATATTCAGATGCACATCGCCGGGCTGCAGCCCGAGCCAGTACATCGTCGACAGCCCGCCAACCGGATAACTCCGCTGGCTGTGCCGCACCAGCTTTGGCTTGGCCGTGGTGCCGGACGTGAAATACAGCAGCATCGGGTCCTCGGCGCGGGTCGGACCATCCGGCACGAAGGTCTCGGGGAAATCAGCCGCCTGCTCGAACGGCAGCCATCCCTCGAGTGGAGCGGTTACGCCCGCGACAACCCGAATGGCGTCTCCGCCCAGATCGGCAAACTTCGCGACCTGGTCCGGCGCCGCCACCACGATTCTAGCGCGTCCGCGCTCCACCCGATCGCGCAACTCGTCCGGCGTCAGCAACGTGGTCGCCGGGATTATCACCAGACCAAGCTTCATCGCCGCGAGCATGGTCTCCCACAGCGGCACCACATTGCCGAGCAGCAACAGCAGATGATCGCCGCGCTTCAGTCCTTGGGCGCGCAGGAAATTGGCGACCTGGTTGGAGCGGCGCGACAGCGCGGCGAAGGACAGTCTGGTCTCGCGGTTGCTGGCGGCATCGACGATCCACAGCGCGGTACGATCCCGGCTCGCGGCATCGCGTGCCAGTTCGGCATCGAACCAGTCTAGCGCCCAGTTGAAGTCGACCGGATCGGGCCAGCGAAAGCCGGCGACCGCGGTGTCGTAGTCGGTACGGTGTTCGAGCAGAAACGCTCGGGCTTGCTGGAAGGTTGTCATGAAATGGTCTCTTTGATCTACGTTTCGCACAGCAATGTTTCCCCGTCATTGCGAGGAGCCCTTGCGACGAAGCAATCCAGTTCTTGCGGAGTATCTCGCTCTGGATTGCCGCGTCGCTTCGCTCCTCGCAATGACGACCGAAACGGCGTGGCGCTACTTCAGCTCTCGCAACTGGTGGATAATCCCGGAGAAATCGCTGCCGCCATGTCCGGCCTTGTCGAAGCTCTCATAGATGCTTTCGGCATGGGCGCCGAGCGGCGTCACGGCACCGGCCGCCTTCGCGGCTTCCTGCGACAGCCGCAGATCCTTCAGCATCAGGGCCGCGGCGAAGCCCGGTTTATAGTCGTTGTTGGAGGGCGAAGCCGGCACTGGCCCGGGTACCGGGCAATACGAGGTGAGCGACCAGCACTGCCCCGACGAGGTCGAGGCGACCTCGAACAGCGCCTGGTGCGAGAGACCGAGCTTCTCGGCGAGCACGAAGGCTTCGCTGACGCCGATCATCGAAATACCCAGGATCATGTTGTTGCAGATCTTGGCCGCCTGCCCCGCGCCGGCCTCGCCGCAATGCACGATCTTCTTGCCCATCGTTTCCAGAATCGGCTTCGCGGCGGCAAAGGCAGCCGCATCGCCGCCCGCCATGAAGGTCAGCGTCGCGCCCTTGGCGCCGCCAGTACCACCGGAGACTGGCGCGTCGACCGAAGGCAGATGATGCGCCGCCGCCAGTTCATGGGATTTTCGCGCATTTTCGACGTCGATGGTCGAGCAATCGATCAGCAGCGTGCCCTTTGATAACAACGGCACGATCTCGCTCCACACCGATACCACATGCTTGCCGGCCGGCAGCATAGTGATGACGGCATCCGCGCCCGCGACGGCATCCGCCGCATCGTTGGCGATGGTGACGCCATCGGCCTTGGCGGCCTCGCGCGACGCCGGCATCAGATCGAAACCGCGAACGGCGTGGCCCGCTCTGACGAGATTGGCGGCCATCGGGCCGCCCATATTGCCGAGACCGATGAATGCAATGGTCGTCATGTCCTGCCCTCGTCTTTTGTTCTTGTTATCAGAATGTGAGTTCATCGTCGCCGCGCGGCGCGAAGTAGCGCGCGATCATTTCCGGCGTTACCTGTTCCAGCCGTGGCGGCTGCCATTTCGGATCACGGTCCTTGTCGATCACCGCCGCGCGAATGCCTTCCGGAAAATCATGATTCACGAAAATCTCGAGCGCCGCGGAATACTCGCGCGTCAGACATTGCTCCAGGGATGACGACTCACGGGCCATGCGCAGCAGCTTCAGGGTCAGCTTCAGTCCGGTCGGCGATTTGTCAAGAATGGCGCCCAGCGTGGCCTGCGCGAATTCCGACGGCTGGTGCGCCAGCGCGATCACAATGTCCTCGATACTGTCCTGACTGAAGGAGGCGTCGATCATGGCCTGTTGCGCGACAATCGGGGCCGGCGCGTCGTGGACGGCAAAGCGATCGATGATGGCACGCACGCCGGCCGCATCCGCGCCAACAGGTGTCCGGGTCAGCGCCTCGCGCAGCGGTGGCCAGCTTGCGGAATTCACCACGGCGTCGGCGAGCCCGGCATGAACCGCGTCCGCGCCGGTCATGGTGGTGCCGGTCAGCCCGTAATAGGTGCCGAGTTCGCCCGGCGCGCGCGACAGCAGCCAGCTGCCGCCGACATCCGGAAAGAAGCCGATGCCGACCTCGGGCATGCCCATTTTTGTCTTCTCGGTAACGATGCGGTGGCCGCCATGGGCGGCAAGGCCGACGCCGCCGCCCATCACCAGACCGTCCATATAGGCGACATACGGCTTGGGGTATTTCGCGATCCGGGCATTGAGGATGTATTCCTCGCGCCAGAAGATCTTGCCGAGATCACTGCCCGCCCGCGCGCTCTCATAGAGGCCGCGGATATCGCCACCGGCGCACAGGCCACGCTCGCCGGCGCCTTCCAGCAAGACCAGAGTCACATTCGGATCGACCTCGAACACATCGAGAGCCGCGACGACACCGCGCGTCATCTCCAGTGTCAGCGCATTCAGTGCCTTCGGCCGGTTCAGCCGAATGATCCCCGCCGCGCCCTCCTGGCGGACGACAAGGTCAGGCTCAGTCAATGTCACTGTTGCAGTCGCCGTCATCGCGCGCCCTCGATCAGTTTGCGCGCCACGATCAGCCGCATGATTTCATTGGTACCCTCGAGGATCTGATGCACGCGCAAATCGCGCACGATCTTCTCGATGCCGTATTCGCTGAGATAGCCGTAGCCGCCATGCAGCTGCAGCGCCTGGTTGGCGACCTCGAATCCGACATCGGTACCGAAGCGCTTGGCCATCGCGCACAACATGGTGGCGTCGGCATCCTTGCGGTCGAGCGCCGCCGCGGCGCGCCACACAAAGGTCCGCGCGGCTTCCAGTTCGGTCGCCATGTCGGCCAGCCGAAACTGTAGCGCCTGAAATTCATCGAGGCGCTTGCCAAAGGCCTTGCGCTCTTTCATGTAGGCCAGCGACTTGTCGAGCGCCGACTGCGCGCCACCCAGCGAACAGGCGGCGATATTGAGTCGTCCGCCATCGAGGCCGGACATCGCGATCTTGAAGCCGATGCCTTCTTCGCCCAGCCGGTTGGCGATCGGCACCCGGGCATTCTCGAATATCACCGCGCGCGTCGGCTGCGCATTCCAGCCCATCTTGCGCTCATTGCCGCCAAACGACAGGCCAGCCGTGTCGGCCTCGATCACCAGCGTCGAAATGCCGCCCGGGCCGTCCTGTCCGGTGCGCGCCATCACGACGTAAAGATCAGCCTTGCCCGCGCCGGAGATGAACTGCTTCTGGCCATTGAGCACATAGTGGTCGCCGTCGATCACGGCACGGGTACGAAGCGCTGCCGCGTCAGAGCCGGAGCCGGGTTCGGTCAGGCAGTAGCTGGCGATCAGCTCCATGGTGCACAGCCGCGGCAGCCATTTCCGCCGCTGCGCCTCGCTGCCATAGGCGTCGATCATCCACGACGCCATGTTGTGGATCGAGATAAAGGCCGACACGGTCGGGCAGCCCCGCGCCAGCGCCTCGAAGATCAGCGCCGCGTCGAACCGCGTCAGCGCCGAGCCGCCTACGTCTTCACGGATATAGATGCCGCCCATCCCCAGCGCGGCCGCCTCGCGCATCACCTCGACAGGGAATAACTTTTCCTCATCCCACCGCAGCGCGAACGGCGCGATCTTTTCGGCGGCAAAATCCCGCGCCATATCACGGACCGCGACCTGGTCCTCGTTGAGAGCGAACTGCATCCCCTGTCCTCGCTCCGCGACTAGTTCATCGTGGGGATTGAGAACTCAGCGCCTTCCTTGACGCCGGATGGCCAGCGCGCGGTGACGGTCTTTGTCTTGGTATAGAAACGGATCGA
>NZ_JANXTC010000388.1:0-6879 GCF_025356345.1 Tardiphaga sp.
GTGCCGCCAACGTCGCCGCCCTGCTCAAATACTCGCACCGAAAAGCCAAGCCCGCGCAGCTTGTGCAGCAGATAGAGCCCGGCAAATCCGGCGCCGACCACGACAACGTCGCAGCGGGCATCGGAGCGAGGCAGGACGGATTGCGACTGCGCGGTGGCCATGGTTTCGTTCCCAGACATTTTGTTGGTTATTGCGCCCAGCATTTCCCTGCCCACGCAAAAGCGCAAGCAACAAAAGGCCCGCGCCGCGCCGGATATTTTGCGGGACGGAATGGCCGGCGCGGCGTCCGGCCTACGCCGCCCGCGCGACTCGCCCCGCCATCGCTCCTGCGCTAGCGTCCCGCACGAGCCTGACGTTTGAAGCGGGCCATGAAATACCACGGGAGCGAAACGATGAAGTCGCCAATCTGCGCCATGCTGGGGATCGACTTTCCCCTGTTCGCCTTCAGCCATTGCCGCGACGTGGTCGCCGCGGTCAGCCGCGCCGGCGGCTTCGGCGTCCTCGGCGCCACCGTGCATTCGCCGGAGACGCTTGAACAGGAACTGAAGTGGATCGATGCCCATGCCGGCGGCCGGCCCTACGGCGTCGACGTGCTGATCCCGGAGAACATGTCGACCGCGGGCGAGAAGGAAGTGACCTGGAAGAGCCTGGAGCGCCGGGTGCCCCCCGCGCATCGCGATTTCACCAGCAGCCTGCTGAAGAAATACGGCATCGAGCTGACCATCACCGAGGTCGCGGCGAACCAGCCGCAGCCGTTTGACAGTACGCGGGCACTGGAATTGCTGGAAGTCTCGTTCAATCATCCGATCCGGTTGATCGCCAATGCGCTCGGCGTGCCGCCGAAGGCGATGATCGAGATGGGCCAGAAGCATGGCGTGCCGGTGGCAGCCCTGGTCGGCGCCAAGGAACACGCCATCCGCCAGGTCGCGGCCGGCGTCGATATTCTGGTCGCGCAGGGCACCGAGGCCGGCGGCCATTGCGGCGAAGACTCGACCATGGTGCTGGTGCCGGAAGTGATCAAGGCGATCCGCCCGATCCGTGACGTGCCGGTACTAGCGGCCGGCGGCATCATGACCGGACGACAGATGGCGGCGTGCATGGCGATGGGCGCGGCCGGCGCCTGGACCGGATCGGTCTGGCTGGCCACGGTGGAATCCGAAACCTCGGAGATCTTTCGCGAGAAGATGATCGCGGCCTCCTCGCGCGACGCGGTGCGCTCGAAGGGCCGCACGGGCAAGCCGGCGCGGCAGCTGCGCTCGGTCTGGACCGACGCCTGGGACCGCGGCCCCGACAGTCCGGGCGCGCTGCCAATGCCGCTGCAGAGCCTGATCAGCCGCGACGCCTTTGCTTCGATCGATCGCTCCGCGGCCGCCGGCAATATCGCAGCACGCGATCTGGTCAGCTATTTCGTCGGTCAGGGCGTCGGCCTGATTGACAGCGTCAAATCCGCGGGCGCAGTTGTGCAGGAGTTCAAGGAAGACTTTGCCGACACCGCCGAGCATCTGGCCGCGCTGGCTTCCGAATAAAGAAAAGCAAGAACAATGGCCGTGACCACGCAAAACGAAGACCGCATTCCCGTGATCGTCGGCGTCGGCGAATATTCCGATCACCCGAAGGAATTGACCGCCGGCCTCGAGCCGCTGGCGCTGATCACCGAGGCCTTGAAGCGGGCCGAGCAGGATGCCGGCGCGAAGTTGCTGCACGAGATCGACTCGCTCGACATCGTCAATTTCCTGAGCTGGCGCTATCAGGACCCGGCGAAACAACTCAGCGAGCAACTCGGCATCGCGCCGAAGCATGCGCATTATGGCCCGGTCGGAGGCGAGAGCCCGATCCGCTTCATCCACGAGGCGGCCAAGCGGATCGCGCGCGGCGAGGCCGTGGTGGCGGCGATCTGCGGCGCCGAGGCGCAGTCCACCGCCACCAAGGCCGAACGCGCCGGCGTGACGCTGCCATGGACGCCGTTCGCGCATGACGCGCCCGAGCCACTGCGCGGCGCCAACTACCAGAAGCCGATCGCGACCACGCTCGGCGTCGCCAAGCCGGTCACGGTGTACCCGTTCTATGAAGCGGCCGCGGCGGCGCATTGGGGCCAGACGCCACGGCAGGCGCAGCAAGAGTCCGGCGAATTGTGGTCGCGCTATTCGAAGGTGGCCGCGGACAATCCCGAGGCCTGGCTGAAGCGCGCTTATACGCCGGAGGCCATCACCACCCCGACGCCGGAGAACCGGCTGATCGCCTGGCCCTACACCAAGCTGATGGTTGCCAATCCGATGGTCAATCAGGCCGCCGCGATCCTGGTCACCAGCCTGGCGAAAGCGCGCGCCGCCGGCATCCCCGAGGATCGCATGGTCCACATTCAGGGCGGGGCCGCGGCGGAGGAGCCGCGCGATTATCTCGACCGCGACCAGTATGTCGAAAGCCACGCCCAGAACGCGGTGCTGAAAGTCGCGATGGCGCTGGCCGGCGGCCACGGCTCGGCATTCGATGCCATCGAATTGTACAGTTGCTTTCCGGTGGTACCGAAGATGGCGCGCCGCACGCTCGGCCTCGGCGCCGACGTGCAGCCGACGGTGGCCGGCGGCCTGACCTTTTTCGGGGCGCCGCTCAACGACTACATGGCGCATGCCGCCTGCGCCATGGTGCGCCGGCTGCGCGCCGGCGCCAGGCTCGGGCTGCTCTACAGCCAGGGCGGCTTCGTCACCAAGCATCATGCGCTGGTGCTGTCGCGCGAGGCGGCTGCGCACCCGCTCGCGCAGGACACCAATGTGCAGGCCGAGGCCGACCGCGACCGCAAGCCGGTGCCGGCTTTCGTCACGAACGCTTCGGGCAACGGCACGGTGGAAAGTTTTACGGTGATCTATGGCCGTGACGGGCAAATCGAGCACGGCGTGGTGATCCTGCGCACCGCGGACAATGCCCGCGCGCTGGCCCGTGTCCCGGCGGATGACACCGCCACGCTGGCGCATCTGATGGATCAGGACCGCACGCCGGTCGGGTCAACCGGCGCGATCAGCACGGCCGGCGACGGCGTGCTGGAATGGCGGGTGGCGTAGCTGCTCCGAACGCTGTCGCCCCCTCTCCCGGCTCGCAGCCGCCTCGCGGGTTCGAGCCACCCTCTCCCACCATCGCCGCTTCGCGACGGGAGAGAGGGGAAGAAAAAGCGGTACATTGTTTCAATCGCAGGTAGCTCAGTCTACAGGCATCAGCCCTTCACGCCCTGTTTTTCCGAGGCGGTGGTCGGCTTGCTGGTTTTGACCGAACCGCCGGTGACCCGAACCTGGTCGCCATCGGTCAGGCCATCCGGTGGCGTGGTGACGATACGGTCGTCGGCGGTGACGCCGGAGGCGAGTTCGATGTCGCGGCCGAGGTCGCGCGCGATGGTCACGGTCTTGAACAGGATCTTGTCATCAGCCGTGACGGTGGCGACGCGGGTGCCATCCTTGTTGAAGATCAGCGCGCTGGCGGGAATATGCAGCGGCGCGGTATCGCGGGCGAGGCTCATCTTCACATTGGCATAGCCGCCGGGCAGCAGCTCGCCGTTCGGATTGTCCAGCGCCAGCTGCATGCGCGCGGTGCCGGAGCCGACGTCGACCGACCGCGACGAGGCTTCCACCGTGGCCGGGAAGGTGCGGTTGGGATGATCGGGCACGGTGATGATGGCCTTGGCGCCGATCTTGATGGCCGGCACGTAGCTTTGCGGGACGTCGATATAGACGCGCAGCTTCATGATGTCGGAGATCACGAACATCGCGAGACCGGTACCGGTGCCGCCGGAGATCAGCGCGCCGACGTCGGTGTTGCGCTGGGTGACGATGCCGTCGAACGGCGCGGTGACGTTCTTGTAGCCGGCCAGCGCTTCCAGCCGCTCGACATTGGCCTGGCCGGAATTGACGGCGGCCTTCTTGTTGGCCAGGTCGGCCGAGCGCTCGTCGATCTCCTGCGCCGACACGAAGTTGGAGGCGATCAGCGATTTCCGGCGGGTCAGCGTCGCTTCGGACAGCCGGGCGCTGGACTGCTGGCTGACCAGATCGGCGCGCGCCTGCAGCAATTGCTGATCGAGGTCGGGCGCCTCGATCTCGGCGAGCACCTGGCCGGCCTTGACCTGCTTGCCGATGTCGGCGCTCCAGTTCGAGACATAGCCGCTGACGCGGGCAAAGATCGGCGCCCGCGAATAGGCTTCCAGCCGGCCCGGCAGATCCAGCGTGGCATTGAGCACGCGGGCATCCGGCGGCGCCACCGCGACGCTGGGGATCGCCTGATCGTTGGTCCAGGTCCGCAACTCGCTGTCGGTCCTGGCGCGGGCCATGATGCCGGTAACGACGACCGCACCGGCCGCGATCACGCCGATGATTCCGACCAGGCCCAGTCTGCGGCGGGAAGCAGGCGGATGTGACTCAGTGGACATGGGAAAACTCCGGCGAGCCTGCCTCTGGCGCGGGCTCTTGCTTCTTGTGGACCATACTGAACACGACCGGCACGAACATCAGTGTCGCGATCGTAGCGAAAATCAGGCCGCCGATCACGGCGCGGCCAAGCGGGGCGTTCTGCTCGCCGCCTTCGCCGAGCCCCAGCGCCATCGGCGCCATGCCGATGATCATTGCCAGCGCCGTCATCAGCACCGGGCGGAACCGGACGAAGCCCGCTTCGGAGGCGGCGGCGATCGGATCGCCGAGAATGGCATAACGCTCGCGGGCGAAGGAAATCACCAGCACCGAATTGGCGGTGGCGACGCCCATGCACATGATGGCGCCGGTCAGGGCCGGCACCGACAGCGTGGTCTGGGTGGTGAACAGCATCCAGACGATGCCGGCCAGCGCGGCCGGCAGCGCGGTGATGATCACGAACGGATCGGACCACGACTGGAAGTTCACCACGATCAGCAGATAGATCAGCACCACCGCGCCGAGCAGACCGAACAGCAAACCGGAAAAGGCCGAATTCATCGTCTCCACCTGGCCGAGCAGCGCCACGCTGCTGCCGCGCGGCACGTCGCCCTTGGTGGCGTCGATCATCTTGTAGATGTCGTTCGACACCGCGCCGAGATCGCGGCCCTGGGTGGTGGCATAGATCTGCACCATGGTCTGGATATCATATTGCGACACCACGGCGTTGGAGGCGGAACGCTTGATGGTGGCGATGCCGCCGAGCATCGGGGAGACGCTGGTGTTCGCCGCGGTGATCGGCAGCGTTTCCAGCGCGCCCAGCGAATCCATCCGATATTGCGGCGTCTGCATCACGATCGAGTAGGAGATGCCATTGTCGGGATTGAGATAATAGGTCGGCGCCACCTGCGACGAGCCCGCCAGGTTGACGACCATCGAATTGGTGACGTCGCGCTCGGTCAGGCCGACATATTGCGCACGGGTGCGATCGACGTCGATGTTGAAGCCCGGATTGTTCGGCGACTGCTGCAGCCGCGCATCGGCAATACCGGGGATCCGGCGGATCTGGCCCAGCAGCTTGTTGGCATAGGCAAAGTTACCGGCCAGATTGTTGCCGCGGATCTGCAGGTCGATCGGCGCCGGCGCGCCGAAATTCAGGATCTGGCTGACGATATCCGAGGGCAGGAACGCGAAGCTGACGCCGGGAAACTGCCGCGGCAGCTGTTCGCGCAGCGCCTGAACATAGTCCGCGGTCGGCTTGTGGTCTTCCTTCAGCTTGATCTGGAAATCGCCATCCTGCGAACCGATCACGCCGGTGTTGTTGTAGGTCAGGTTGATGCCCGACACCGGCATGCCGATATTGTCGGTCATGGTGACGATCTGGTCCGGCGGGATGATGTTGCGGACCGCCTTGGTGATGTCGGCGAACTGGTTGGCGGTTTCCTCGACCCGGGTGCCGATTTGGGTGCGGACATGCATCAGGATGCTGCCGCCATCGACGGTCGGGAAGAAGTTGCGGCCCAGGAACGGCACCAGCAGGAACGACAGGGCCACGACCGTGAGAAAGCCGGTGACGAATACCGGCCGCCGCGCCAGCGCCAGGTCGAGCAGGCCATGATAGCCGCCGCGAAACCGCTCGAAGCGTGCCTCGAAGCCGCGCTGGAACTTGACCAGTGGATTGCGCGTTGGCGGCCGTTCGCCCTCGGCGTGGTGCACGTGCTTCCGCAGCAAATATTTGGCCATGGTCGGCACCAAGGTGCGCGACAGCAGGAACGACCACAGCATCGCGAACATCACCGCTTCGGCCATCGGCACGAACAGGAAGCGAGCAATGCCCGACAGGAAGAACATCGGCACGAACACGATGCAGATGCACAGCAGCGAGACAAAGGCCGGCACCACGATCTGGTTGGCGCCGTCCATGATCGCCGGCTCGACATCCTTGCCGTTCTCGAGATGATAATTGATGTTCTCGATGGTCACCGTGGCGTCGTCGACGAGAATACCGACCGCGAGCGCGAGACCGCCGAGCGTCATGATATTGAGAGTCTCGCCGATCAGCGACAGCATGATGATGGCGCCGAGCACCGCCAGCGGTATCGAGATGGCAATGATCACGGTCGAGCGCCAGCTGCCCAGGAACAGCAGGATCATCACGCTGGTCAGCAGCGCCGCAATGACGCCTTCGTAGGCGACGCCGCTGATGGCGCCGCGGACGAACAGCGACTGATCGCCGATAAATCCGATCTTCAGCGCGTCGGGCAGCGTGTTCTTGACGTCGATCACCTTCTGCTTGATGCCGGCGATGATATCGAGCGTCGAGGTCGCGCCCGCCTTCAGCACCATCATCAGCACCGAGCGGTTGCCGTCGACATGCACGATGTTGGTCTGCGGCGGGTTGCCGTCGCGCACACTGGCGACGTCGCGGACGTAGACCATGGCGCCGTTGACGGTCTTGATCGGCAAGTCGCCGAGCTCCTGCATCTTCAGCGGC
>NZ_JANXTC010000397.1:0-2580 GCF_025356345.1 Tardiphaga sp.
ACCATATAGTCGCGGTCGATCACTTCACGGATCTGCAGGACCTCAGCGTCGCTGAGCTGGTTGACGCGACGATCCGACGGGATCTTCACCTTCTCCAGGATGTCAGCGGCGTTCTTCTGGCCGATGCCATGAATGTACTGGAGCGCAATCAATGCGCGCTTGTTGGTCGGGATGTTCACACCGGCGATACGGGCCAAGACTTCTCTCCTGTCACCAGCCCCTAACGGGCCGGCATTATTTCAATCTGTCGGGCGGGTATTCGCAAACGCGAAGACGACGCCCGTCCCCTTGGAATTGTTGGGGGCCCGGCATCGTTGGATCAACATCCGACTGGATACGGGCATTATTAAAGTATTCAACTTCGTTCCGTCAACCGACTCTAGCGTTTCGCCGGCTTTTTCGTGGCCTTGGCGGTAGACTTTGCCGCCTTCTTGACCACGCGGGCGGTTTTTTTCGCCGGCTTCTTGCCGGTTTTCGCGGTTTTACCCTTGGAAACCGGTTTCGTAGCCTTTTTGGCAACCTTCGCCGGCTTCTTGGCCGATTTCTTCACGGCCTTCTTCGGCGCCTTCACAGCTGTCTTTTTGGCTTTCTTGGCCGGCTTCTTCGCCAATTTCGCCGTTTTGACCGCGGCCGATTCGGGCTTCACAGCCGTCACCTTTTTGGCCGACGTCTTCTTTGCCGACTTGCCGGCAACCTTCTTGACCGGCTTTTCAGCCGCCATGATCGCCGCCAGAACGCGATTGATCTCCAGCGTCACCTCTTCGATGGACATCATGCCATCGATGGTGACCAGCTTCCGCTTCTCCGAATAATAATGCACCAGCGGTTCGGTCGAGGTGCGGTAGCTCGCCAGACGCTTCGACAGCACTTCCGGCGTGTCATCGATTCGCACGGTCTCGCCGCGCGCGGTCATCTGCGCCACGCGGGCTTCCACCCGGTTCAGCAGCGCGCTTTCGTTGACGCGCAGCTCGACCGCGGCGTCGAGCTTCAGTCCCTTGGACTTCAGCAGACTGTCGAGCGCCTCGGCCTGCGGCACGGTGCGCGGAAATCCATCGAGGATAAAGCCGTTGGCGGCATCGGGAAGCTCGATGCGGTCGGAAATGATCCCGATGACGATCTCGTCCGGCACCAGGCCGCCCGAGGCCATGATGTCCTTGGCCTTGAGCCCAACCTCGGTCTCGGCGGCCACAGCGGCGCGCAACATGTCGCCGGTCGAGAGTTGAACAATGTGATGACGCTCTACCAGCCGATGCGCCTGTGTTCCCTTGCCCGCCCCCGGCGGCCCGAGAAGAATCAACCTCATTTGCGCCGGCCCCTCAGCTTCGATTTCCGGATCAGGCCCTCATACTGGTGCGCCAGCAGATAGCCCTGCACCTGCGCTACCGTGTCCATGGTGACGCTGACCACGATCAACAGCGACGTGCCGCCGAAGTAGAACGGCACCGAGGCATAGGAGATCAGGATTTCCGGGATCAGGCAGACGATCGCCAGATAGGCCGCGCCGAGCACCGTGATGCGCGACAGCACGAAGTCGATATATTCGGCGGTCCGCTCACCCGGACGGATGCCCGGGATGAAGCCGCCATGCTTCTTCAGATTGTCCGCGGTCTCGGTCGGGTTGAACACGATCGCGGTGTAGAAGAACGCGAAGAACACGATCAGCGACACGTACATGATCAGGAACAGCGGACGGCCATGGCCGAGCTGCGTGGTCAACCACTGAAACCACTCCGGACCCTTGCCGGCATTGAAGCTGGCGACGGTCGCCGGCAGCAGCAGCAGGGAGGACGCGAAGATCGGGGGAATCACGCCCGAAGTATTCAGCTTGAGCGGCAGATGCGAGGACTGGCCCTCGAACATCTTGTTGCCGACCTGGCGCTTCGGATACTGGATCAGCAACCGGCGCTGTGCCCGCTCGACGAACACGATGAACGCGATCACGACCACAGCCATGATGATCACCAGCAGGATCAGGCCGGTCGACAAAGCACCCTGCCGTCCCAATTCGAGCATGTTGGCGATCGCCGAAGGCAGTTCGGCGACAATGCCAGCCAGGATGATCAGCGAAATGCCGTTGCCGATGCCGCGCGAGGTGATCTGCTCGCCCAGCCACATCAGGAACATGGTGCCGCCGGTCAGCGTGATCGCGGTCGACAGCCGGAAGAACATGCCGGGATCGCTGACGACGTTGCCGGCGCCCTCGAGCCCGACCGCGATGCCGTAGGACTGGAACGCGGCCAGGATCACCGTGAGATAGCGGGTGTACTGGTTCAGCGTCTTGCGGCCGGCCTCGCCTTCCTTCTTCAGCGCTTCGAGCTGCGGCGACACCGTGGTCAACAGCTGGATGATGATCGAGGCCGAAATATACGGCATGATGTTCAGCGCAAAGATCGCCATGCGGTGAATGCCGCCGCCCGCGAACATGTTGAACATGCCGAGAATACCGCCGGCCTGGGAACGGAACACCTGCTCCCAGATATTGGGGTCGATGCCGGGCAGCGGAATGTAGGTGCCGAGCCGGTAAACGAGCAGCGCACCCAGTGTGAACCAGATGCGCTTCTTCAGTTCTTCGGCCTTGCC
>NZ_JANXTC010000129.1:0-8659 GCF_025356345.1 Tardiphaga sp.
CGGCCCGCCAGCTCCATATTATGGGTCGCGATCAGCATCGCCACCCGGGTCGCCTTCACCAGCTGCATCAGCGCCTTGAAGACGTGGTCGGCGGTGTGCGGATCGAGGTTGCCGGTCGGCTCGTCGGCGAACAGCACCCGCGGCGCGTTGGCGACAGCGCGGGCAATCGCCACGCGCTGCTGCTCGCCGCCGGATAATTCCGAGGGCCGGTGCGTGATGCGCTCGCCCAGCCCGAGATAGGCCAGAATCTCCTTCGCCCGAACCACGGTTTCGGCGCGTTTCAGGCCGCGGATCATCTGCGGCATCATGACATTCTCAAGCGCGGTGAATTCCGGCAGCAGACGGTGCGACTGGTAGACGAAGCCGATATCGGTGCGGCGGATCTGGGTGCGCTCGGAGTCCGACAGGCCGGACGTCGCGGTGCCGCCGACATAGACCTCGCCCTCGTCCGGGCTCTCCAGCAGGCCGGCGATGTGCAGCAACGTCGATTTGCCGGAGCCGCTTGGCGCGACCAGTGCGACCGACTGGCCGGCCCACAGCGCCAGCCTGGCATTATCAAGGATGGTCAGGACGGTCGCGCCCTGGGTGTATTGCCGCTTGATGTCGTGGAGATAGACGACCGGTACATCCTCGCCCGCCTGCGCCATGTCAGTCATCTCTACTCGTACCTTAGCGCTTCAACGGGATCGAGGCGCGCGGCGCGCCAGGACGGATACAGGGTGGCGAGGAAGGACAGCGTCAGCGCCATGATCACCACGGCGCTGGTCTCGCCGACGTCGACCTCGGCCGGCAGTTTGGAGAGAAAATACAGTTCCGGCGAGAACAGTTCGGTGGAGGTCATCCAGGAGATGAACTGCCGGATCGACTCAATATTCATGCACACCAGCAGCCCGACCGCGAAGCCGACCAGGGTGCCCACCACGCCGATCGCCGCGCCGGTGATCAGGAAAATCCGCATGATCGAGCCCTGCGTCGCGCCCATGGTGCGCAGGATGGCGATGTCGCTGCCCTTGTCCTTCACCAGCATGATCAGTCCAGACACGATGTTGAGCGCCGCCACCAGCACGATCAGGGTCAGGATCAGGAACATCACGTTGCGTTCGACCTGCAGCGCGTTGAAGAAGGTCGAATTGCGCTGCCGCCAGTCGACCAGGAAGATCGGCCGCCCCGCCGCCTCGGTCACCGTCTTACGGTACTCGTCGATCTTGTCGGGATTGACCGTATAGACCTCGATCGAGGTGACATCCGAGGCACGGTTGAAATAGGCCTGCGCCTCCGTCAGCGGCATGAACACGAAGGTCGAATCATATTCCGACATTCCGATCTCGAACACCGCGGCGACCTTGTAAGGCTTGATCCGCGGCGTCGTGCCCATCGGCGTTACCGCCCCCTTCGGCGCCACCAGCGTGATGTTATCGCCGGCATGGAGCGACAACTGGTCTGCCAGTCGCCGGCCGATCGCAACGCCCTGCCCGTCGTCAAAGCCTTCGAGCGTGCCCTGCTTGATGTTCTTGGCGATGGAAGTGAGGTTGTTGAGGTCGGCTGCGCGAATGCCGCGCACAAACACACCCGAGGCCCCGAAGGCAGAGGATCCCAATGCCTGGCCATCCACCACCGGCGCGGCCAGCCGAATGCCCTTGACGCCATTGATGCGCTCGGCGACGTCCTTCCAGTCGGTCAGCGGGCTTTCCAGCGGCTGTACCAATAGATGACCGTTGAGGCCTAGAATCTTGTCCAGTAGTTCCTTGCGGAAGCCGTTCATGACCGCCATCACAATGATCAGCGTGGCAACGCCGAGCATGATGCCGAGGAACGAGAAACCGGCGATGACGGAGATGAATCCTTCCTTGCGGCGTGCACGGAGATAGCGTCCGGACAGCAGCCATTCGAAGGCGGCGAAAGGTGGGGTTCGAACTGGCTCGCTCATGGCATCATCCATCGTTCGAATCTCACACGATTCGGGCTAATTCTAGCCGCATACTCGGCACATCGCGACCGCTCGGTGGATAAGTCGTCAGGACGTCAGCCTGGCGACGGCCTCAGCCGCGCTGATATTCTCGCGCGAACCGTCACTACGTCGCTTCAATTCAATCTTGCCGTCGGCCAACCCCTTCGGACCGACCAGGATCTGCCACGGCACGCCGATCAGGTCGGCGGTGGCGAATTTGCCGCCGGCGCGCAGGTCTGTGTCGTCATACAGGACGTCCACACCCTTGGCGGAGAGTTCCTTGTAGAGCGCCTCGCAAGCCGCGTCGGTCTCGGCCGCGCCCTGCTTCAGGTTGAGGATGGCGACCCGGAACGGCGCCACGGCTTCCGGCCAGATGATCCCGTTTTCGTCATGGCAGGCCTCGATGATCGCGCCCAGCAGGCGCGACACACCGACGCCGTAGGAACCGCCATGAATCGGCAGCTCGGCGCCATCGGCGCCGGCCACCATGGCCTTCATGGCCTCGGAATATTTGGTGCCGAAATAGAAGATCTGCCCGACTTCGATGCCGCGCGTCTGCACGCGCTTGTCGGCCGGCACCTCGCGGTCGAACCGCTCGGCGTCATGGACGTCCTCGGTGGCGGCATAGACCGACGTCCATTGCGTGATGATGTCAGTGAGATCGCCGTCATAGTCGACGTCATCCGGCGGCACCGGCAGGTTGAGCACGTCGCTGTCGCAATACACCGCCGATTCGCCAGTCTCGGCGAGCACGATGAATTCGTGGCTGAGATCGCCGCCGATCGGGCCGGTTTCGGCGCGCATCGGGATCGCCTTCAGGCCCATCCGCGCGAAGGTCCGCAGATAGGCGACGAACATCCGGTTATAGGAGCGCCTGGCTGCGGCCTCATCGACGTCGAATGAATAGGCATCCTTCATCAGGAATTCGCGGCCACGCATCACGCCAAATCGCGGACGCTGCTCGTCGCGGAATTTCCACTGGATATGGTAGAGGTTGAGCGGCAGGGACTTGTAGGATTTCACATAGCCGCGGAAGATGCCGGTGATCATTTCCTCATTGGTCGGTCCGTACAGAAGCTCGCGCTTATGGCGATCCTGGATCCGAAGCATCTCCGGCCCGTAAGCATCGTAACGCCCGCTTTCGCGCCACAAATCGGCGAGTTGCAATGTCGGCATCAACAGCTCGATCGCGCCGGCGCGGTTCTGCTCTTCGCGCACAATCGCCTCGATCTTGCGCAATACCCGCAGGCCCAGTGGCAGCCAGGCATAGATGCCGGCGGCCTCCTGCCTGATCATGCCCGCACGCAGCATCAGCCGGTGCGAGACGATCTCCGCCTCTTTCGGAGTCTCCTTGAGAATAGGCAGAAAATAACGCGATAATCGCATGGGCACGCTCAAGAATCGTCGGACACGGGATCAACGAGTGAAACCGGATCGGCTGCCAAAACACAAGGGCAGCGGGGCACGGTCACGATCACGAGTATGGCTTTTGCGGCACTCGCCAACGTCGTTTCAGCCGCTGGGTAAAATGCCGGTAGTATGATGGTATCAGCGAATGCCTCAATTTTAAACAGCATTGCTGAAATTGGTGACAAGCCGAAAAAGATCGGCTACGAATCAAAACGCAGGCGGTCTGCAAGGACAAAGTCTGGTGGTCCAAGTCTCGGGAGGAGCCCTGACGCGCTCAAGCAGCGTCAACCCGTCGTCAAGGATAAAAATCCAAAAAAGCCGGGTTAATAGGGTCGACACAATTTTCCGAGCAGGGCCGCGGCCCTGCTCTTTTTTTTGATTTTCTTGTCACAATCTACCGCGGGAACGCGCAAGACGGCGACGCAGGGTTGCCGTCAATCTGGCGACAGCGCCGGCTGTTTCGGCTTTATGCCGGACAGCCATGAACAGAGCGCGCCCTGAACCGCGCCGACGATACCAAACGTCAACAGCTGACGCAGCGGAATCGGCACGGCGGTCCAGATCACAATCATGGCGATACTGACCGCGTAGCCAAAGATGGTCGACGTCAGAACTTTCGGCCAGAGTTGCATCTTGTCTTCGAGAAACCAGTCCTCGAGCCACATCACCAGCGCTGGGATCAATCCGAACCAATAGGCGAACGGCAGCCCCATCAAGAAGCCGGGAAATCCGCCGATGCTCTTGCCGGCGGACAGTTCGCGCAGTTCAAACACGACAAATCCGACCGCCGGGCCGAGCAGCAGGAAGATCAAAAAGCGCTTCATATCGTTCCTCCGATACGCGGCGCCACGCCGGCGCTGGATTCGCGCCGGCTAGATCGGCACGCCCATCAGTTTCGACAGCCGCTCAATATTGAAATAATCCATACGATAGCAATACATGCCGATGCCGAACAGGACCGCTGAAATCAGCGTAGTCCACAGCAGCTTGCGGCCTATCCGGCTGATGACGGGGGCGCCGGGATCGGTACCATCGGTCCCCTCGCCGTCTTCATGCTGGCTGCGCACACCAAACGGCAGCGTCAGGAACAACGTGATCCACCAGACAACAAAGTAGACCGCCAGCGCCGTTGAAATCGTGTAGGCCATCGATCCTCAGGACTGTTCGATTTCGACAAGAGCACCGGAAAAATCCTTGGGGTGCAGGAACAGCACCGGCTTACCATGGGCGCCGATCTTCGGCGTGCCGTCGCCTAGCACCCGCGCGCCTTCACCGATCAGCGTATCGCGCGCCACCAGGATATCCGGCACCTCATAGCAGAGGTGATGGATCGCACCGTCGGGATTGCGCTCCACGAATTTAGCGATCGGGGAGTCCTCGCCCAGTGGCTGGATGAATTCGATCTTGGTGTTCGGCAGCGTCGCGAACACCGTGATCACCCCATGCTCGGGCAGCGGCACCGTGGCGGAAATCTCGGCACCAAAGGCGGTGCCATAGATTTTTGCCGCTTTCTCCGCGTCGGCGACCGCGATCGCCACGTGATTGAGCCGGCCTAGCATGGAGTTCTCCGTCATTTTACCGAGGCTACTTCTCGACCTGCATGATGTGAACGTAGCACATCGTCTTCTTGCCCCACTGCTCCTGCAGCGCCGAGCGCACGGCACGACGAACGGATTCGGCGATGGCGTCGGGATCGCGCTTGCGCGCCTTCGGCAGGTTCTCGACAATGTTGACGACGATATCGAAGACGATGTCATCCATCGCCTCGCCCTTGGCATTCTTCTCGGGGATCCCGATCAGGTCAACCGCGGGTTCATCGGCGAGGTCGCCCTTGGCGGTGACGGCGATGCCGACAAACGCGCAACCAGCCATCGCCAGACGCCGCCGTTCCGAAACGGCGCGCGACTTGGAGTCTTCCAGGATCGAGCCGTCCTTGTAGATCTTGCCGGACGGAATTTCCTCGATGACCGCGGCATCGCCGGGCGACAGCCGGACCAGATCGCCGTTCTTGACGATCATGGTGCGCGGCACGCCGCATTCACGCGCCAGCTTGGCGTGCTCGTGCAGATGCAGCGCCTCGCCATGCACCGGGATCAGCAATTGCGGGCGAACCCAGGAAATCATGTCACGCAATTCGTCGCGGCGCGGATGTCCGGAGACGTGGACCAGATGGGTGCGGTCGGTGACCACCTCCACACCCTGGGTGATCAGGCCATTGATGATGGTGCCGACGGCCTTCTCATTGCCCGGAATGGTCCGCGACGAGAAAATCACGGTGTCGCCCCTGTTCAGGGTCACCAACGGGTGATCGTCATTCGCGATGCGCGACAGCGCGGCACGCGGCTCGCCCTGGCTGCCGGTGCACAGCGCGATCACCTTGTCTGGTGGCAAATGCCCATACATGTCGGCACCGCGGAACGCCCGCACGCCGTCGAGGAAACCGGTCTCGCGCGCGACCTGAACGACGCGTTCCATGGCGCGTCCGACCACGACAACTTCGCGGCCCGAGGCCTCGGCAGCTTCGGCGACGGCGCGCAGCCGCGCCACGTTGGAGGCGAAGGTGGTGACGGCAACGCGGCCCTTGGCGGCCTTCACCAGTTCGGTGATGGTCTTTGCAACTTCCATCTCGGAGGGCGAGCGCCCTTCCCGCACGGCGTTGGTGGAATCGCCGATCAGCGCCAGCACGCCGGCATCGCCGAGTTCGCGCAAACGGCGCTCGTCGGTCGGCTTGCCGATGATCGGGGTCGGATCGATCTTCCAGTCGCCGGTGTGCAGCACAGTGCCGGCAGCGGTGTGGATCGCCAGCGCGTGCGATTCCGGGATCGAATGCGCGACCGGAATGAACTCGACCTTGAACGGCCCGAGTTCGATGGTGCCGCCCGACGCCACCACGGTGACGGGGATCTTCGGCGGGTTACGCTCGGAGGCGCATTTGGCCTGGAACAGCGCGGCGCTGAACTGCGTCGCGTAGATCGGACACTTCAGCTTCGGCCACAGGTCGATAATGGCGCCGAAATGGTCCTCATGGGCGTGGGTGAGGATCAGGCCGACGAGGTTCTTGCGCTCCTTTTCCAGGAAGCGCACGTCCGGCATCACCAGGTCGATGCCGGGCAGATGTTCCTCGTCGCCGAAATAGACGCCGAGATCGATCGCCAGCCATTTCTGGTTGCCGCGATTGCCCATGCCGTAAATCGACAGGTTCATGCCGATCTGGCCGACCCCGCCGAGTGGCGCGAAAGTAAGTTGGTCTGGTTTGGTTGTCATTGTGTTGCCCCTGCCGACGCGGTCGACCCGAAATGAACGTCACCGGCAGAAATCGGAATGCGCTTGCCGTCCGATGTGCTGACGATCAGACAGCCGCTTTCGTCGATGGTGTCGAAAATGCCTGAGATGATGGATGAACCTGATTGGATGGAAACCGGCTCGCCTAGCCCCGCGGCGCGCGCCAGCCAAGATGAACGGATTTCGTCGAAGCCGCGGCCGTTATCCCATATCCCGCGGTACTCCGTCCAACTATCTGACAATGCATTGAATAAATCTTCAGCGCTGGTATCTATGCCGAGCGCGCGGAGCGCGGTGGCCGGATACGGCGTGCCTTCGGGGAATGCCACCACATTGGTGCCGATTCCAACCACCACGGCGAGCCCGCCGTCACCGACCGCCTCGGCTTCCAGCAGGATGCCGGCCAGTTTGGCGCGACCTGCCAGAACGTCGTTGGGCCATTTCAGCGCAAACTTCATCTCTTCCGATCCTGGCGATCTGAGCAACGCCTCCATGCTGACCCGGGCCAGCGCGGCTTCCAATGCCAGTCCCGCCGCAAAGCCAAGGGTGGCTGCAAGGGCGGGCGACACGTCCATGACTTCAAGAATAGAACTGGCAAGATTGCCCCGCGGTGCGACCCACGGCCGATGCCGTCGTCCGCGCCCCGCGGTCTGCTCCGAGGTGACGAACCACATCGGGCCGCGCTCGCCTTCGCGGGCACGGTTCATGGCTTCTACATTGGTTGAGCCGGCGCTGTCGAATGCCGCGAGCCGGTAACCGGCTGCCGCGGCTCGCGGGCCGAGCGAAAACCCCATCTAGAACAGCGACTTGGCAGCGAAAGCAGCAGCGGCGACGAGCGGGGCCGGATAGACAAAGAACAGCACGTTGAACAGGCCGGCCACCGCCAGCACGCCACGCAATTCGATCCGCATCGGGTCGAGCGCACCTTTCGGCTCGTCAAAATACATCAGCTTGACGATGGTCAAATAGTAAAACGCACCCACCACGCTGGCCAGCACGCCCACCACGGCAAGCACGAACAGCCCGGCCTTGATGGCCGCGACGAACACATAGAACTTGGCGAAGAAGCCAGCCAGCGGCGGAATGCCGGCCAGCGAGAACAGGAACATGGCGAAGAAGAACGCCAGCATCGGGTTGGTCCGCGACAGACCGGCGAAATCGCTGATCTTCTCGATCGGCTGGCCGTCGCGCTTCATGGTCAGGATGATGGCGAAGGTGCCGAGCGTCATCGCCACATAGATCGCGATATAGACCAGCACGCCCTGCGCGCCTTCCACGGTGCCGGCGGCGAGGCCAACCAGCGCGAAGCCCATGTGACCGATCGACGAATAGGCCATCAGGCGCTTGATATTGGTCTGGCCGATGGCTGCGAACGAGCCCAGCACCATCGAGGCGATCGAGACGAACACCACGACCTGCTGCCACTGCACCATGATGCCGGGGAACGCGGTCAGCGCCACGCGGGTGAACACCGCCAGCGCGGCGACCTTCGGGGCCGAAGCAAAGAACGCCGTGACCGGGGTCGGCGCGCCTTCATAGACGTCCGGCGTCCACATGTGGAACGGCACCGCCGAGACCTTGAAGCACAGGCCCGCGAGCAGGAAGACGAGGCCGAACACCAGGCCGACGCTGCCGGTGGTCGCCGCCGCAGCGATGCCGGTAAAGGTCACGGTGCCGGTGAAGCCGTAGATCAGCGAGGCGCCGTACAGCAGCATGCCGGACGACAGCGCGCCGAGCACAAAATACTTCAGGCCGGCTTCGGTCGATTTGGCGTTGTCGCGGTTGGACGCGGCGACGAAGTACCCATTGGCGACCGCGTGGCTGACCTGCTCGATCCGCCACAGATACTCGGACAGGCCGCGCGAGGTGGCGCTCGGGATCAGGACGATCTCCGCCCCGTTGAGGCCAAGCGCGCGGGCGCCCTCCGGGAAGTGGCGGTCGTAGCAGATGTACACGCCGACCTTGCCGACCGCGGTCTCGAAGACCGGGTAGCCGAGGTTCCCGGGGCGGAAGTAGTAC
>NZ_JANXTC010000138.1:0-16873 GCF_025356345.1 Tardiphaga sp.
ATCTGCGCGGCCTGATGGTGTTTCTCGACGTCGTCTACAACCATTTCGGGCCGGAGGGGAATTACCTCGGCCAATACGCGCCGGACTTCTTCGGCGACGCGCATACGCCGTGGGGCAGCGCGATCAACTATCGCCTGCCGCAGACCCGCGCCTATGCCATCGAGAACGCGGTGGCCTGGGTGCGCGACTATCGCTTCGACGGGCTGCGGCTCGACGCCGTGCATGCGATCCCCGAGCAGGGCGAAATCCCGATGCTGCATGAGTTGAGCCGCGAGGTCGGCAAGCTCGCCGCCGAGACCAGCCGCTGGATCCATGTGGTGCTGGAAAATGACGATAACCGCGCCGAGCTGCTCGATCCCGTCACCAACCCGTCGCGCGGCAAATATCGCGCGCAGTGGAACGACGACTATCACCACGCCTGGCACGTGCTGCTGACCGGCGAAGACAAGGGCTATTACAGCGACTACGCACCGCGGGCGATCGACCATGTGGTGCGCGCGCTGGCGTCCGGCTTCGCCTATCAGGGCGAGGCTTCCGCGCATCGCGATGGCGCGGCGCGCGGCGAGCCGAGCGGCGCGCTGCCGCCGACGGCCTTCGTCAACTTCCTGCAGAACCATGACCAGATCGGCAATCGCGCGCTCGGCGACCGGCTGGAAGCCATCGCCAATCCGAAAGCGATCGAGGCCGCGCTGGCGATCACGTTGCTGGCGCCGATGGTGCCAATGCTGTTCATGGGCGACGAATGGGGTTCGAAGGCGCCATTCCCGTTCTTCTGCGACTTCAAGGGCGATCTCGCCGAAGCGGTGCGCCAGGGCCGCAAGAAGGAATTCGCCAGTGCGTACGAAAAATACGGCGACGAGATTCCCGATCCGCTCGATGAGAAAACTTTCCACTCCGCTGTGCTGGACTGGGATAATCGCCACAGCACGACCGGCGAGGCGCGGCTGACGCTGGTGCGCGAGCTGCTGGGCCTGCGCAAGGATTACATCATCCCGCGCCTCGCAGGCGCAAAGTTCGGCTCGGCCAAGGCAAACGACGACGGCGTTCTGCAGGCGCACTGGCAGATGGGCGATGGCCTCGTCCTGCATCTACTGGCCAACCTGTCCGACCACGGCAGCGCCGGCGAACATCATCCATGGCCGGGCACGAGGGTCTGGGGCGGCGACATTGCCGGCGTCATCGCGCCGTGGTCGGTGCGCTGGCGATTGGGAGACAAATGATGACCGCCGCCATTCCCGTCGCCACCTATCGCGTTCAGCTCACCGGCGACTTCACTTTCGACCATGCCGCGGCGATCGTGCCCTATCTGAAGTCGCTGGGCATCACGCATCTTTATGCCTCGCCCTTCATGAAGTCGCGCGCTGGCAGCACCCATGGCTATGATGTCGTCGACCATACCAGGCTCAATCCGGAGCTCGGCGGCGAGGAGGGTTTCGAGCGCCTCAGCGCCGCGCTGAAGGCGAACGACATCGGGCTGATCCTGGATTTCGTGCCGAACCATGTCGGCGTACATTTCGCCGACAATCCGTGGTGGCTGAGCGTGCTGGAATGGGGACCGGCGTCGCCGCACGCGGTGTCCTTCGATATCGACTGGGACACCCTGCCCTACCGCGCCCGCGGCGGCGTGCTGCTGCCGATCATCGGCACCTCCTACGGCCAGGCGCTGGACAGCGGCGAGATCGAACTGAAATACGACGCGGCCGAAGGCAGCTTCTCCGCGTGGTATTTCGAACATCGTCTGCCAATCGCCCCGGAGCGCTATGGCGAGATCCTGCGCACGGTCGTCAAGGAGGCCGATGCGGCCGAGACTCCCGAGGGCAAGGCCGTGCTGGCGCTGGCGCTACGCACCAAGGGCCTGCGCCATCCGAATTTTGCCGAGGCTCCCGCCTTCAAAAAGGAACTGGCGGCCATCGGCGGCGGCGCCGGACTGATTGCCCGGGGGCTCGACGCCTATCGGGCCGGTCCCGATCGTTTGTCTCAGATCCAGACCATGCACAATCTGCTGGAGCGCCAGCATTACAAGCTCGGCCAGTGGCGTCTTGCCTCCAGCGAGATCAACTACCGCCGCTTTTTCGACGTCAACACGCTGGCCGGCCTGCGCGTCGAGGATGTCGGCACGTTTGACGCCATCCACAGCCTGGTGAAGCGGCTGATCTCCGAAGACAAGTTGCAGGGCATCCGGCTCGACCACATCGACGGGCTGCGCGACCCCGCGCAATATTTCCAGCGGTTGCGCCGACTGATCCGCGACGCCCAGGTCGACAAGTCAAAACCGTTCTATGTCGTGATCGAAAAGATTCTTGGCGAGCACGAGAAGCTGGTGCAGCTCACAGGCGTGCACGGCACGACGGGCTATGAATGGCTCAATGCCATCACCCAGGTGCTGGTGGAAGAAAAGGGCCTCGGCCCGCTCGACGAGATCTGGCGACAGGTCAGCAATACCTCGCCGAAATTTGCCCCCCTGCTGATCGAGGCCAAGCGCCGCGTGCTGGAGACGCTGCTGCTCAGCGAATTTACCGTGCTGACGCGGCTCTTGGCGCGGATCGCCAGCGGGCACTATTCGACCCGCGACTTCTCCGCCGACACGCTGCGGCAGGCATTCGAACTCTATGTGCTGCACTTCCCGGTCTATCGCACCTACATCACCGCGACGGGGCCTTCGGGTCTGGATCGCGAATTGATCGCCACCACCATCGCAAAGGCGCGTGCCGACTGGTTCGGTGCCGATGAAGGCCTGTTCGACTTCCTGCGCGACGCGCTGACGCTGGATTTGCTGAAGAGCAAGGCCGCGCACAGCAAGCCCCGGGTGCGGCGCTTTGCCCTGAAGGTGCAGCAGTTCACCGGCCCGACCATGGCGAAGTCGCTGGAGGATACCGCGTTCTACCGCTACCATCGCCTGCTGGCACTGAACGAGGTCGGAGGCGACGCGGCGGCGCAGGCAATGCCGCGCGGTACTTTCCACGACATGATGACGACGCGCGCCCGAGACTGGCCGCTTGGCATGACGTCGACCGCGACCCATGACACCAAGCGCGGCGAGGACAACCGGACGCGCATCCTGGCGCTGGCTGAACTGCCGGGCGAATGGACCACCGCCGTCAGCCGCTGGAAAATGCTCAACGCGCCGCATCTGGTCGTCGATGGCGAGATGCGCGCGCCCTCGGCCGCGTTCGAATATGCGATGTATCAGGCGTTGATCGGTGCCTGGCCGCTTGGCGAAGGCGATCCCGATTTCCTCGCTCGCATGCAGGCCTATGCGCTGAAAGCCGCGCGTGAAGGCAAGCAGGAGACCAGCTGGCTCAACCCGAACGAATCCTACGAAAACGGCCTGCGGCTGTTTCTCGAGCGGATTCTCGACCCCCGACTATCCGCTGAATTCCTGGAATCCCTGCGGACCTTCGTCAAGCGCACCTCGCTGCTCGGAGCGCTGAATTCGCTGAGCCAGATCACGCTGAAAGCGACGATGCCCGGCGTGCCGGACTTCTATCAAGGCACCGAGTTCTGGGACTTCTCGCTGGTCGATCCCGACAACCGCCGGCCGGTGGATTTTGAAGCGCGCGCGGCCGTGCTCGCCAGCCAAGAAGTGCCGGACTGGACCGCGCTGGCGCAGCACTGGGACAATGGCCACGTCAAGCTGGCCTGGACCCGCGAACTGATCAAGCTGCGCCGCGAAATGGCCGAGCTGTTCGCGATCGGCGACTATGAGCCACTTGAGGTGACCGGACCGCATAGCGAGCACATCATCGCTTTCGCGCGACGGCATCAGCGCGACGCGGCGATCATCGTGATCGGTCGCAGCCTGGCCCCCATGAGCGAGGGCGGCCGCGTCTGGCCGCCGGCCGCCGCTTTCGACGCCACGGTTCTGGTGCCCGGTTATACAGTCGCGGACGGCGAACAACAGAATAGCAGCGGCGAGTTGTCAGTCGCCCGGCTGTTCAACGCGCTGCCGGTGGCGATCGTGAAGGCACGGACCGTGGCGCCGGTTAAGGCTCGCTCGTCCCGTATGCCATGACGCGAAAGGCCGCCCGGGATTTTTGGCCGGGCGGCCTTGCGGATGTCGTGCCGACTCGCAGAAAGGTCGGTTCCCTTCCTCCGCTTCCGTAGCTTTGCAGAGAATTATTCTTAAATAGTTGATAGTAACGGTTGCAAACTGGATGTTTGCGCTGCGCACTGTTTATGCTGCCACGCAACAAACCCGCGGCGCTACCTTAGCTCTTTTTCGTCAACAACAGGCTTCCCCGCGATTTGATCGCGGCCTGTGCCACCTCTGCGAACCGTTGCAGCAGCCATGGCAGTATTACCTCCACGGTGACGTGGTCGTCGGCAACATCGACATGTCCGCTGGCCGCCTGCCCCATCGCCCGGACGCGAAACATCATCCGGTCGCCTTCCCAGCGCTCCTCGTCGACCTTGAGCACCGGCAGATTGCTGGCAGCCTTGGTCAATCCCACCTTCAGACGGCGGCAGGCCTCCTCGCGACCAAGTCGATGCGGAATGGAAACGACAAGCGGTGTGGACATCGGGAATTCCTCAAGCTCAATGGCGGTGTGCTCACCTGACCGACTTATGTAGTGCTTATGGAAAGCGAAAAAAGTTGTGCCCGGCAAAGTTTCACCGGTGGAACTTTCGCTGTGATAGCGCGTTTTTGTCGCATGAAGGCAGAGGAAGTGGTGCCGCCTGCCAGGCTGAGGAGAACTACATGTCACTCGGAACAATTATTCTAATCATTCTCGTCATCGCCTTGCTCGGCGGCTTTTCAGGCGTCGGCGGCGGCCCGTTCTACGGCACCGGCTATTATGGCGGCGGCGGTCTGGGCCTGATCGTGGTGGTGCTGTTGATCCTGCTGTTGCTCGGCAAGCTGTAAAGCTTTGCAGAAGTTTTAAAGACGCGCGGTCCGAAAACGGGCCGCGCGTTTTTTTTGCGTCTGGCCTCGCTTTGTCATCACCCGAGAAGGCGGGTGATCCGGTCGACACAGGCGCCAATATTCATCCGTGACAGCGTGTACTGAGTCGCCCGGTCAAGCCCGGCGATGACAGTGAGCCCTACGGCTTCAGCTTTTTGATCGCCGGCTTCAGCGGTGAGGCTGCCTCATCATAGCCATCCCAAGCCGTGGTTTTCTTCAGCAGCCCCGGCACCGATCGGATCGTGAACTTCTTCGGATCGAGATCGCCGCGCAATTGCGCCCAGGTCAGCGACATCGAGACAGTGGCACCATCGCGGGCGCGCGGCGACAACACCGACACCGCGGTCGCCATGCGGTCATTGCGCAGATAATCCAGAAAAATCTTTCCGCCGCGCAGCTTCTTCGACATGTTGATCAGATAGCGCCCGGGATCATCCTCGACCATTTGCTGGCACACACCTTGCGCGAACGCCTTGGCGGTTTTCCAGTCGACCCTGTCCCTGCCGCCAACAGCCAGCGGCACGACAATGTGCAGGCCCTTGCCGCCGGTCGACTTGCAAAATCCTTCCAGACCCAGCGCCGTCAATCGCTCGCGCATGTCGCGGGCGGCATCCATCACCGCGCCGAATTCGACGTCTGGCGCGGGATCGAGGTCGAACACCAGCCGGCCAGGCAGTTCGGGCTGATCCGGCGCGCAGTTCCACGGGTGCACTTCCAGCCCGCCGATCTGGGCCACCGCGGCCAGGCCCTCGACACGGTCGATCTGCAGATAGGGTTTGCGATCGCCGGAGACTTTTACCAGTTCGAGCAGGTTCGAAGTGCCGGGCATGGCGTGGCGCTGGAAGAACATCTGGTGGCCCTTGATGCCGTCCGGCGCGCGCACGATCGAACATGGCCGTCCCTTGAGATAGCCGATCATCCATTCGCCGACGGCTTCGAAATAATGCGCCAGATCGAGCTTGCTGACCGGCACGCCGTCACCGGCATCGGGCCATAGCGCCTTATCCGGATTCGAGATCACCACGCCCAATACAGAGACGGCAGCACCGCTACGCGCTATGCGAACAGTTGCCTTCGACGCCGCCTGCCTCCCGCCGCGCTTCGGCTTCGGCTCCGCCAGTTCGGTCTTGCGCGGCGTCTCGGCTTCGACCTCGTTGGCCGGCTTGTCCTGCCGCAGCCCCTTGAACGAGGCCTGCCGCACCATGCCGGCGCCGGTAAAGCCGGCGAACTGGATTTCCGCCACCAGGTCCGGTTTCAGCCAATGCACCTCGCGACCGCCAGGCGGCGTCTCCTTGCCGCCGAACGGGCTGGTCCTGGCCGCCGCCGCCTTCAGCGCCGGCATGATCGCCTTGACCTTGTCCTGGCCAAAGCCGGTGCCGACGACGCCGACATAGGCCAAATGGTCGCCCTTGTTGACGCCGACCATCAGCGAGCGGAATTTTCCGGCATTGCTCTTCCACGCCCCGATCACCACCTCGTGGCCGGCGCGGCATTTGGCTTTCGTCCAGCTCGCCGAGCGGCCGGACGCATAGGGTGCCGACAGCTTCTTGGAGACGATGCCTTCCAGCGACAGCTTGCAGGCGGATTGCAGAATGGCGTCGCCGCCGGTCTCGAAATGATCAACATAGCGGATCAGGCCTTGCTTGCGGCGGCCGCGCGCCGCTGCCAGCAGTTGTTTCAGCCGCACCTTGCGCTGCTCCAGCGGCAGTCTTCGCAAATCCTCGCCATCGGCGAACAGCAGGTCGAACGCGAAGAAGATCAGCGCGTCGGTCTTTTCATCCGACAGCGCCGCCTGCAGCGCCGCGAAATCCGGCGCGCCATCGGCGCCGAGGCCGACGATCTCCCCGTCGATGATGGCGTCCGGCAGCCCCGTGGCATCTCTGGCGATGGCCTGGAATTTCGCGGTCCAGTCCAACCCCTTGCGGGTCTTCAGCGTCACCTCACCGTCCTCGACGCGCAATTGCATGCGGTAGCCGTCGAACTTGATTTCATGTGCCCAGCCGGCGGCCGACGGTGGCCGATCGACGGAAATGCAAAGCTGCGGCGCGATGAAAGCGGGCAGGCTGGCGACCTTTTTCGGCGTTGCCACCGCGGCTTTCTTGACCGTCTTCCGGGCGCGGGCCGTGCTGGCTTTGACCACCTCCGCTCCCGGCTTCACCACCTTGCCGGCGCGCTTGCCGGCGGCCAGACCGTGGTTGGAATTCCACACCGCATCCGCCTTGGTCTTGCTGGTGTCGCCGACCATGAAGGGTTTGGGCACGCGGCCCTTGCCCGCGGCGATCTCTGCCATGGCCCGGCCGGACGCCACCGACGTGTCATGATCCAGGATCCTGTTGGCCTTGCCCTCTTTCACAAACTCGTCGCGGTGCTTGATCAGCAGCCAGTTGGTGCGTTTGCCACCGTTGCGGTCATGCTTCATCCGCACCAGCACAAAGCCACCGTGCAGCTTGTCGCCCTGCAGCGTGAATTTGAGGTCGCCGTTCTTGAAGCCCTTTTCGGGGTCCGCGGCTTCCCAATAGCCGCGATCCCAGAGCTGCACTGTGCCGCCGCCATATTGCCCCTTGGGAATGGTGCCTTCGAAATCGCCATAATCGAGCGGATGGTCCTCGACCTCGACAGCCAGCCGCTTGTCGGCCGGATCAAGCGACGGACCGCGCGTCACCGCCCAGGACTTGAACACGCCGTCGAACTCCAGCCGGAGATCGTAATGCAGGCGGGTGGCATCGTGCTTCTGGATCACGAAGCGGCGTCGCTTCGACGGCGCCACGACAACCTTGCCGGAAGGCTCGGCAGTCTGTTTGAAGTCGCGTTTCTTTCGGTAGATCGATAGTTGCTTGTCGGACACCGCGAACTCCATTTACCCGTCCCAGCCGAGCGTTCCGGCCCCGGAACCAAAACCAGCGATTGCCGTTGAAGTTCCCGAAACCGCTTGCGCGGACTATCGCGCGCGAGGCGCCTGTTTCCAGTAACCGAGTTGGAGGAATTTCGATGGCCCTGCCCCGTGCCTACTGGAAAGGCTCGCTGAAGCTCTCGCTCGTGTCCTGCCCGGTGGTGCTTTACCCGGCGTCGACCTCGGTCGATAAAACCCGCTTCCACATGATCAATACCGAGACCGGCAACCGGCTGAAGCAGCAAATGGTCGACTCCGAGACCGGCGACGTCGTCGAGAAGGAGCAAAAGGGCCGCGGTTACGAGATAGCCAAGGGTGAATACATCCCGATCGAGAAGGAAGAGCTCGCGGCCGTGCGGATCGATAGCAACCACACCATCGATATCGACAGCTTCGTGCCGCGCGACGAGATCGACCGCCGCTTCCTCAATAACCCTTATTATATCGCGCCGGATGGCAAGGCCGGTCTCGATGCCTTCGCGGTGATCCGCGACGCCATGAAGGATCAGCAGCGCGTTGCGCTGGCGCGGATCGTACTGACCAATCGCGAGCACATCATTGCGATCGAGCCGCTCGGCAAGGGGTTGCTCGGCACCACGTTGCGCTACGCCGCCGAGGTGCGCGACGAGGAAGACTATTTTGAGGATATCAAGAGCCCGAAGATTTCCAAGGACATGGTCGACCTCGCCGTGCACATCCTGGACAGCAAGGCGTCGCATTTCGACGCCTCGAAATTCAAGGACGAATATGAAGACGCGCTGAAGGCGCTGGTGCGGAGCAAGGCCAGCGGCAAGGAAGTCAGGATCAAGAAGAAAGAAAAGTCCGACAATGTCATCAGCCTGATGGACGCGCTTCAGCAGAGTTTGAAGGGCGGCAAGACGGCCAAGACGGCAACAGCCAAACGCGCGGCTCCCGCCGCGCGCGCCCGTCCGGCCAAGAAGGCGGCCCGCTCGACAGCCCGTCATCGCAAGGCCAGTTAAGATATCTGGAATCTCCCCAGACCATCAATGACCGCCCTGGTGGCGCCGAATTATTGATTGATCCAGCGATGGTCCCGGTCAGCCTGGAAACTCCGCTCGACGCTTATGCCGCGCCTATATCTTGGCGCCGCTGGCCGTCTCGTTTTCAAATGCGGTGCGGCTCATCTTGCAGGCAGCGGTCAGGTCAGGACCGCGTCGCAACCGAGACCAAGCCATGTCCCGCACCGCCGAATCGCAAGATTTCGCCATCGCCGCCAGCAACTTTGACCCGCGCGAGGCGCCGACTACCGCGTTGTTCAACGAGATCCTTGCCACCGCTTGGCGAGGCGAGCCGATGCGAGAGGCTGTACCGATAGCCTGCCTGAGGCAACTGATCGCGGCGCGGGCCTGGACCGACGCCGCGCTGGCGCTGATCGCGCTGAAGGCGCCGCAATGGAAATTGCGCAGCCTGCGTTATGACGGCGGTGAATGGCACTGCGCGTTGTCGCGTCAGCGCGAGATGCCGGAATGGCTCGACCAGAGCGCCGAGGCACACCATCCGCATATGGCGATGGCCATCCTCAGTGCCTTCCAGGAGATCGACGCCGATCCCTCGCGCCTCGGCAGCGTGCCTGCCATTCCTTCGGCCGCCGACAGTTTTGAGCCGATGCTTTGCGAGAATTTTGCCTGAACGCAACGCCGCCCGCATCGCCTGCCCCGATCTTCACCAGGAGACTTCTCGTGAATTCCGTCGAACCTCCCTCATCCGGCTCGCACATCGTATGGATTGGCAAGAACGCGCGCGGCCAATGGGTCGCGCAACACCAGAACGGCCTCTATGGCGGCCTGTTCGTCAACCGCGCCGACGCCGTGCGCTATGCGCTGTTTGAGAACGGGCATCATTCCGAAGCGATCATCGCCGTCGGCTGCATCCTTGAGCTCGATATGGCGTCGCATCCGACGGCGAATGCCGCCCTCGGCGAAGCCGGCTCTCGGGCAGCCTGAACCTATCTCCATGACCTCATCTTCAGATCATTCGTGGCTGGCCGGCGCCATCGCCGACCTTCCGACGCCGTTCGACGCCGATGAAGGCCTCGACCTCGAAGCCTTTGCTCGGCTGTGCCAGCGCCAGATCGATGCCGGCGCTACCGCGCTGCTGGTCGGCGAAACCATGGGCGAGTTGCCGACGCTATCGATCGGCGAACATGACAGCCTCGTTCGCACCGCCGCGACGACGGCGCGAGGCCGCGTCAAGGTGATCGCCGGCGCTGGTTCGAATGCCACCGCGCGAGCGATCGCGCTGACCCAACGCGCCGAGGCCGCGGGGGCCGACGCCATTCTTTCCGTAGTGCCCTATTACAACAAGCCGACCCAGGCCGGCATCACCGCGCATTTCCGGACCATCGCCGCGGCCACGTCGCTGCCGGTCATCCTGCACGACGCGCCGTACCGCACCATGCGTCCGCTACTCGATGAGACGGTGCTGCAGCTGGCGGAGTCGCCGCAATTCATCGGGCTTTGCGACGGCAGCGGCGATATCACCCGCCCGCTGCGGCTGCGCGGACGTCTGCCTCCGGACTTCCGCCTGCTGTCGGGCCACGAATCGACCGCCACGGCGTTCTTGTTCTATGCGGGCGATGGCAGCGTCTGCGCGGTCGCCAATATCGCGCCGGAACTGATGCGCGCATTGTACGGCGCATGCCGGCGGGGTGAAGCCATCGAGGCTACCGCGCTGATGGACAGGCTGGCGCCTTTGAGCGATGCGTTGGCCCGCGATGCCACGCCGGCGTCGACAAAATATGCGCTGAACCTGCTCGGCCTCGCTTCGGCGCACGTTCGGCTTCCGATCGTCGGATTGGCGG
Source organism: Tardiphaga sp. (assembly GCF_025356345.1). Lineage (GTDB taxonomy): Bacteria > Pseudomonadota > Alphaproteobacteria > Rhizobiales > Xanthobacteraceae > Tardiphaga. The sequence continues at coordinate 10,615 of NZ_JANXTC010000138.1, forward strand.
GTTGCGAAAAAACCGCCATCGCGGCGGCGATAGCGGTTCTGTTCGGGCCGTAGCGCAATAATCGCCAAATCAGCCGTGCTGATCCCTCGCACCGCGTTTCTCCCGCCATTTCGGCCCGGGCCCGCGCATGTCGTGCGCCTCGCGCCGATCACCGACCGGCGCGTCCCAAAATAAGGCGGGAAAGCGCCGCCGGATCAGCACCGCGGCAATCTTGCCGTAGCTGCCGATCCGCCTGAACATCGCGGCCGAACGGTCCTTGTTCATGACCACCTCCGATGCCCAGCATGCGGCGCCTTCAGGCCCGGGTCACGAAAGCCGACGCGCGACAACTCACGATGCGCCCGCCGCATCTTGTCGGCGACCAGCGCCACGCGAAGCGCTGCCAGCATGCCCCTGATGTGCCTGGTTGCATGCCGCGCCAGCACGCGGAGTCGTTTCCACAGCATCGCGCCCGAATGATGCACGATCGGCGGCTGGTTACGGTGAATGAGGTAACAGCGATGGGCATCATCGCCGGCGAAGTCGTGAAGCGCGCTGTCCCGAGTGTACAACATGATCATGTCCGTCTTCCAGATCCGCCACGCGGGCGCGCGGCGTTGAAGGCAAGATGCGGACAAGGACGTAGGAATTCGAGACGGCCGGCCGCGCTCATTCATAAGCACGGCATAGGAACGCAAAAGGCCGGCAACGCGAGGCTGCCGGCCTTTGTTTAATTGTGGTCGCGCTTACTGGAAGATGCGGACCGCGCTTTGCATCGTCAGCCAGACCCCCCACAGCAGCGGCACGCCGACAAAGGCCCAGAACGCCGCCGTCGAGGCGTCCAAGCCACCCTTGCCGATGCCGTAGGAGCCGCCGCCGGTATTCGAGGTAGCGCCCTTGGCCTGCAGCGCGGCGACTTCCTCCGTCTTCATGAACCAGCGCGGAGCCAGCGGCCGGACCAGCATGTTGCAGATCAGACCGAGCACCAGCATGCCGGCGAGAATATACATCGTGAAGTCATAGACCTGGGCCCGAGGCACGCCGGCGCTGATCTGGAATTCACGGATGTAGTTCACCACCACCGGGCCGACAATGCCCGCCGTGGCCCACGCCGTCAGCAGCCGTCCGTGGATGGCGCCGACGAACTGGGTGCCGAAAATATCGGCGAGATAGGCCGGGACCGTGGCAAAGCCGCCGCCATACATCGACAGGATGATGCCGATGGCCAGCACGAACATCACCTTGCTTCCCATCGCCGCGAAGGTCGGCACCATCGCGTAAAGCACGATGCCCAGAATGAAGAAGGTGTAGTAGGTGTTCTTACGACCGAGCTTGTCCGACAGCGACGCCCAGACGAAGCGGCCGCCAATGTTAAACAGCGAGATCAGACCCGCGAAACCGGCGGCAATGCCGGCGATGGTGGTCTTCTGCGCGGCCGAAAGCTGGCTGAAGGAGACGTCGGGCAGCCCGATCAGCTTGCCCGCGAAAATCTCCTGCAACATCGGCGACGCCATGCCGATGACACCGATACCCGCCGAGACGTTGAGGCAGAGCACGCCCCAGATCAACCAGAACTGCGGGGTCTTGTGCGCATTGTCGAGATGCACATGGCCGGTGGTGATCATGGCATTGGCGGTAACCGGCGCAGTCCAGCCTTCCGGACGCCAGTTTGGCGGGGTGATGCGGTACGAGAACGCACCGATCGTCATGAACACGAAGTAGATCACGCCCATCGCCAGGAAGGTCTGCCAGACGCCGACATCGGTCGGGGTCTTGAAATAGTTCATCAGCAGGTTGGCGAGCGGCGACCCGATCATCGCGCCGCCACCAAACCCCATGATCGCCATGCCGGTCGCCATGCCGCGACGGTCTGGAAACCATTTCACCAGGGTCGACACCGGCGAGATGTAGCCCAGGCCGAGGCCGATGCCGCCGATCACGCCGGAGCCGATCCATAACAACCAGAGCTGATGCGTGTAGACCGCGATCGAGCCCAGCACGAGGCCGCCGCACCAGCACAGGGCGGCGACGAAGCCAGCCTTGCGCGGCCCGACCCGCTCGAGCCAGCCGCCCCAGATCGCGGCGGAGACGCCGAGCAGCACGAAGAACAGCGTGTACATCCAGCCCAGGCTGGCGACCTTCCAGTTGCAGGTGGTGGTAAACAATTCGGTCGCCAGGCTCATACCATCGCACACTTGCTTGCCTGCGGGATTGGAGATCGCCTGCGACAGCGGCAGCCAGAACACGCTGAAGCCATAGGCCATCCCGATGCACAGATGGATGCAAAGCGCCGCGGGCGGCACCAGCCAGCGGTTGAAGCCGGCGGTGGCGATGATGCGCTCGCGGTCGAGAATCCCGGGCTTGGTGCCGGATAGAGTTCCCGCATTGCCGATCGTGGTCATGGAAGCCTCCCCTGCGGACGTCCGTGGCGGATCGTCTGCCGTCTAGTGTGGTAAGTGTAGTTCCCCTGCGACACGCGATATGCATCTGTGCGCCGCCCGATTTACTGGGCCAGAATGGCCGCGGCGAGTCGATAGTCCAATGGTGAAAATGCAAAAATTTTACTAGCTTTCGCGTTGCGCTGCAGCAAAATCAATCCGAGTCCGCGATCGCTCCATTTCGTTTTGCGATCAGAAACACAATGATATCACCACGACGTTCGGTGGCTTCGATGGTATTTCCGGTCTGTTGAATCAGTACGGGAATATCGATGATGGCGAGTGGATCCGTGCAGCACACTTCGAGCCGCTCGCCGACGGCCAGCGCCTTCAGTGCCTTGCCCGTCATCAGCGCCGGTAGCGGACACTTCAGTCCGGTGAGGTCGAGTTGGGTTCGGGCCATGCAGCTAACTCCATCCGGTGCGCGGGCGTTATATCCGGCGGGTCCCGAATGTCCTATGCAGCAGCCATGACAGACAGGGCAAAAATGGCCGAAATACCTATAACACCGGGCGTAATCTTGGCAGGCGGTCTGGCACGAAGAATGGGCGGCGGCGACAAGCCGATGCGCGAGGTCGGCGGCCAGCTGTTGCTGCAACGGGTGATCGACCGGCTCGCCCCGCAATGCGACGGCCTGGTCCTGAACGCCAATGGAGATGCCGCCCGTTTCAAGGCGTTTGGCCTGCCGGTGGTGGCCGACGACCTCGCCGACTATCCCGGCCCGCTGGCCGGTATTGTTGCCGCGCTGGACTGGTACGCCTTGCATTGTCCGCAGGCGGGCTGGATGATCAGCGTCGCCGGCGACTGCCCCTTCCTGCCATGCGATCTGGTGCAACGGCTGCGGCAGGCGCGCCACGCCGAGGACGCGCAGCTCGCGGTCGCGGCTTCCGCCGGGCAGTCGCATCCGGTGATCGGGTTGTGGGATGTGAGCCTGCGCCATGAGCTGCGTCAAGCGCTGGTGCGGGAGCATATTCGCAAGGTGGCGCGCTGGACCGCGCGCTACCGGCTCGCCACCGTGGAGTGGCCGGCCACGCCGCGCGATCCATTCTTCAACACCAACACCACCGAGGACCTCGCGGAGGCCCAGCGATTGGCGGCACTCGATGGCAAGTAGACGGCAAGTAGAGGACGCATGTCGGCATTCCCAGCGCGCCGGTTGGCGCGCTGGGAATACCGAACGGAGCGGCTTCCCAGCCGCGCACCGATTGCGCTACGCTGTCCCCAACAACAAGCGGCCAATGCGCCGCGATTGACCGGGAGGCGATGTCGAATGTTCCGCGGACTCACGCTCGCATTGGGCGCCCTTGCGCTGCTCGGCTCTCCTGCCTCTGCCCAAATCTCCGACGACGTCGTCAAGATCGGCGTGCTCACCGACATGAACGGCCCGGCCTCGACGCCGTCGGGCCAGGGCTCGGTGACCGCGGCGCAGATGGCGGTGGAGGATTTTGGCGGCAGCGTGCTCGGCAAGCCCATCGCCGTCATCGTCGGCGATCACCAGCTCAAGCCGGATATCGGCGCCGCGCTGGCGCGGCGCTGGTACGATATCGATCAGGTCGACCTGATTGTCGACGTCCCGGTGTCGGCGGTCGGACTCGCGGTACAGAACGTCGCCAACGACAAGAAGCGACTGTTCATCACCCACTCGACTGGCGCCGCGGATTTCCACGGTAAATTCTGTTCGCCCTATACGATGCAATGGGTGTTCGACACCCGCGCACTCGCCGTCGGCACCGCGCAGGAGGTGGTGAAGCGCGGCGGCGATTCATGGTTCTTCATCACCGACGACATCGCGTTCGGCCACGCGCTGGAGCGCGACGCCTCCGCGGTGATCAACAAGGCCGGCGCCAAAATTCTCGGCGCCGCCCGGCCGCCGTTCGGCACCTCCGACCTGTCGTCCTTCGTGCTGCAGGCGCAGGCCTCGAAGGCCAAGATCATCGGCATCGCCGGCGGGCCGCCGAACAACATCAACGAGATCAAGACCGCCGGCGAATTCGGCGTGTTCAAGGGCGGCCAGCAGATGGCGGCATTGCTGGCTTTGATCACCGACGTGGATTCGCTGGGGCTGCCGAGCGCGCAGGGCCTACTGCTGACCACCGCGTTCTATTGGGACATGGACGACAAGACCCGCGACTGGTCGAAGCGCTATTTTGCCAAGATGAAGCGGATGCCGACGATGTGGCAGGCCGGCGTCTATTCATCGGTGATGGTCTATCTTAATGCCATCCGCGACGCCGGCACCGACGAACCCTTGAAGGTCGCGGCGAAAATGCGGGAAAAACCGATCGAGGATTTTTTCGCCCGCAACGGCCACCTGCGCGAGGACGGACTGATGGTGCACGACCTGATGCTGGTACAGGTGAAATCGCCGGATGAGTCGAAATATCCGTGGGACTACTACAAAATCCTGGCAAAGATTTCCGGCGAAGATGCATTCGGCCCGCCGGACCCTGCGTGCAAGTTGGGGAATAAGTAGTACACCTCCTCAGCCGTCATTGCGAGGTCGGGGAAAGCCAATTGGCTTTCCCCTTAGCCGTTGCGACAAAGCAATCCAGTCTTCCTGAGCTTGCGGCCTTCTGGATTGCCGCGTCGCTTCTCTCCTCGCAACGAATTGGCGAGGCCAGAGCATCAGCACCGCTCTGTTACTTGCGCTACTTTACCAGCCCGATCTCGCGAAAATATTTCAATGCGCCGGGATGGATCAGCGACTGGTCTGGCGCCGAGGCCACGGTGTTGGCCGCCGTGCTCTCTTTCGCCTGCGTCAGCCGCGCACCGAACTGGGCTTCCGCGCCGTGCAGCGTCTTGGCCAGCCGATAGGCGATGTCGTCGGGCAGCGTCTCGCGCGCCAGCAGATAGCTCCACGAGCCCACCGAGTCGATCGCCACGTCCTGCCGCGAATAGCTGTAGGGCGCGACCTGCATCGGTTTCAGGAAGCTGTGTCTGGCGCGGATCTGCGCGATCTCTTCCGCGCTCGGCACGATGAAGCGCGCCCCGCTTGGGGTGTCGGCCATCGCCTTGAAGCCGGGCCAGCCGAGGCCGGCGCCCCACAAAGCGGCGACGCGGCCATCCAGCACCATCGCCGGGCCGTCGCCGGCGCGGTCGAGATAGACCGCCTCGAAATCGCCCTCCTGTTTCAGGCCGAGGCCATCCAGCACGTAACGCGCCAGCACCGGCAGGCCGGAGCCCCTGGCACCGAAGGCGACCGGTTTGCCGACCAGATCACGGATGGTGCGGTACGGGCTGTCGGCGCGGACCACGAACATGCCGGGGTTGGAATACAGCGCGCTGATGATCTTCAGCCGCGTCGGCGGCCGGCCAATGCCCTGGAACGCCTCATAGGCCGGCTCGCCGGCCACCAGCGCGATATCGAGCTGACCGGCCTCCAGCAGCGGAATGTTCTCGAAACTGCCCTTGGTGGCGCGCGGCACGATCGACAGCGTCGGATCGGCCCTGTTCATCACTTCGGCATAGGCGCCGCCATAGAGCGGAAAGCCGCCGCCCGGCGTCGCAGTGCCGAGGGAGATGGTGACAAGCATCGGCGGCTTCTCCTGTTGCGCCATGGCGCCGGTGGCGATCAGCGTCGCGGCGCACGCGCAGATGCTAGCCCATCTCATGATCTTCATCTGCTGTCCCGGGGGTCGTTGGCTGCGGCGCCACGCTTGTAGGCAATTTCGGCTTTCTGTGAAAGCATGTCCGTAACCGGAGCCAAGCCGGAGCCCGCGCCGTCGCACAGCGACGACGCGGCCACCTTCTGGAGGAAACATGATCGCTTTCTGGCGCGTTGCGCTGCTCTGTGTGTTCTGCCTGGGCACCCTGCCCGCTGCTGCCGCGGATTATCCGAACCG
>NZ_JANXTC010000266.1:0-25163 GCF_025356345.1 Tardiphaga sp.
GAGGAGCCCTTGCGACGAAGCAATCCAGTTCTTGCGGAGCTCGTGGCTCTGGATTGCCGCGTCGCTTCGCTCCTCGCAATGACGGGGGGATGGGACACCGATTCATCTTTAGGTCATCAGACTCTAGGCCTATGAACGGCTGCGGGGGTCAGTAATCTCTGCGCCGCATTCAGCATGCTGCCCCAGGATGGCGCGGGGGGCTGCTGACCGAGGCCCAGGAAGCCGGTATCCCGGTTAGGCGCAGTGATCGACCATTTTATGGGAGGCTCGATCCACCTGCAAACAAGCACACACCGTTTCCGGAACAAGCGTGGGTCCGCGGTCCGCTCCGGAACAGCAGTTCTGATGTGCCGATCGCATGCCGCTCGAGCAAGCGACTAGGCGATGGCAGGCTGCCCTCGTCGCGCCGATGACGTCGCAGCCGAACTGGGCCGCCCCAGCGGCGACAACGGATCGCGATCCATGCCGACGATGGCCGGATCGTGCAAATGGCAGGCCGTCGATCGGCCGCTTTCGATCTCGCGGAGCTCCGGATCGATCTCCGAGCACACTTTCATGGCCATTGGACATCGCGGATGAAAGCGACAACCGGACGGCGGGTTCACCACGCTCGGCGGCTCCCCCAGGATCGTCTGCTGCGGTCGCAGCGCCTCGGCCGACGGACTCGGTATCGGCACCGCCGCCAGCAGACCCTGCGTATAGGGATGCAGCGGCGCCTGGTAGAGATCCTTGCGCGGGGCGATTTCGACGATGCGACCGAGATACATCACCGCGATACGATGACTGACATGCCGGACCACCGCGAGATCGTGGGCGATAAACAGATAGGACAGGCCCAGCCGTTCCTGCAATTCCTGAAACAGGTTCACGACCTGCGCCTGGATCGATACGTCGAGCGCGGACACCGGCTCGTCGCAGATCAACAGCGCCGGATTGAGCGACACCGCGCGTGCAATCGAGATGCGCTGCCGCTGTCCGCCGGAAAACTCATGCGGATAGCGCTCCGCCATGTCGGGACGCAGGCCGACGAGATGCAGCAACTCCTGGATTCGCGCCCGATAGACGTCACGCTCGGTATCGACGCCATGGACAATCAAGGGCTCGCCAATGATGTCGCCCACTTTCATTCGAGGATTCAGCGAGCCGTAAGGATCCTGGTAGACCATCTGGATGCGCCGCCGGACCGTCCGCATCATCGAATTGGTGTAGGACGAGATATCCTTGCCGTCGAACTCGACCTTGCCTTCGGTGATCGGCGTCATGCGCAATATGGCAAGTCCTGTCGTCGACTTGCCGCAGCCGGACTCGCCGACCAGACCGAGCGTCTCGCCCCGCCGCACCGTGAAGGATACGCCGTCGACGGCACGGACGCTGCCAGCCTGTCTGCGCACCAGTACGCCCTTGAACAGCGGAAAGTGAACCTTCAGACCACTTACCTTCAGGATGTCATCCTGGCCGGCGTCAGATACGGCTGTCATCGGGACCAACTCCATGCGGGACATCGGCAAAGCACGCCTTGAAGTGACGTCCATCGATCTGCTCGAGCGGCGGCCGCTGCTCCCGACACCTGTTGCCGACATATCGGCAGCGCGCCTGAAACGCGCAGCCCTTCGGCAGCGCGGACAAATCGGGTGGCTGACCTTCGATCGGAATCAGGCGCTGCTGCGCATCCTGGTCGAGCCGCGGGATCGAGGCCATCAGCCCGAGCGTGTAAGGATGGCTCGGCCGCTCATAGATCTCATGCGCCGTGCCACTCTCGACGACACGACCCGCATACATCACGCAGACCCTGTCGGCATAACGCGCCACCACGCCCAGATCATGCGTGATGAGAATGAGCGCGGCGTTGGTTTCGCGGGTCAGGTCTTTCAGCAGCGACAGGATCTGCGCCTGAACCGTGACATCCAGCGCCGTGGTCGGCTCATCGGCAATGATCAGCTTTGGATTGCACGCCAGCGCCATCGCGATCATCGCACGCTGCCGCATGCCACCGGAAAATTCGTGCGGGTAGGCGTTGACGCGGCTCTCGGCATTGGGAATCCGTACTCGCGACAGCAGATCTTTCGCCTTGTCGAGCGCCTTCCTCCAGCTCATGCCATGATGCAGTTGCAGCGGCTCGGCCACCTGCAGCCCCACCGTCAAAGAGGGATTGAGCGACGACATCGGTTCCTGAAAGATCATCGCGATCTCGTTGCCGCGGATCGCTCGGATTTCCTCCGTGGACAGGCCGAGAAGATCGCGTCCTTCGAACAGGATCTCGCCGGATTTGACCCGGCTCGGCGGCGACGGAATCAGCCGCAGCAACGACAACGCCGTCACGCTCTTGCCCGAGCCGCTTTCACCGACGATCGCCAATGTCTCGCCGCGCGACACGCTGAACGACACGCCATCGACCGCACGCAGCGCTGCGCGCCCCACCCCGAACTCGACGGCCAGATTTCGCACCTCCAGCAACGGCTGCTGTGCCGCCGCCGTTGCTCCGGGGTCGTGCGGCGCATCGGCGGAAGTAGCTTTGCTGGCCGTCTGATGGCCCGGATCGAGGAGAAGCTCAGTCATTTTGTCTCCTGTTCGCGAACGGAACCTGAAAGTCGATCCAATCGGCGTTGCGGTGTCCTGCGATGCCGCCGTATCAACGGCACCGCAGGGATCGGCGGGCGCAGGGCAACGCGCTCAGAAGCCCATCTTCTTCTTCATCTCCTGATCCAGCCAGATGCGCGCATAGATCGGCGCTGGCCGCACAGCCCCGGCGCGAAGCTCACCCCCGTAATTCTTCACCCATGGCCACCAGGCGGAATAGACATAGGGCGTCGGCAACCAGATGTACGGCGCCTTGTCGAGGATCTCGATCGTCATCTCCTTCAGCAAGACCTGGCGCTTGGTCTCGTCGCGCTCCTGGTACGCAACTTCCATTTTCTTGTCGAAGGCGGGATCGGCCCATTGCGATGGATTCCAGGTCTGACCGGAAACAAAGCTCTTGCGGATGGTCGTAGTCGGGTTGGTGTGGCCATTGTTCATGAGATAGCCGGCTGCCAGGGTCTTCGACGTCATCGCCGAGAGGAATGCGCCATATTCCATCGGCTGGATATCGAGCTTGACGTTGACCCGCTCCAAATACGCCGCCACCAGCGACAGCAGATCCAGATGGTCCGGCTGACACGAGCAGACCTGCACCTTGAAGGTGAAGCCCTTGGGTAGCCCGGCCTCGGCGAGAAGTTTCTTCGCCTTGTCCGGATTATAGACGAACAATTCCTTGACCGAGTCCGGCATCTCGGCCAGCGGCTGGTAGTAGCCGGTGTAATCCGGGTGCTGCGGGTAGGAGAACAGTTCGGCATGGCCGTTGTAATAGGCCTTGACGATCTCCTGCTTGTTGACTGCGAGGTTCAGCGCGCGGCGAACGCGGATATCATCGAACGGCTTGGTGTCGACACGCATCGACAGGAACTGACCGTTCATCGATAACCATTTCGACCACTTCAGCTGCGGAACGCTCTTGCTCAGCTGTTCCATGTCGGTCCAACGAACCGCTTCGGCAATATCCAGCTTGCCGGTGCGAAGCGCCGTGGTCACGGTCGCCTCATCCTTGATGTTTCGATAGACGAGCTGGTCAATGAACGGCAGCTTGAACTCCTCATTGCCGATCTTTTCCTTGTCCCAGTAGATCGGGTTCTTCGAATAGGTGTTGGAATTGCCCTGGACGTGGCCCGTCAGCATGAACGGGCCGGTGCCGTTCAGATTTTTCCAGTCGTTGGGACCGGCGTCGACGACCTCCTTCGGGTAGATCGCGGAGTAGTAACCCCAGCCGAAGCGATAGTCCCATTCCGCATTATAGTATTTTAGCGTGAAGACGACCGTATGGGGATCAGTCGCCTCGACCTTTTCGATATGGTCGAAATAGGTCGCAATTTTCTTCGGACTTTTGTCGAGACGGTTGTAGCTGAACACCACGTCATCGGCGACCAGTTCGCGGGACGCCATCACACCGGGCTTTGCCGGGAACATCACGCCCTTGCGCAGTTTGACCTCCACGCGCAGCGGGTTCTCCTTCATCTCCCAGCTCTCGGCCAGCTCGCCGCGCACCGCGTCGCTCGGCAGCCACGCATCGGCATAAAACGGATACTTGCCGCCATTGCGCTTTGCCTTGGACAAATCACCGGAGAATAGCTGCTCGTAGAACTGGCCGGTATCGTGGTTCACCTTCCAGTTCCAGTCGGCAGGATCCCAGGACAGCACCGACAAGGCCCGGTTCATCGTGGCGACCTGGAGCGTGCCGCCATATTGCGGCTTCTCGTCGGCCCGCGAGGCCGTCGATCCGCCGAGCGCAATCGATAGTCCGAGCGCTGTCACCGCCAGCCGTGTTGTGAGGTTTCGTGCAGACATCGTCGTCTCCCTTGTTGTTCGCCGCGGTCATTCGACCTTCGACGTAACGCACGCAAAACTCGCCTATCGCGACCCGCGCATACGGGGATCGAGCAGATCGCGCAGCGCGTCGCCGAATACGTTGGTGGCGTACACGACCACGGTGAGGCAAAGGCCAGGCGCAAGAGCGAGCCACGGTCCCTGCAGCATGAAGGTCCGGCCCGCTCCCGACAGCATACCGCCCCAGGTCGGCGTGGGCGGCGGCACGCCAAGGCCGAGAAACGACAGCCCTGATTCCGCCAGGATCACGAAGCCGACCCGCGTGGTGAACAGGATGATGATCGGCGGCATGACATTGGGAAGAATGTGACGCAACAGGATGCGTGGCAGCGTCGCCCCCATCGACTGGGCTGCGTTCACATACATGTTTTCGCGCACGGAGATGGTGGCACCACGAATGATCCGCGAACCGCCGATGCCAAGCAACAGGCCGAGGATACCGATGATCGGTACGAGTCCGGGGCCGACAACGGAAACCACCACGATCAGCACGATCAGATCCGGAAAGCTCATCCAGGCATCGACCAGGCGCTGCACGATCATGTCGAACCGGCCGCCAAGGTAGCCGGTGAGAATACCAATGACGACAGAGAGGACGGTGGCGATCCCGGCTCCACAAAATCCAATGATGACGGATAATTGCGCGCCATAGAGGCAGCGCGACAGCACGTCGCGTCCGAGATTGTCGGTGCCGAATGGAAATTGCCACGACGGCGGCTTGAGACGGTTGATCGGATTAATGTGATTGTAGCCATAGGGCGCCAGGAAATCGGCGAACACGCCGCACAGCAGGAACAGCACGAAGATCACGGCACCCGCCGCCCCGAGCGGCTTCTCACGAAACAGCCGCGCGACGAAAACCCACGAAGGGGAACGGCGGCGCACCACAGGGGGAATGACGGCGTGGGTCACAATCGTCATCAGCTGAACCTTACTTTCGGGTCGAGCATGCCATAGCTGAGATCGACCACAAGGTTGATGAGCATGACGGCGATGCCGACGACGAGAAACACGCCGGCGACGATGGGATAGTCACGCTGGGTGACGGCTTCGAGCAGCAACATCCCCATTCCGGGAATGACGAAGATCTGTTCGATGATCACCGCGCCGCCGATCACCAGCGGCGCCTGGATGCCGACCAGCGTTACCACCGGGATCAACGCGTTGCGCAAGGCATGACGCGTCACGATCGTCCATTCGCTGAGGCCCTTGGCCCAGCCGGTCCGGATGTAGTCCTGGCGCAGCACCTCAAGCATCATGGTGCGCGTCATCCGCATGGTAATGGCCGACAGCGACATGCCGAGGATCAGGCTGGGCAGCAACATATGTCGAATATTGCCGACCGGGTCCTGCAAAAAGGGAATGTAATCGATCTCCGGGGACCAGCCCCACCAGATGGCGGGAAACACCATGACCATGGTGCCCGTCCAGAACGCCGGGACCGCAAGCATCAGGATCGACATCGAGCGCATCACGTAGTCGCCGATGGTGTCCTGCCTCAGCGCGGAATAGATGCCAATCGGTATCGCAATGATCAGACCGATCAGGATCGCCAGGAAGCCCAGACCGAAAGTAATCGGAAGTCGACTCAGAATTTGATCCAGTACCGGCGTATTCTGCCAGAGCGATCGCCCGAGATCACCGTGCAGGACACCGCCGACCCAACGGAAATACTGGATATAGATTGGCTGATCTAGGCCCAGCGCTTGCTCCAGTTGCGCGCGATCCTTGGCGCCGGCGGCGATATCGTTCTGCGCCAGCATCAGATCGATAACGTCGCCCGGCACCATCCGAAGCGTGATGAAAACAATCAGACTGGCAAAGAAGATCGTCGGAATCAGCGCCAGCAGGCGACGGGCGGCATAGGCACGCATCAGCCTCGTCCTTCCATGATTCGCCAGCAACAAGGGCGGCTAGCGACCGCTGGACAATGAACGGTCTTGATAAATCTTGCGCGCCCCGCCGTGTACAGGTGGCGCATGCCTGACTGCTGATAGGATCGATAGAATACACCCATGAGAGATACGGTTTCTACCCTGAGAGAAGCTCGCGCTATGATCGTGCGGCGGATTATTGAACCGATCCTATCGTTTCCAAATAGAATGTAACTGCGGCTAAAACGTCAAACGATCTTTGGGGTTTACGCGGCCGACAAATTCGTCGGGCCCGAAGTCAACGCAGATATCACTACCTGTCACTAGTTGCGCAGCAGCCACGATTACCGCTCTGCGATCGAAAGTCACCGTCACGGACGCTGGCCGGTCAACAAGCGTCGAGGTCAGCGCCCGGATAGTCGCTTCATGCTGTTTCCATCGTTGTCGGGATGATGAGCGCAGCACAAGCCAGGTCCGCGCCGCGCCGACATCGGCGATCGCGAACCCGGCTTCCGCTTGCTTCAATGCCGAAATGACGGATCGGCGCGATCGAGCTTGCGGAGCAATGCGGGCCAGGCCAGTTCACCGCTCAGGCCCGGAGCGTTGTCGCGCGGCTTCATGCGATCGTAGGTCTGCTGCAACACCTCCGGCGGAGGCGTCACCAGAGGCGTATTGCAGGACAAGGCGGCCACCTGCACTTCACAGGCGCGCTCCATCCGGAACAGAACGTTAAAGGCCGACGCGATCGTTTTGCCGACCACCAGCAGGCCGTGATTGCGCAACACCATGGCTTCGTGATCGCCGAGATGGGAGACCAGCCGCTCGCGCTCCTCCGGATTGTCCGCGATGCCCTCGAAATCATGATAGGCGACATGAAGGAAACGCATGCAGGTCTGCGCGACCGGCAGCAATCCGCATTGCATCGCCGACACTGCCATACCTGCCACCGTATGGGTATGCGCGACGCAATCGATGTCATGGCGCGCCATGTGGATGGCGCTGTGAATGACGAAGCCGGCGGCATTCACGCCGTAGTCGGATGCGTTGAACAGAACATTGCCGTCGAGATCGATCTTCACCAGGCTCGACGCGTCGATCTCCTCATAGAGCAATCCGTACGGATTGATGAGGAACTCGTTCTCCGTGCCGGGCACGCGGCATGAGATGTGATTGGCGATCATCTCGGTCATGCCATACATCGCGGTCAGGCGATAACACGCGGCAAGATCGACGCGCGACTGCCATTCGGCGGCACTGACCTGTTCCTGAACCGATCGGACGATTTGTACAGACGGCGAACTGACAGTTGCATTCATGGGATTCTCCTTTGTTGTTGGCTACAGGTCCGGAGCCCCCAGTCCGCAGCAGACGGTCGATGAATTCTCGGCGGTTCATTCCACCGTGATGCCGGCATCCCGAATGAGCTTGCCGAGACGCTCGCGTTCGCTGATCACATGGATCCGGAGTTCGGTGGGCGTCATTACCCATGGCTGATTGCCAATGGCCTCCATGCGCCTGGCGAAGTCGGGCGTCTTGACGATGCGGTTGATCGAACTGCTGAGCCTGTCCAGCACGGGCTGCGGCGTCCCCGCCGGCGCGAACACGGCGAACCAAGTTTCCCCCACGATACCGGGATATCCCAGCTCCTTGAACGTTGGCACCTCCGGCATCTGTGGCAGGCGCTGCTCCGATAGCACCGCCAATGCGCGATACATGCCGGCCTTGTGATTCGGCGCGGAGTTGGTCAGCGCCTCCACATTGCTGTCGACGATACCTGCGAGCATGTCGTTCATGGCCGGTGCCGCACCGCGATAATGCACGTGCTGGAATTTGACGCCGAGCCCGCGCGCGACGATCTCCCCCATCAGATGAACCGTGCTGCCCGGCCCGTTGGTGGCGTTGTTGACCTTGCCGGGATGGGCCAAAGCGTAGGCGCGAAAGGAAGCGATATCGGTGGCGGGAAAATCCTTCTTGACGACGAAGGCGAACGGCACCTTGACCACCATCGCGACCGGGGCGAAATCCTCGAGTCTGTATTTGATGCCGGCCAGCAAATGCGGATTGGTCGTGAACGTCGTCGCGCTGGCAAACAGCAGCGTGTAACCATCCTTATCCGCGCCGGCCACCATCTGGGCGCCGAGCGAGGTGCTGGCGCCGCCACGGTTTTCGATCAGCACTGGCTTGCCGAGATCCGCCCCCAGTTGCTCGACAAGAATGCGCGCAACAATGTCCGTCGTTCCGCCGGGCGGAAATGGAACGATAAGTGCGATGTTGCGATCGGGATAGGTCTGCGCCCGCACCGGACTAGCGGTAAAGGCCAGCAGCAGCAAAGCCGCGCCACCGAAGACGCGATAGAAACTGCTTGCAGGCATGTGTGCTTCCTTCCCTGACCTATTCGCGCCATTCGGCGTCGATATTGGCAACGAAGCTATTGTGGCACACAACCTCCCGGCGTCAAAGACGCGATCCATCTGCATGCGATGCAAGTACATCCTCCGCGCGGCGACGGCGGCTTGACGTCGGACGCTGCTATGAGATGGTGACCATCAAGGCTCGCCAGTCCAACGACAGAGCCGCAAGGACAAGGCCGATCCCATGACGATAGCCGATTTCGCTACCAGCACCGCACGCGTCATCCCCTATCGCCGCGATCAGCTGCGGCGGTTGATTGCCCCGCGCAGCGTCGCCATCATCGGCGCGTCCGATCGCAAGGGCTCGTTCGGCAATCGCGCGATGGAGAATCTGCAGGATTTCGATGGACCCGTTCATCTGGTGAATGCGCGCGCAACTTCCGTCGCCGAACGGCCATGCTTCGCCTCGGTGGCCGCGATCGGCGAGGCGCCGGATTGCGTATTCATTGCGGTTCCGCGCGAGATGGTCGAGAGCGTGGTCCGGGAATGCGCGGCCGCAGGCGTCGGCGGCGCCGTGATCGTCGCATCGGGATTGGCCGAAACCGCGAAGCCCGATCGCATCGCCGATCAACAGCGCATCGTGGAGATCGCACGTCGCGCCGATATGCGGCTGGTCGGACCCAACACGATCGGATTTCTCAATTACGGGGTCGGCGCCGCGCTGACCTTCTCGGCGATGCCCGCGCGTCGCGCGCTGCTCCCGCATGCCATCGGCATCATCAGCCAGTCCGGATCGCTCGGTTTCTCGCTGGCGCAGGCGGCGGAGCTTGGTGTTTCGATCAGCCACGTTCTGACGGCGGGAAACTCCGCCGATGTCGATGTGGCCGATTATGTCGCTTATCTCGCGGAAGAGCCGGCCTGCAAAGCGATCATATGCGTGTTCGAAGGCATGGCGCACCCGGAGCGGATGGGGCACGCGCTACGTTTCGCATGGTCGGTCAACAAGCCAGTCATCATGTACAAGATGGCGACCGGCAACGAAGGCGCGCGCGCGGCGATGTCGCATACCGGATCGCTTGCCGGATCGAATGAAGCCTACGCCGCGATGTTCGCACGGGCCGGCGTCATTCAGGTCGACCGCTTCGAGGATTTGATCGAGACCGCGACCTTCTTTGCGAAGGCGCCGCGCCCGACCACGGACGGTGTCGCGGTGATCGCGACCTCCGGAGGCGCCACCATCATGGCAGCCGACAAGGCCGAATGGCACGGCATCCCGCTGCCGCAACCCGGTACCAGGGCCGCCGACCTGCTGGCGATACACGTGCCCGATTTCGGCTCGCCGCGAAATCCGTGTGATGTCACCGCGCAGTTGATGAATGACATGGTTGCGCTGGAGAGTTGCGTCGACGCGCTGATGGCGGATGCCCAATTCGGCGCGATGGTCACCTCGCACGCCTATGCCTATGATTCCGCGACTTCCCGGCTCCCGGTGTTTAGCCGTGCCGCCGCAAGCCATGGCAAGATCGTGTGCAATGTCTGGGCGCCAGCCTGGCTGGGCGGGCCAGGCACCATCGAAACCCAGCAGGACGGCCACCTGGCCCTGTTCAACGGCATGGATCGCTGCTTTGCCACGCTGGCGGCGTGGCAGCGGCGCGAACGCCTGCGCCAGACCGCATCCGATGCGCCACCGGTGCGATTGACCGCGGCGCACGCCGCGGCGCAGGTGACGGAAATTTTGCGCGGCATCACCGACACCGCACTGACGGAAAGCCAGAGCAAGCGTGTCGCGGCTCTCTATGGCATCCCGGTCGTGGCAGAGGCCGTGGTTGGCAGCGCAAATGAAGCCGTGGTGGCGGCCGGACGGCTGGGATACCCGGTCGTGCTCAAGATCGAGAGTCCAGACATCCTGCACAAGACGGAAGCCGGGGTGGTTTGCCTCAACCTGCCGGATGCGCAGAGTGTTCGCGATGCCGCGATACGGCTGTTGGAGCTGGCCAACGCCATCGTTCCGGCACCGAGAATCAACGGCCTGCTGGTGCAGCCAATGATCCCCAAGGGCGTCGAAGTGATGGTGGGCGTACGCAACGATCCGCTGTTCGGCCCGCTGGTGATGGTGGGACTGGGCGGCATTCTGGTCGAGCTCTTGAAGGATGTCGCGATCGCAATTGCCCCGGTCTCGACAGCCGAAGCACGGCGCATGATACTCGGCCTGAAGGGCGCGACATTGCTGACGGGTTTCCGTGGCCGCGCGGCCATCGATATCAACGCCCTCGCCGGCATTGTGGCGCGCGTCTCGGAACTTGCCGACGATCACCGCGCGGCCATCGCCGAGATCGACTTCAACCCGTTGATCTGTGACGCCGACCGCATCATTGCCGTCGATGCGCTGATCGTGAAGATTCAGGCCGGATAGGACAAACCCGCGATCACGTCTCCCGGCGGCTTACCGGCCACCGCCGGCTGCGCTCCAACGCTTGAATTGATCCATGCTGGTTCAGATCATCGCCGGCGTCTTGCCCACTGCAGGATCGCGGCATACAAGGCCTCCGGCTGAATCGGCTTGGTGAGGAAGCCGTTCATACCCGCGGCGAGGCATATTTCGCGCTGTCCCACCAACGCGTTCGCGGTCAGAGCAATGATGGGGACGTCACGCTCGGGCCGATCGAGCCGGCGGACCGCAGCCGTCGCGGAAATGCCGTCCATAATCGGCATCTGCATATCCATCAGGATGAGATCATAATGACGGTTCTGAACGGCGGCCACCACTTCGCTGCCGTCGGAGACCAGATCCGCTTTATAACCCCGCCGAGCAAGCAACTTTGACATCAGTCCGCGCAGCATCTCGTTGTCTTCCGCCACCAGGATGCGAAGCTGCACGGCCTCCGGGTCGATCGTTGGCTGCAACGGAGCGGCGTTCAGTTCAGGAGCGAGACCAATCTGACAAAGCAGCGTGAACGAGAAAGTGCTGCCGCGGCCAACCTCACTATCGACACCAATCTCGCCTCCCATTGACCGGCAGAGTTGCTTGCAGATGGCGAGGCCAAGGCCGGTGCCCCCATATTTGCGCGATACCGATGTATCGGCCTGCGTGAAAGGATTGAACAGAGTGGACTGGACATCGTCTGGAATGCCCTTTCCGGTATCGGTGACGGCGACACGCAATTCGATCCGGTCAAGGTCACGCAGAATATGCGACACCGAAATGTGAATTGATCCGAGTTGCGTGAATTTAATCGCGTTACCCACCAGGTTGAGCAGGATCTGGCCGAGGCGACTGGGGTCTCCCCGCAACCAAGGCGGCAGATCATCCGAGATCGACGTCTCGAACAAAAGACCTTTGTCACGCGCCTTCGGACCCAACAACATTACGATCGAATTCAGCGAATTCTTGATATTGAAGTCGATCACCTCCGGTGTCAGTTGTCCGGCTTCGAGCTTGGAAAAGTCGAGAATATTGTTAACCACCGTGAGCAGATTATGCGCGGCCTCCTGGGCCACGCTGGTCAAGTTTTTCTGCTCAACGTCCAGTGACGTGTCGCACAGCAACTCGATCATTCCCATCATGCCGGCCATGGGCGTTCGAATTTCGTGACTCATCATCGCCAGAAAGTCCGATTTGGAGCGGCTTGCGGCTTCCGCTTCGTCTCTGGCAAGGCTCAGTGCCTCGGCCGTGGCGATCAACTCGCTCTGCTGGCTTTCAAGCCGGTTGCGCGTCTGCACCACTTCCGCGAGCTGTTTGGCCAACAGTGAGGCCGCCCGTTCGCGATCGCTGATATCCTCATGCGTCGAGACCCAGCCACCATCCGGCGTATTGATCCGTTGAATGGAGATGACGCGGCCGTCTCTGAGGCGACATCTATGGTCGCGCCGGACCGAGCGCGGGTCGGCGTTCACGTCAAATTCGTGATCCAGCGTCGCCCCGCCAGCAAACATATGCTCAAGCAGCCGATCGAACGGCATGCCGATCGCAACCTGCCAATCGTCGAGCCGATATATTTCGCTAAAGCGCGGATTGGAGATTACCAGATTCTGGCTTGAATCGAACAGGCAGAGACCTTGCGACATATTCGTCAAGGCGGTGTCGATACGCTGTTTTCCTAGCGCGAGCCGCTGCTCCGTCGATTTCCTTTCCTGCGACAACCGCGATCCGATCAGAAGAAATACCGCGACGATCACCGACACGAACAGGGCGGCGGCAATGATGAGCAGCCGGGTCTGAGCGCGCCATTCCTGCAGCGCCACCGAGGTCTCGATGGTCGCCGTGACGAGCATCGGAAAGGCGCCGAGTTGCTGCCTCTTAATCAACCTGCTGTTGCCGTCCGCCATCGCCGGCATCCGAGATCCGCCCAGCACCTGCCCTGACGTGATCTGCTGAGATACCTGCTGCGCCAGTGTCGGTGGACCTACGAAACCCGGCTCGATCACCTCAAGGCGCGGAAAGCTAGCGATCAGTTCGCCTCCGCGGTGCACCATCGATACGGTCGAGTTGCGACCGAGTTCGATCGCACCAAAGAATCTTTCAAACTGGGACGAATCGATCCGTTTGGTGAGGACACCGAGGAACACGCCGTCGGAGTTCAGCAGTCGCCTTGCCAGGATGGTGGTCCAGGGACCGTCGCTGAAACTCCGCACCGGGACCGCCAAGGTCGTTGCCGCCGTTGCATTAAACCGCAATGCCCTGAAGAAATCGCGTTTGCTGACATTGAGCTGGCTGGAGCCGCTTACTCTCGAAGTATTGATCATCTCGCCGGTGGCGTCGAACACGAAGATATCCGTCAGACCGAATGGGTCGCGAACCTCTTCCCGCAACCGTAACTGAATATCGGGGCCGGCCAGTCTCTCGGAAAACTCGGCGGGGGACTTCATATCGGCGATCCGAAGATGCTCGACGACTTGGGCCTGATCCTCGACGAGGTCCTCGAATAGCTGATCGAAATGGCGGGAAAGCAGCTTCACCGTATTTTCGAGATGCTGCTCCGCGCTGTCCAAGGCGCGCTCACGAAACGTGTTGATCATAAAACCGGTGAACGCGGCTATGACAACGATCAACGTGAAGCCCCCTAATACAATCGTGCGAATCTTGACGCGTGGCTGCGCATCAGCGTCGACCGGATCGCCCGACGCTTCAAGTGGCCTAGAAGGCAGTCCGTAAGAATACCGGATTTTCACCATGGGTTACTCTCCTTCGACGGAGATTAACCCGATCGCCTGAAGGAAAGCGTAAGCCATCGTCTGTGATTGTTGATCGAGCACCTGAGCATTCGATCTTCTCTTTTGATGCGCCTCCGGGACGAGCGGTAGCCATGCCCGCTTGATATTCACGCACCGCCGCTCGCAGCGACTAACCCCGCGCCAACGGAAATTACTACGATTTCACGCGAGCCAGCGGACGTCACCCACGAAGTGAACAGGCACCACTAGTCACGCTTCGCCGGATCGAGCTGGCGACGAACAGAATCAGCGGTACGACAGCAAGTTTCTTGCAAAAAAAAACGTAACGAGATCGTCGACGCAGGGCCGGCATCGGTACCGTCGTGACCGGCGCGCAAGACTTATCCGTGTTTACACGGCTCGCGAATTTAACAAGATGAGAATACCTCAGATGGAATATGCTTCCCGTCGGCGTTCAGCTCCGGGTACGGCGCCTATCCGCAATCGCACGGGCGCATCAACCCACCCCACCGGCGTTCGAGATCGAAGTTGACGGCTGTGCCGTCTATAGCGAACGACCGCCAAGCCACTGGAATTCTCGGTGAACGACGTCGAAAATGTACTGCTATTGTCGGAAGATGCGAGATCCCTGATCTATGCGTTGGAGGGACTCAATGGCAACGTCATTCGTGTCGCGAGTTGCATGGAGCAGCTCGAAGCGATTGTCGGCACGACCAATAGATTGGCGATCAACGCGCCGGCCGCCGTTGAGCCGACAGCCTCGGCTTTGTCCGCCTTCCCCACGGTCGCGAGACAGGTTCGGAAACTATCCGAGGCAACACAGCAATCGGTAGCCGCTATGCAGGTTGCGTTGAAAGTCGTTACCGATGGGATAGCCAGCGGCCAGAACAGACTGACCCGGACGAATGCCATCGACCTGGCCCCCAGCGTTCTCACCATGGACCGTTTGGAGATCCTGATGTCTGAACTGGTCTCGCGCAGCGCCAGCCTTACCGCATCCATATCCGCCACCTCGGTTCGCCGCGAAAACCTGTAAGTTTGGAAAAACGCACGAAGAAACAGGAATTTTTCACCATACAGCTTCGTTACGAAGCGCGGCGATAGCAGTTTTTCTGGGAGTCGAGAATGCAATTTCAGATTAATAGCGAGAAGACACAGGCGTTGATGACCGGCGATTTGACATTCGCCGACCATGCGTCGTTCAAGGCACTCATTGGCAGCCTGTTGAAGGGTCGGGGATCACCAATCGTGATCGACCTGTCGGAGCTGGACTTCATCGATTCCGCGGGCCTCGGCATGCTGCTTCTCATTCGCGATGAAGCCAACAAGGCCGCCCGCAAGCTCGTGCTTCGTGGTCCAATCGGACAGGTCAAGCGAATGTTTGGAGTCACTAAGTTTGAAACACTGTTCGTCGTAGAAGAGAGCTAGGTCGTGGGGACTTCAACCAGGCGTGCTGGACTTTCAGGCGACGACGGACGGCGAGTAACCCGCTGGGACGGCGTCTCCGCGGTCACGCTGTCGGAGGCGCTAGCGCCACCGGCCGTACAATGCATCGAGGCGGATCTCGCCATTCGAAATGTCCGGCTTCTGACAGTCCGAAAATCGCCGGAGTGTCTCAGTCTCACTGTGACGACCAGATCGGCTTACAAAACGCCCATTAACCGGGTGTTCACCAATGCAATCGCGGATCGGATGCATTGCTCGTCGGATCTGCGCGAGCGCGTCTCAACCGCTGTGCAGGAAGCCCTGATGAACGCCGTTCTGCATGGCAGCCTGCAGATCGAGCCACATCTACGCAACGACTTCCAGAGCCTTTTGATTGTTCACGAGCAGATCGAGGCGCAACTTGCGTTGGAACGCGTCGCCCACAGCATGATCCGCGTCCAGGCGCTGTGGAGCTCGACGTCGCTGCACATTCTGATCCGCGACGAAGGCGAGGGCATTCAGGCCGCCAATCCACCACCCGCGCAGCAAGACACCGGCGAAGAACGGGCCAGCGGACGGGGATTGCTGGTTCTTGCCTCGATGTGTGATCGCTTCGCATTGATCGAGGGCGGCAGGACCGCGAAGATGAGCTTTGCACGGTGACGGGGTCAAGCCCATCGCCTGTGGGTAGCACCATCGTGGAGATGCGGCCCGGCAACAGCGTTCGGCAGGCCCGGATTCTGATTGTCGACGATGAAAAAATGTCGTGCCGCTTACTGGCTGGTATTTTAGAGAAGCAGCATTTCTTGAATGTTGAGATTGTTGAAACTGGCAAGGCCGCGCTGAAAAGCATGATCAGTTTTCGTCCCGACCTCGTGCTTCTCGACATGCAATTGCCGGACATCGTGGGTCTGGAGGTATGCACGCGGATACGTGCCAATCCGGAATTCGTCGATGTTCCGATTCTCATTCAGACGGCCACGGTCAATCGCAAGGAGATGGGCGACCTTTTCGCCGCTGGCGCCTCGGATTTTTTGTCCAAGCCGATAAATCCAGCCGAACTCGTTTCACGTGTCATCGTTCACCTGGAACGCCGTTTGCTATTGGGCGAGATGCGCGAATATCGGGAAAGGATTTCGCAGGAACTCGACGCCGCGAGACGAATGCAGCTTGAAATTCTGCCGTCGCCTGTGCACCAGGAGCAACTCGCCGCGAGCGCCGGACTGAGGGTGGGTTCCTATAACCGTCCATCCTCCGAGATCGGTGGCGATCTCTGGGGACTGTTGCCGATTGATCAGGGCTCGTTCGGGTTGTTTCTCGCGGACTTCACCGGGCACGGCGTCACCGCGGCCTTGAATACGTTTCGGCTTCATGCCTTGATCCATGAGTACAAGGAACTGCACGCTGACCCGGCGGAATTTGTCACGATGCTGAATGAACGGCTCGCCCGGTTGCTGCCGCCCGACCAGTTCGCAACGTTCATCTATGTCTTGGTCGCGCATGGCGCCGGGGAGCTACGGCTTACGTCCGCCGGTGCGCCTTCCGCGATCATCCAAATCGGGCTGCTGGGAGCGGCGACCCTGGCGGAAACCTCAGGGCTGCCGCTGGGTATCGCAAAGGGCGTGCGATACGGCGTCCATCGGTTGCCGTTCCCGCCTGGCTCACTATTGCTTCTGTATAGCGACGGGCTATCCGAATTTGCCGATAAGGACGGGCACCGGATCGGCGAAGCCGGTCTGGTTACAGCGATCAATGCGTCCCATCCGGAGCTTGCGCCATATGAACTGATCGACAGGCTCTGCGACGCCGCGGGAATCACCGCCCGCCAGACGCTTCCCGACGATACAACGATCATTTGCATCGACCGCCGGGTCGGCTCCCGGGAATTGTCGAGGTCCGGTTCCCTTTTCGTGAAAGCCCCGACGCTCGACGGCAGTCCCGCTTTCATCACGCCACTCCAGCCTGAGTCGGCGTGGCGACGATGCTGACAGGCTGGGCCCGCATCCCATTGTTGGACGAGCCGCAGATCGAGATGATCCGCGCGGCCCTCGGCGACGACGACTTTCGCGCCATGTACGCGGAGTTCCCGCGGGCCGCCCGGAAGGCCGCCGGGTCCATCGAAATGGCGCTGCGCCGGAGCAACATCGATCAGGCCCGCGCTGCCGCGCATGGGATGAACGGCGTCGCAAGCAGCTTTGGAGCCGAGCGTCTGGCCAGGCTGGCGAGTTTCATCGAACTGGAAGCGGATTCGCTGACGGCGGTCAGCCAGCTCATGGATGTCCTGACCGAGACGATTGACGAGACGGACAGCATCCTGCGGAAAGAAAGGCAAGCGATCGAAGCCTGATCATCATCGGTGGATCCTGCCCGTGACTGCTGCCAACCGCCTTACATCCAGCGTGACAACGTCCGCGGACGACAATCTGTCACGCTTTGACGCGTCACACAGCGGCGCGGGGAGCCCTCGGCGTTGTTCGTCGTTCGCTCCAGGACAGCAGGTCCGGCAATGCCAGCGCTGGCGAGTAGAGATAGCCCTGCCCCACGTCACAGCCGACGTCGCGCAAGAATTCCGCGACATTCGGCGTCTCGATCCCTTCCGCGACCACGGTCATATTGAACTGGTGTCCGATTTCCACGGAGCCGGTGACAATCTTGCGCATGCTGTCATCCCCGAGACAATTCGATACAAAGGATTGATCGATTTTCAACTCGGTGAACGGCATTCGCGCCAGTGAGGCCAATGACGAATACCCGGTCCCGAAATCATCGATGGAAATGCCTATTCCCTTGATACGCAGCCGTAACAGGATCTCGGTAGCCCGGGCAACGTCGGCCATCGCCGTGCCCTCGGTCACTTCAACGATAAAGTTCTCGGTCGGCAAATCATGTTTTCGGAGCAACCCCTCGATCTCCTCGGGCAGCGACAAATCCGATAGAAGGACCGGCGAAACATTCACCGCCATTTTGAAATCTGAATCATATTTCACCATCAGCGCGGCTGCCTCGATCGACTGCTCCAATATGGATCGAGTGATGTGGCTGATCTGACTTGAGCTTTCCGCGGCCGGAATGAACTCGCCCGGCGATATCAATCCACGACCGGCATGATTCCAGCGGGCCAAAGCCTCGCATCCGACAAGTCGTCCACTGGCGAGTGAAATTTTCGGCTGGTATAACGGAGAAAATTCCGAACCGAGCAGTCCAAGCTCAATCATGGAGCCGGTCACAGGCTCCCTGCAAGGTGGTCCCGCGAGAGAGAATGCCCTTTCGTTCAAACCGCCAAGCAGCTCGCGAAGGGCGGCTGGTCGGAATGGCTTTCGCAACGAACAGGCGTTGCTGATGCCAATAGCATCGGCCATACGCACGGCCGCGTCGAGAATGCGATCGTCGCATCCGCTGATAAAAATTATTTGTGGCGCGTTTTCCAGCTTGGCAACCAGCCGCAGGACTTCGATTCCGTCGCGATCTCCAAGCGACAGATCGATCGTGACGCAATGAAATATTTCGCCATCCAGAGCCGCCGCCGCCGCGTCAAACGAGTGTACGCTGGTGGCCCGGTATCCATTTCTAGCAGCGATCGCAGCTACAATCTGACCCTGGGCCTTGTCGTCATCGACGATCAACGCACGGCGACATGAAGACTGAGAGGAATGCATCATCTGAGGGCCGCGGTCCATTCGGACGCGATCATGGCAGAAGAGTGAGATAAAACAGTAAATTCTACCCGAGAAAGTCGTCCTTTTTCCCCAGTAGTTCTACGGCCGGGCGATGGAGAAATTGGGTAACAATGATCGTAATACAAAGATTAACGTATATTCAATTAACGTTGTGGCTGATGGGTTATCGCGTCTTTTACTGTGATAGCCATTGCGGATTGTCAACGAGCGTCCAGCGCCGGAGAACCGTATTATTATTTCCGGACTGGTCGATAAGCAGAATTGAGATCGTGATGTTTGAAACTGATGGCCAGCAGAATTTAAGGACACCGCGCTTTGGTCAGCTGACGGACGATGGCGAGCCTCGCATTTTGGTGATCGACGACACCAAGGTCCATCGCATGATCATCTGCCGAATCGCGGAAAAAGCGGGCTTGAAGCCGGTTGAAGCGGAAAGTTGCGCGGACGTGGTCAACGTTCTCTCGGTCGCGACATATTGCGGCGTCACGCTTGATTTGTCGTTAGGCGAGCGCGCCGGCACAGAAGTCATCGCCGAACTGGCACGCTATGAATTCCGCTCGCCCATCATCATCATCAGCGGCTCTGACCCGCAGACCGCGGACGAAGCGCAGCAACTTGGGCTGTCTCTCGGGTTGAACATGGGCGAACCAGTGCCCAAGCCAGTGGATCTGGCCAAGCTGCGTCGACGCTTTGTCGAACTCAGGGAGGCCGCCAGCGGCAGGGGCCACCTTTGAAAAGTGTTCAATCACGGCTGGGTCCAAATCTGCCGATAAGAATCCTCGCGGCGGCAACGCTGTTTGTATGTGTCGCGATCAGCGCGATGAGCTTTCTGGTCGTGACAAGTCTTCGCGACGAGGCGCTTAACGCGGCTGAGATCGGGCTGAAGCGACATAGTCTGACGCTCGCAGGCCAGGCCGAACGCTCCTTCCAATCGATCTATCTGATACTATCCAGCATAGGCGATCATCTCACCACCCAGGGCGTCTTCGACTCAAGCAGCTATCTTGCTGCCATGCGCGAAAGAAACACGTTCGAGTTTTTACGGGAGAAGCTGGCCGGTCTGCCGCAACTCGAAGCCATCACCATGATTGACGCGACCGGAAGACTTATCAATTTCTCCAGATACTGGCCGATCCCGGACGTGAACGTCTCGGACAGGGACTATTTCAAGGCGCTGAGCAAGGACGCGTCGCTATCGACCTTTATCAGTCAACCCGTGCAGAATCGCGGGTCTGGAACCTGGAACATCTATATTGCCCGGCGGATCAACGTGCATCGGGCGAGTTCGCTGGGTTAATTCTCGCCGCGATATCGCTGAAATATTTCGAGGAATTTTACGAGTCGGTTTCACTCGGAGCGGGAAGTACCGAGGCGCTGCTGCGCGACGATGGAACGTTACTTGCGCGCTATCCCACCACGCAGGAGATCGGGAAAGTCTTCGCCGGCGACGAGGTCAAGCAGCTCCTGGCGAATGGCGGCGGAACGCTTCGTGGAACCAGCCCGATCGATCAATCCAAACGCATCAAGGCCATCCAGCGGTTGACGGGGGTGAACCTGTCCATTCTGACCACCCAGACGCAGGACAGCGCCCTTGCGAATTGGCGGAAGACCGTCAGGCTATTTGTCGGATTCACCGGCGGAATGGTGGCGGTGCTGATCCTGGCAGCCACGGCGATCGCGCTGAAGTGGCAGCAACAGGACGTTTTGAGGCGCGTCCAGGTCGAGAAGCAGGAGGCAGAGAACGCCAAGGCGTCGGCCGAGACCGAGTTGCTTCGCCAGCAGGAGCGCGCCTCGGAGGCCTCCAACCGCGCCAAATCCAATTTTCTGGCCGTCATGAGCCATGAAATCCGAACCCCGATGAACGCGGTCATAGGAATGGCCAGCAGCTTGCTGGATTCGGATTTGACCAGCGATCAACGCGAGTCGGTAGAGGCGATCCACATCGCTGGCGATAGCCTGCTTGAGCTATTAAATGATATTCTGGACTTCTCGAAACTGGAGAGCGGCGCCCTGACGCTCGAGAAAATCCAGTTCGCGCCGATGTCCGTGCTCAACAATATGGTGAGCGTTGTCGGTGCGAGCGCGGCGGCAAAGGGCCTTGAGCTGAGATTGGAGGGCGCTTCCGAGATGCCGGCCGGCCTGCTCGGCGCCCCCGGTAGAATTCGCCAAATCCTGCTGAATTTGACGTCCAACGCCATCAAGTTCACGGCCGAGGGTGAGATCGTTGTCAAGTTCGAGTGCCTGAGTCGGTCGGAGACGAATGCGCTAATGCGCTGGACCGTGACGGATACGGGAATGGGAATTGCCGAAGATCGTCTGGGAAGTCTTTTCAACGATTACGTCCAGGCCGATAGCTCGGTGAGTCGTCGCTTCGGCGGATCGGGACTCGGTCTGTCCATTTGCCGGCGGTTGATCGAACAAATGGGCGGCGAAATTCGCGCGGAGTCGAGGCTTGGCGAAGGATCGGCCTTTCATTTCGATCTGTTTCTGCCGATATGCGAGCCGCCCGCCCCGCAGGCCAGCGAGGATGACACCTCCGCCGCGCTCCTCCGTCTGCGCATCGCGGAAGCCGGACACCCGCTCCGTATCCTGATTGTCGACGACAATCGTACAAACCGGCTCGTCGCGGCCCGCATGTTTCAGGAATTCGACGTCACGATCGTTGAAGCATGCGACGGCGTCGAGGCCATCGACGCGGTCAGCGGAAGCGAGTTCGATATTGTCCTGATGGATATGCGGATGCCAGAGATGGATGGCTTGACGGCAACAAGCATCATCAGGGCGTCTGGCGGCAAGCTCGCCGTGGTGCCGATTATCGCCTTCACAGCCAATGCCTTTGCCGATGATCAGGAGGCGTGCCTGCGCGCCGGAATGACCGATTTCGTTGCCAAACCGGTTCGGAAAAAGTTCCTGATGCAGGCGACCTTGCGGGCGTTATGGGGCGCGGACATGCAGAAGCTGCGCGAAAGCTCCACCCGGATGTCCACCGCATACGGATCAGATCCGAAGGGCCCCGTAGAGGCAACGGAGATGGTATTTTTCTGCCGCCAGCCGTTCGATGAACTGGTTGAAGAAATCGGGCTGGACGATGCCATGGAGGCGTTTCAGGTGTTTGACGAAGATGCGCGACAGCGGTTTGAGACGTTAACCGCCAATGTCGCACCGGCAGGAAGCAAGACTGTTCGCGTGGATGCGCACTCCCTGAAATCGACGGCCGCCACGTTCGGCTTCTATCGGATGTCAGCCCTGGCCGAGCGGCTCGAGCGTGTCGCGGAGGGACTGGAGGCGAGGGAACATCGCGCGCTGGTGGACGAGCTGCGCATCGCATTCGACCGTGGACTGTGTGAATTCGCAGCGCTTCCGAGAGCCGCTTGACCGTCAAAGCGCTGTCAGTACCGCGTTGTCCATCGAGCACTCCTATCAAGTTTCCAGCGAACGTCGGATCGCCCTGGCAAGTTCGCTGAGACGATACGGCTTGGCGAGCAACAACACGTCGCTGTCAACAAGCGCGCCGCCATTGAAGACGTCCTGCGTATAGCCCGAAGTGAACAGAACCTTCAGACCTGGACGCTGTTTCAAGGCCTCATCGGCGATCTGACGTCCATTGCGGGGCCCTCGCAACACAACATCGGTGAACAGCAGATCGATGTGGACGTCACTTTCTGTGATGACGCGAGCCTCGACGGCGTCGGTAGCCGGGAGCGCGCGATAACCAAGCCGCTCGATCTGAGCCACGACATATGTCCTCACAAGGTCGTCATCTTCCACAATCAGGATAGTTTCGGTACCACGCGGAATATCGATGGTGTCGCATTCCGGGATCTCGATCGTTTCGGCACGAACCGCACGGGGCAAATAGATGGTCACCGAGGTGCCGACATCCGGAGCGCTGGTGATTTGCACATGCCCCTCCGACTGCTTGACGAAACCGTAGACCATGCTGAGGCCAAGGCCGGTCCCTTTGCCGACCTCCTTGGTTGTAAAGAACGGCTCGAATGCCTTGCTGAGCGTTGCGCGATCCATGCCTGAGCCGGTGTCGGCGACCTCGATCAGCACGTAGTCACCAGGGGACATATCCGCCGCGGCCGGCATGTTGCTCCCGTCGAGAAACGCATTACCGGTACGGATGGTCAGCGTCGCGCCAATCGGAGAGGCGTCACGCGCATTCAAGGCGAGATTGAGGATCGCCGTCGTCAACTGGCTGGGATCGACCAGCGCCGGCCACGTATCATTGGACAGGTGGAGAGCGACGTGAAGCTGCTCGCCCAGCGTTGGGCGTAGCAGTCTGGCTGTCTCGGTCGTCAGGGCATTGATATCGACATCCCTTGGGCGAAGCGGTTGCTTGCGGGAGAAAGCGAGCAGATGCTTGGTCAGCTCCGCGCCGCGTGTCGCCGCGGAATCGATCAATTTCGTAATATTCAGCAACCGCGGACGGTCGGCGACTGCCTCGGCCAGAATCTCGATGGTGCCGGTAATGACCGTGAGGATGTTGTTAAAGTCGTGAGCGACGCCGCCGGTCAACTGTCCGATCGCTTCCATTTTCTTCGCCTGGCGAAAATGGGCTTCCGCGGCGCGCTGTTCCGTGACATCGCGGATGAAGGTATTGAACCGCACCTCGTTATTTCGATGATACTTCGTCAGGCTGAGCTCGACGGAAATCTCATCGCCCGTCTTGGTCCTCGCGGGTATCTCGAATCGAATTCCCAACGGCTCCCGTTCTTCGCCCCCGAGGTAGTCGAACAACGCCAGCCAGGACGGATCATCAGCCTGGTCGTTCGCAAATATCGTCAGAATAGATTGACCGATGGCATTTTCCCGATCCCATCCAAAGATACTTTCCGTGTGCTTATTGAGGTCAATCACTTTAAGATTGGTATCGAATTGCAGGAACCCGTTAAAGGCGGTGTCCAGAATTCCCTGCGCCATTCGCTCGCTCTCGCGCAGGGCTTTCTCGGCATTCTTGCGCTCCGAAATGTCGACAATAACGGCGAGAATATGTATCCCCTTGTGCGTTGAAATGGGATTAAGGCTTATTTCGACCGGAAATTTTTCACCATTTTTTTCTGGCCGACCCCTTCAATTCCAGCCGCCGCGCGCCTCGCAGCAGGATTTTCTTCGTAGGGCGCGCGCAAGCTGAGATGCCCGGCTCGCAGGTCGATAGGAACGATTATCTCAATGGATTGTCCGAGAATTTCGCTCTGCGCGTAGCCAAACAGCCGTTCCGTCTCGGCATTGACGAGGACGATACCACCGGTATCATCGATCATGACAAACCCGCTCGGACTGGCATCAAGCGCAAGCTTGAATTTTTCCTCGTTGAGTTTCTGGTCGGTGATGTCGCGAGCCACCTTCGCGGCGCCGATTGTGTCGCCAGTCGCCGACAGAACGGGAGAGACGCTCAACGAAACATCAATGATGCGGCCATCCTTGGCCAGCCGGACCGTCTCATGGTTCTCGACAGCGACGCCTTCTTTGATGCTTCGCAGGGTATCGCGCACTTCGCTCTGACGATCCTGCGGAACGATGATATTGATATTCTGCCCGATCGCTTCGATTTCGGTAAACCCGAAAAGACGCTCGGCAGCCTGATTCCAGCCCGTGATGGTTCCATTCAATGATTTGGTGATGATAGCGTCGTTCGATGACTTTACCGCGGCGCCGAAAAGCCGGGCTCGCTGAACGTAGAACTGTAGTTCATTTTCGGAATCCCGTGCTTGCTGGCGCATCAGCTTGGACAGGCGAAGTTGAATGGTAGCCGTTTCAGTAAGCAATATGGTGAGAATCGAGCCTGCTGCGAACAGGCCGTAAAGGCGCCCCGCGTAATATCCGAAGTCGAACCGGGCGGAATTCAACACCGCCGACAGCGAGATGTCGAACATCCAGGCGCACAGGATCGCCATCATCCAGACGTCCAGAACAGCCAGCGTTTTTTTTCGCGAAAGAATGCCGATCGACAGAAAACATGCAACGAAGATCAGGGCGATGAATGTCACCATGATCGATGAAAATCGCGCATCGATGATGAGGATCGGGAGGGTTGGATGACCGACCGTCAGGATAAGCAGCAGGACGACAGCCACGAGACAGACGCCAACAACGGCCCAAAGAATGGCCCGGTTGCAGGCACGGCGGGATTTATACCGTCGTTGCTCGGGATCGGACAGGGCGTAGAGCAACGCGAATACGGGAAACCCGGCATGCCATACCAGATAAAACCAGACCGTGGTTTCCGGGCCGGGGAAGAACAA
>NZ_JANXTC010000177.1:0-2072 GCF_025356345.1 Tardiphaga sp.
CTGTGCCGAGGCCTTCGATTCGCTGCAAGGCTTCACATTGCTTGATTCCAATCCAGCGCTGCGCACGCTGGCGCTCGACCTCGCCCGCGACAGCCAGCGCCTCGCCGCCCTGCGCTACGACCTCGGCGACGCCACGGCCCAGCTCGCCGGGGCGTCCGCCGCCGAGCTGGTGATCGCCAGCTATGTGATCAACGAGCTCAGCGACGCCGCGCGACAAAGACTGGTCGCCGCGATGTGGGCAAAGACGGTCGACACGCTCATCATCATCGAGCCCGGCACGCCGGCCGGTCATGCGCGCATTCTCGACGCGCGCGGTCAATTGATCGCCGACGGCGGACACGTTCTTGCGCCCTGCCCGCATGACGGCGCCTGCCCGCTGCAGGCGCCGGACTGGTGCCACTTCACCCAGCGGCTGCAACGCTCGCAGGCGCATCGACAGCTCAAATCCGCCGAACTGCCCTATGAGGACGAACGTTTCAGCTACGTGGCGCTGTCGCGAACGCCGCCGGCGGCACGGCCGCCGCGCGTGCTGGCGCAGCCGCTGACCACCAAGGTCGCGGTCACCGCCAGGCTGTGCACGGAAGCCGGGGTGATCACGGCGACCGCGCCGCGCCGCGACAAGCCCGCCTATGCGCGCTTTCGCAAGCTCGACTGGGGCGACGCGATCCTCGATTAGCCCCGTCGCCGCAAAGAAAGGGCTCAGAACGATTGCTTCAGCCGCCCGCTGAACTGGTGCGCGACTGAATCGTCGCTGCCGATCACGGCGTCGTAGCCGAGCGACACCATGGTCAGTGCACCAAGCCGGCCGGAGACGCCGGTGCCGATGACGGCACGATCACGCAACGCACTGCCCGTCGCGGTGACGAAGCTGCCCGGCAGCGTGATATCCGCAAAGCTGGCATTGATGCCGCGCACGCCATCGTTGAACTCGTGCAGCCAGGCCAGCCGCAGTTCCGGCGTCAGCACGCCGCCATGGATACGCGTGTCGTAGGCGAAGCGCGCACCGACGCTGGAGCGCAGCGAGTCCATGCTGTCCGCCGAAACGTTCAACGCAGAAACGCCGCCGGTTTCGGCAAAACCCTCGGTCGAGACCCGGGTATATTGCAGCCCGATTTCCGGCGTCACCACCCAGCCTCTGACACGCAGGTCGGTGCCGACCGTGCCCCGCACCGTGTAATGCGTGCCTGCGAATGACGAGGTGTCGAGGGCGCCGAGCGCAACGCGATTATTGTCGTAATCGCTCCAGCCATAGAGGCCGATAAGGGTGGCGAACCAGGTCGGCGCCTGATAGGCGCCGTAGCCGCCGACCGAGCGCGTAGAAATCTTCGTGGTGGAGCCCAGCGTGTCGAGATCGCCCCTTGTATAGGCGTAGCCGCCGAACACGCCGAGCAGCGCGTGATCGGTGATGCGCCAGTCGGCGCCAGCCACCACATTCGCCGTGGTTGCGCGCGTCCCGGGCGCATCGGCACGCGCGCCTTCGCGGGCGAAACTGAGGCTGCTGGACACGAACATGCCATGGTCAGCCTGCAATGCCATCGGGCGCATGCCGGGCAGCGCCTTGGTTGGCGCATAGGCCATGGCATCATAGGCACCGCGCTGGGTATTGAACCAGTTGGACTCGTTCAGGGCGGTGGCCTGGCTTTCCGGCAGTCCGGTGATGGCGCCGAGCCGGCGATCGAGGTCGCCTCCATGTTTGTCGAAATTGCCGTTGTCGAACATCGAAAGCGCCGCACTTGCACCGGCGAGATCGTCACCGCCGCCGCCGAAGCGACCCTGGGTGAGGCGCTGACCGACCATCGAAGTGGTCTGCGACGCGCTGTCGACGGTCATGCGGCCAAGGCCCTGATAGGCCGCCGGCGACAATTGCGACAGCGCCGCGCCGACTTGGTTGGCGCTGGCGACGGTGTCGATCAGCGCGATCGCCGCACTGCTCGATGCCATTGTACTGGGAAGATTGTCGAACACCGAGGCGACTCCGAGGCCGCCGGCGGAGGCCTGCGACGCAAAGGACTGCGCGGCGCCAATCACGGTTTCGAACGAGGTATACAGCGTGCCGCCGATATTGACGGTCT
>NZ_JANXTC010000198.1:0-31571 GCF_025356345.1 Tardiphaga sp.
CCGGGCCGAGCGCGATGAAGGCGGTCTTGCCGTCCTTGGTCATGCCGATGCCGACAGGCTGGATCGCCTCGCGCCGCAGGCCCGGAATCTCAAAGGTGATCTTCCCGGTCACCACGTGTTTAACGGGATCGATCACCGACACGGTGCCGCCAATCTCCGACGATACCCACAGTTCGGAGCCGTCACGCTTGAATTCGGCGAAACGCGGCCGCGAGTCGACCAGCACATTGGCAACGACCTGGCGCGTCGCGGTGTCGATGAAATGCGCCATGTTGGTGGTCTCGGAGGTGTTGATCAGGATCTTGCCGTCGGGGCTGATCGCCATGCCCTCCGGCTCGACGCCGACCTGCACTTCGCCCAGCCGCGCGCGGCGGGCGATGTCGATGATGGTCACGGTGTTGTCGTTCTCATTGGCGACGTACAGCAGCCTGCCTTCTGCATCCTGTACGAACAATTCGGGATCGGGGCCGGAGGGCAGGGTGTCGACCACTTCCTGCCTTGCGACGTCAATGAGCTCGATGGTGTCGTCATCGCCGACCGCGACCAGAACCGATCTGCCGTCACGGGTGAAGTCGATGCCGCGCGGTCGCTGCCCGACCTTGATGGTCCTGGTCACCGTCCAGCTCTCGGTATCGATCACCGAGACGGTGTTGCTTTTTTCGTTGGAGACATAGGCGATGTAGGCGCTGGCCGGCGTTGCGGCAAAAACAACGAGTATCGTCATCACACCGAGGCGGCGGATCGCCGGCACCAGCCCCGTCATTGCGAGGAGCGAAGCGACGCGGCAATCCAGCAGGCCGCAAGCGAAGGCTGAATTGCTTCGTCGCAAGGGCTCCTCGCAATGACGGGGTGGGGCTGTCGCTGTCGCTCCACTGCTGTTGTTCATGTCCGCGCTCATTTCAAGTTGCATTTCGTCTCCGGCCGGTCGACGCCGAGCGTGTCGAGTTCCGAGACCTGATGCAGAAAGCCTTCTTGTGGCGATACCGACACCACCATGCGGCCGTCGGCGAGCAGGATCGGCTGCCGCAGCTGCCAGTTCCAGTCGCGCAGGCTGAGCCGCTGACCCTTGAAGGCGGCGATCGAAAAATCCCGGCTCTTCAGGAAATCGGTGACCGTTCTCGTATCGCCGGACTTCACGCGGGCGGCGGCTTCGCCGATCATGCGTACCGCCGTCCATGCCTGCATGTCGCGCGCGGTCATCCGCCGCGCATTGAGCTTCATGAAGCGGTTTTGTAGCTGCACCGCGCCCCATTGATCATGCGCGGGATCCCAGCTGGTCGGCACCAGCCCCGCCGAGCCGGCGACCGGTCGCGGGTCCCAGGTCCGATAGGGCAGATAGGCCGCGAACACCTCGCTCTCATCGGCGGCGACCAACACGTCATGGGCCGGCGACGATTGCGTAAAGATCGGCATCTGCCGCTGGATCAGCGTGACGCCGCTGTCGGTGCGGCGAGCGCCGCCGCTGTCTTCGAAGGTCCGCTCCTGCACGATCTTCGCGCCGAAGCGGGTCGCGGCGCGGCGCAGCGCGTCGGCATAGAGTCGGTCTTCGGGATGCGAGCCGGCCACCAGCAGCCAGCGCTTCCATTGTTTCCACACCAGATACTGCGCCAGCGCGTCGGCCAGCATCGATCGCGTCGGTGCGATGTGAAGCACGTTACCGCGACAGTCCTGCTCGCGCAGCCGGTCGTCGATGGCTCCGGCGTTGAGCAGCAGCGTGCCGCGCGCGCGCACCGCATCGGAAGCTTGCAGCAGGGCATCGGCGGGAAGATCGGCGACGATGAATCCGACATCGCGGTTGGCCATCGCTGTCGCCGCGGCGCCGACGTCGTCGCGGTCCTTCGTTCGCACGTCGTCGAGCGTAAAATGCTGATCGAGAAATCGCCCGGTGGTGTTGTTGTCCTCGATGGCCAGGCGGGCGCCGGCGACGCCGTCATTCCCGGCGGGCTGCGTGGCCAGCGACAGGCTCGGCCGGATAGCGGCCGGGCCGAGATAGCCGATCCGGATCTCGGCCGGCTCGGCACCGAACGCCGCCGAGCCCCATATGCAAATGGCGATCGCCCAAAAAGACCGGGCCAAGCAGGCCTCCCACCACGAGTCCCCTTCGACGTGCCGCCGATCCGGAGACTTCCTGCTTGAAACATGGCTGATCTATCCTAAGTTGCAACGAACATTTTGGTGTGTCCGGTTCCAGTCGAGGGAACGATCATGCGAAGAATCATGTTCGTGGCTGTGCTGTTGCTGGCATGGCTGTCGACCGCGCGCGCCGACGAGCGCAAGGATCCGTCAAAGGATCAGCCGAAGACGGCGGTGTTTGATTTCGAATTGATCGACACCAGCCTGCAGGGCGAGAAGGATGGCCAGCGTGCCGATGAGCAGGCGCGCCTGCTGCGTGCCGGAGATCAACTGCGACGGGGGCTGACGGACTCCGGAAGATATGCCGTGATCGATATCGCGCCGGTCCGCGCCGAGGCGCATAACAGCAATCTGCAGGCCTGCGGCGGCTGCGACGTTCAATACGCGCAGAAACTCGGCGCCGATCTGGCGATTACCGGCACGGTGCAGAAAGTGTCGAACCTGATCCTCAACATGAATATCTATATTCGCAACGCCCGCACCGGGCGGCTGGTCACGGCGATGAGCGCGGATTTTCGCAGCAATACGGATGAGTCGTGGTCGCGCGCGGTGAGCTATTTGCTGCGCAACCGTCTGCTGGCGCCGAATTACGGCAAACCGGAGTAGTGCAAGCCGCGCGGTTCGCGTTCCCCGGACGCGGCGCAGCGCGCCGCCTTTCGCGGTGTGGTGCGGCGCGTCCGGGAAACGAGAGCTCGCTACGGCTGCAGCCGCGCGGCGTGCCAGCGCAGATGGTCTTCCATGAAACTGGAAATGAAATAATAGCTGTGGTCATAGCCGCTGGGCCGGCGCAGCGTCAGCGGGATGCCGGCGTCGGCGCAGGCGTTCTCCAGCAGGCCGGGTCGCAATTGCTCGGTGAGGAACGGATCGGCGTCGCCGACATCGACCAGCAATTCCGGAAACCGCGCGCCATCCTCGATCAGCGCCACCGCATCGTGCCGGCGCCAGGCCTTGCGGTCATCGCCGAGATAGCCTGACAGTGCCTTGATGCCCCATGGCACCTGCGACGGCGCGGCGATCGGCGAGAACGCGCTGGCGGCGCGAAACCGTTGCGGATGGCGCAGCGCGATCGTCAGCGCGCCATGGCCGCCCATCGAATGGCCCATGATCGATTGCCGGTCCATATCCGCCGAAAAATTCTTGCCGATCAGCGCGGGAAGTTCCTCGGTGACGTAGCTCCACATCCGGTAGTTCTTGGCAAAGCGCGGCTGCGTCGCATCGACATAAAAGCCGGCGCCGAGGCCAAAATCATAGGCATTGTTGGCATCGCCCGGCACGTCCGGGCCACGCGGGCTGGTGTCGGGTGCCACAAGGATCAGGCCGAGGTCGGCGCAGAGGCGGCGATACTCGCCCTTCTCGGTGACATTGGCATGGGTGCAGGTGAGGCCGGAGAGATACCACACCACCGGACAGGGCTTGCCGCCGGCCGCCGGCGGCAGGAACACGGAGAACGTCATGTCGGTGCCAGTCTCACGGCTGGCATGCTTGTAGACGCCCTGCGTGCCATCATGCGACCGGGTCAGCGAAACAGTTTCGATCGTCATGGTGTCATTCGCTCCAGCGGCAAACGGGACACGTCTTACACGTGTCCCGGCTGGCGGTGCTTATGCCACCGCCGGCCCCGCCCGATCAAGCTCGCCGCGCCAGCTAGCCAGGTGCGATGTTCAGGCCGCTTTGGCTCGCGACTTCGAGACCTGCGCGGCGAGCGCGTCCATCAGCGCCGGCGACAGGCAGTCATAGGGTTCCAGCCCGAGTTCCTTCAGCCGGGCGCGGATGCCGTCCATCTGCGACGGGTCGACGCCGGCTTCGATCACCGACGATACGAAGGCCGCAAAACCCGGTGCCGCCGACCCGCTCTCCTGGAATAATTCTGGATGGATGAAATCGAGGCCGTAGAACGCGTGGTCCTTGTTCTCGATACGTCCGAACATGTGCGTGCCACAGACCTTGCAGGCGTGGCGCTGGATGGTGGCGGAGGTATCGACAATATGCAGCTTGTCGCCATTCTCGATCACCGCGACATTGTCGCGCGGCACCACCGCGACCACCGAGAAGGTGGCGCCATCGGGCTTCCAGCATTTGGTGCAGCCGCAGGCGTGATTATGCAGGACGTCGCCGCGGACGCTGACCTTTACCGGGCGGTCCTTGCATTTGCAGACTAGCGTGCCGCCGGTGAAATGGCCGGAGCCCTGCTTGACGCCATCATCGACTGCGGGGTGGATGTGAACGGTCATGGGATCAATCCTCCTGTTTGTTTCTTGGTGGGTGGTTCAGAACACGACGACCGACCGGATCGACTTGCCCTCGTGCATCAGATCGAAGCCCTTGTTGATATCCTCGAGCGTGAGGACATGGGTGATCATCGGGTCGATCTCGATCTTGCCGTTCATGTACCAGTCGACGATCTTCGGTACGTCGGTGCGGCCGCGCGCGCCGCCGAAGGCGGTACCTTTCCAGACCCGGCCGGTGACCAGTTGGAACGGACGGGTCGCGATCTCCTTGCCGGATTCCGCGACGCCGATCACCACCGAGACGCCCCAGCCGCGGTGGCAGGCTTCCAGCGCCTGCCGCATCACAATGGTATTGCCGGTGCAGTCGAAGGTATAATCGGCGCCGCCATCGGTGAGGCCGACCAGATGCGCGACGATGTCGCCCTCGATCTTCTTCGGGTTGACGAAATGCGTCATGCCGAACTGGCGGCCCCATCCCTCCTTGTCATCGTTGAGATCGACGCCGACGATCTTGTCGGCGCCGACCATGCGCGCGCCCTGGATCACGTTGAGGCCGATGCCGCCCAATCCGAACACTACGACATTGGAGCCGGGCGTGACCTTCGCGGTGTTGACCACGGCGCCGACGCCGGTGGTGACGCCACAGCCGATATAGCAACTGCTCTGGAACGGCGCGTCGTCACGGATCTTGGCCACCGCGATCTCCGGCAGCACCGTGAAATTCGAGAAGGTCGAGCAGCCCATATAATGAAACACCGGCGTGCCCTTGTAGCTGAAGCGCGAGGTGCCGTCGGGCATCACGCCCTTGCCCTGGGTGGCGCGGATCGCGGTGCACAGATTGGTCTTCTGGCTCAGGCAGCTTTTGCACTGCCGGCATTCCGGCGTGTAGAGCGGGATGACGTGGTCGCCGGGCTTCACCGAGGCGACGCCGGGACCGACCTCGCGGACGATGCCGGCGCCTTCGTGGCCGAGGATGGAAGGAAATATGCCCTCGCTGTCGAAGCCGTCGAGCGTATAGGCGTCGGTGTGGCAGATGCCGGTGGCCTTGATCTCGACCAGCACCTCGCCCGACTTCGGGCCGTCGAGATCCAATTCCACGACCTCGAGTAGCTGCTTGGCCTGAAAGGCGACGGCGGCGCGAGTCTTCATGTTCCACTCCCGGTTATCAGGCGCGGGATTCAAACCGCGCTGACGCGCCGCTGCTCCCGCTGCTGTTCCTGAGAGGCCGTACGCCATGGTTCACGCGAGAGGCGCGACGATCCGCTCCAGTTGTTAAGTTAAATAATTGCACGCTGGCGCGGAACGTCAAGGACGGTGCATTTAAACGGTGATTTATTTTGCGGCGCAGGTGCGATGCGAAGATTTCTCGCTATCGCGTTACCGCAGTTGCGAAATCCGGTGCTGGGTTGAGACGAGTGTGAACTGCCGGACGATACGGAAGCGTGAGGATTTGTCGTCCTGCCGAAACAGTGCGACGCGGTCGATGCGCAGTGATGTCAGATCCAGCGCGGCGAAGTGCTCCTGCAGCATCGCCAGCACAGGCGCGCCGCGCTCGGACGTCAACCGGCCGGTCAGCGTCATATGAAACCGGAAATCGTTCAGCACATAGGGATAGCCGAAGCGATCGAGCTGTTCGACCTGACGCGCGGTGAGCGCTTCGGGACGGCGGCGCGCGCGATCCTCGGGGGTCATCGGTGCCCGGAAGCGATCGAATGTCTCTACACAATGTTGCGCCAGCGCGCCGAGATCGGCCGATGGCTCGGCCGGCACGACGGCGACGAAGCCGCTGATCGCCCGGACCACCGGGGCAATCACGGGAATGGCGCGAGGCGTGGCCGCAAAATTTTCGCACGCGGCGACGAGATCGGCCTCGGTATTGCCCGCAGCGAGCGGGAACGGCGCCTTCAGCGTACCGTGGAAACCGTATTTGCGCGGATCGTCGGTCAGCGTCGCCCAGTCAGGCGCCTGCGCGAGCACATCAGCCGGAAACGGCATCGCTTCGCCGCTGCCGGCGTCATAGCCGAGCAGTGCGGCCCCGAAGCGATGCAGGTCGCTGTCGAGGTCCGGGGCGTAATAGATGGCGTAACGGGGGAGGGGCGTCATGACCCCGAACCATAGAGACGCTTCACGCCGCCGCAACCGCCTTGCGGGAGGTCACCGCCGGATGCAGCAACCGGCGCGCATCGGTGAGATGGACCAGCCTGCCATTGGCGATCACCGCCACGATGCGCGGGCGCATCGCGATGCTGTCGTCGATCAGCAGGATGTCGGCCCGGCGACCGGCGGCGAGCACGCCGCGGTCGGTGAGGCCGGCGGCGCTCGCCGGCGCCGACGAGATCAGCGCCCAGGCCGCGGGCAGTGTCAGCACGCCATCGGCGACCAGCCTGAACGCAGCCAATAGTTGCGCCGGGTAATAATAGTCGGACGCCAGCACCGAGCACAGCCCCTTGGCGATCATGTCGGAGGCCCGGGTCCAGCCGGTGTGGCTGCCGCCGCGCACCACATTCGGGGCGCCGAACACGATGAAGTCGCCGGCCGCGGCCGCCGCGATCGCGGTTTCCTCGTTGATTGGAAATTCCGCGATGGCGACGCCGAGCTTGCGAAAATCCGCGCGCATCGCGGGCGTCTCGTCGTCATGGGACAAGGTCGGCACGCCAGCTGCGCGGGCGGCCAGCGCCAGCCGCGCGATCGAGGATGGGACTTCGTCGGCGCGCGAGATCACCCGCTGTACCAGCAGGTCGAAGGCTTCGCCGGTCAGCCCGGTGCGCTCCGCCATGCGGATACGTTTTTCAGGCTTTTTCGGATTGTGCAGGCTGGTCTCGATGTGGTCGTTGAAGGCCAGAAGATCGATGCGCCCGTCCGCGAGCCACTGCGTGATCTCGGCCTCGGCCTCCAGATTATAAGTCTCCTGCCGCAGATGGAAACGGGTATCGGCCGCGAGTTGCGGCCGCTGCGTCTCGATCGCGGCGAGCAGGCTTCGCGCATTGTCGGCGCCGCGCAGGCCCGGCTCCCACGACCAGGTCGTGCCGTGGAACACGGTGGTGATACCATTAGCGATCGCCTGGCGGTCGCTGTCGATCAGCGCGACATCGACCGGGAAATCGACGCCGGGCCGCGGCATCAACTGACGCTCAAAAGCGTCGCCATGGAGGTCGATGATTCCCGGTAATACCAGCAGGTCGCCTGCGTCCAGTCCGAGCCCGCCTTGCGCGGCGTTCTCCCCGAGACTGACGATCTCGCTGCCACAAACCTGCAGCGAGGTCTCGATCAGCTCGCCGCCGATGAGGGTGCGTCCGCCTTCAACGAAGATATCCATCAGGTCGCCGCCATCTGCTGGGTGGCGGCCGCCGAGCCACCCGATTGATGTTTTCTCAAAAAATCCTGTACGGCAAGCGTGCGGAAATCCGGCAGTGCCAGCCGCAGCGTCTCGTGGTCCCAGTCCCACCATGCCAGCTCGGCAAGTCCCGCGGCGACATCCTCCGGGAAGCGGCGGCGGATGATACGGGCCGGGTTGCCGGCGACAATGGTGTAGGCGGGCACATCCTTGGTAACGATTGCACCGGCGGCGATCACCGCGCCTGTGCCGATGTTGCGGCCGGGCAGCACGATGGCGCCATGGCCGATCCAGACGTCATGGCCGATGCTGACGTGATGCTCGCGGCGCCAGTCGAAGAATTCGGCGTCGTCGGCTTCTCCCGGAAAATAGGCGCTGGCGCGATAGGTGAAATGCGCCTGGGTCGCGCGGTGCATCGGATGGTTGCCGGGATTGATCCGCGTCATCGCCGCGATCGAGCAGAATTTTCCAATCGTCGTATAGGTGATCTGTGCGTCATTCACGACGTAAGAATAGTCGCCCATCGTCACTTCCTGCAGAATCGTGCGGGCGCCGACTTCGCAATAGGCGCCGAGCACGGTGTCGCCGAGCTTCGCGCTCGGATCGACGGCGGGATCAAGGGACAGGTTTTTTCCGGCCATGCTGCACTCACAGATAAAGACGACGTCGGATGCGACGCGCGCTTCTCTTCGAGTCGTTTCATGACGACGTCATGACGGTCAAGTAACTTTGCCCGGGATTGTTGAAAGGCGGTACAAAACGGCGCGTGTCACATCACTGTCAAGCACCGGCGTTACCGGTGACCTTGCATAAGGTCATTGGAGTTTTCCATGCTGGTGGTTGAAGGTCTGACGTGCCGGTTCGGCGCCAAGGCAGCCGTTGATAATGCGTCGTTCGCAGTTCAGCCGGGCGCCTTCGTTGGCGTCATCGGGCGCTCGGGGGCCGGCAAGTCGACCATGCTGCGCATGATCAACCGCCTGGCCGAACCGACCTCTGGCCGGATCTCCTATGACGGCGTCGATGTCACCGCGCTGCGCGGTCGCGACCTGCGCCAGTGGCGCGCGCGTTCGGCGATGATCTTTCAACAGTTCAATCTGGTCGGGCGTCTCGACGTTCTGACCAATGTCCTGATGGGGCGGCTGTCCGGCATGCCGCAATGGCGCTCGTTGACCCAGATGTGGCCGGAAGAAGACCGCGCGCTGGCGATGTCGGCGCTGGAGCAGTTCGACATGGCATCATTGGCGGCGCAGCGTGCCGATCAGCTGTCCGGCGGCCAGCAGCAGCGCGTAGCCATTGCCCGCGCGCTGGTGCAGCAGCCCGATATCATTCTGGCCGACGAGCCGATCGCGTCGCTGGATCCGCGCAATACCCGCATCGTGATGGATGCGCTGCTGCGCATCAACAAGCATTTCGGCATCACCGTGATGTGCAATTTGCACTCGCTGGACCTGGCGCGGACCTATTGCGACCGGCTGATCGGCATGTC
The DNA here is from genome assembly GCF_025356345.1 of Tardiphaga sp. GTDB lineage: Bacteria > Pseudomonadota > Alphaproteobacteria > Rhizobiales > Xanthobacteraceae > Tardiphaga. The sequence continues at coordinate 9,182 of NZ_JANXTC010000198.1, forward strand.
CGCCGGCCGTATCGTGTTTGACGGCGCGCCAGCCGCGCTGACCGAACACATCGCCCGCGAGCTTTATGATCTCGAGGCCGACGAGGTGATGGGCACCAAAAGCGGCCACGTGCCGGCCGGTGAGCCGGTGCTGGCCTTCAACGAAGCCGCCGTGGCCTGAGGTTACGTCGCCGACATATCCGTTTGTATTCGCAAACGCGTTCAACATCGATCACAATGGGGACTACCATGATCACTCGCCGACTTGTTCTGCTCAGCGCCGCGGCGCTGGCGCTGGCCACTTCCGCCGCCTCGGCGCAGGATTACAAGACCAAATATCCAGAACTGACCTTCGCCATCATCCCGGCGGAAAATGCCTCGGGCGTGACCGAACGCTGGGCGCCGTTCGTGTCCTACCTCTCGAAAGAGCTGGGCGTGAAGATCAATCTGCGCATCGCCAATGACTACGCCGCGGTGATCGAAGGCCAGCGCGCCGGCAACATCCAGATCGCCAGCTATGGCTCGGCCTCGTTCGCGCGCGCCCGCCTCACCGGCGTGATGACCGATGCCTTCGCCAATGACATCAATGCCGATGGCTCGACCGGCTATTACTCGGTGTTCTTCGTCAAGGCGAACAGCGCCTACAAGACCATCGATAATCTGAAGGGCAAGAATCTCGGCCTGGTCGATCCGAACTCGACCTCGGGCAACAACGTACCGCGCTTTGAACTCGACAAGATGGGCATCTCGGACGCCGACACCTATTTCAGCAAGGTGGTGTTCACCGGCAGCCACGAGAACGCGCTGCTGGCGTTGTCGCAGGGCACCGTCGATGTCGCCGCCAACCAGTGGACCAACGACGACGACTCCACTTTGTCGCAGATGTTGCACAAGGGCATGCTGAAGAATGCCGATGGTACGCCGATGAAGAAGGAAGACTTCCGTATCGTCCATAAATCAGCGCCGATCATCAACGGCCCCTATGCCTACAGTTCCGACCTGCCGGCCGACCTCAAGGCCGCGATCGCCAAGGCGTTTGTCGATGCGCCGACCAAGGACAAGGCCGCGTTCGACAGATTGTCGGATGGCCAGAAGAAGGGCTTCCACGCCGCCACCACCAAGGACTGGGACGCGACCATCGACCTGATCAAGTTTGTCGACGCGCTGCGCAAGAAGAAGGCATCCTGATTACTGCATGATTCAAGGGAGCCGGGTCCATGTGACCCGGCTCTTTTTCTTTGTCTGAATTTCACGAAGGTACCGCCATGCCCGCCGCCGTTTCCATTCTGCCGAGCCAGCAGCTCGCGGCGCTGAACGACGCCTACCGCAAGGCGGTGGCGAAGAAGCGGCTGCGCACCACGCTGGTGACCGCGGTGGGGTGTGCCGCGCTGCTGATCGCGGCGATGGGAGCGGAGGTCAATCTCGGCACGCTGTTTGGCAAGATCGGTAATTTTGTCAGCTATTTCGACCGCATTTTTACGCTCGATAGCGGCGTTCGCGCGTGGTCGGACATCGGCGAGTGGTTCTGGGGCTGGCAGAAGTGGTTGTCGCTGCTCGGCGAGACCGTGCTGATCAGCTATGTCGGCACGCTGGTCGGCGCCGTCCTTGCTTTCGGCCTGAACTTTCTCGCAGCCGAGAATACCGCGCCGTCGGCGTCGCTGCGCTTTGTTGTCAAGCGCGTCATGGAGTTCTGCCGCACCGTGCCGGACATCGTGTTCGCGCTGATCTTCGTCATCGCCTTCGGCCTCGGCCCGATGGCCGGCGTGCTGGCGATCGCGATTCACTGCGTCGGCGCGCTCGGCAAACAATACAGCGAGATCGTCGAGAATATCGACATGAAGCCGGTCGAGGGCATTCGCTCCACCGGCGCCAGCTGGACCGACTGCATGCGCTTTGCCGTGCTGCCGCAGGTCGCCGCCGGCTTCGCCAGCTACACGCTGCTGCGCTTCGAGATCAATGTGCGCGGCGCCTCGGTGATGGGCTTCGTCGGTGCGGGCGGCATCGGCCAGGAACTCGTCGTCGCGGTCAGAAAATTCTACTACTCCGATGTCAGCGCCATCCTGCTGATGATTATCGTCACCGTGTTCATCATCGACATCGGCACCGGCTGGATGCGCGGCCGGCTGTTCGGCAAGGAAGCCAGATCGTGAGCAAACCGCCGATGAGGAAGCTGCCGAGCGCCAATAGCGAGGAGCTGCGCGCGCGCTATCCGGCGGTGTTCAACCGGCCGATGTCGTCGCGTGCCGCGGTGCCGGCGATCTTTGTCGCCGCGCTGGCGCTGTTCATTTTCGGGCTCAACGAGCTGGAATTCTCCCCAGCGCGGATGCTGGCCGGGGTCAAGCAGCTTGGCTGGATCGTGATGATGATGGTGCCGCCGGACCCCGGCTCCTCGCTGCCGGCCTATCTTGTCGCGATGGGCGAGACGCTATCGATCGCGCTGCTGGGAACGACTCTGGCCGCCGTTTTCGCGCTGCCCGTCAGCCTGCTTGCCGCGCGAAACATCATTCCGTCGCCCTGGTTGCGCTTCCCGGTGCGGCGGTTTCTCGATTCGATTCGCGGCGTCGATACGCTGATCTGGGCGCTGGTCTGGATCAATGTGGTCGGGCTCGGGCCGTTCGCCGGCGTGCTGGCCATCGCTGTGTCCGACTTCGGAGCATTCGGCAAATTGTTCTCGGAGGCGATCGAGGCCGCCGACAAGAAGCAGGTCGAGGGTGTTCGCGCCGCGGGCGGCAGCCCGCTGCACGAAATCCGCTTCGGTCTGCTGCCGCAGGTATTGCCGGTGATCGCCGGTCAGGTGCTGTATTTCATTGAATCCAATACCCGCTCCGCCACCATCATCGGCATTGTCGGCGCCGGCGGCATCGGGCTGCAGCTAGCCGAACAGATCCGCGTGCTGGAATGGCAGAAAGTGTCGTTCCTGATCCTGATGATCCTGGTCGCGGTGGCGGCGATCGACTTCATCTCCAGTCGCCTTCGCTTTGCGATCATCGGGCGAAGGGCCGTGGTGTAATCGCTGTAGTAGCCGCTGTCATTGCGAGGAGCGAAGCGACGCGGCAATCCAGAAAATCCCAAACGCAAACTGGATTGCTTCGTCGCAAGGGCTCCTCGCAATGACGGGGGAGGGCGCGGTGACTGGCCGCTATCCGTTCTCCACCACGAATTCGACCCGCTCGGCGACAAAGCGCGAGCGCGAGACTTTCAGCGGCGTGCCGTCCAGATCAACATCCGTGCTGTCGACGATCAGGATTGGCCGGCCCAGCGCGAGGTCGAGCCGCGCGGCGTCGGCGGCATCGACGACCGCCGCCGTGATGCGGGTGGAGAGTCTTCGATAATCGCGGATGCCGTAATGCGCCAGCGTCTTTGTCGTTGAATTCAGCCGGGCATAGACCTCGGCGGCATCGGGAAAGCGTTGCGCGGAAAACCAGGTGGTGCCGATGCAGATCGGCGCCTTGTCAGCTAAACGCAGCGCCTCGATCCGGACCAGCGGCGCGCCGGCCTTCAGTCCGAGTTGCCTGGCGAGATCGCGGGTCGCGGGCTCGGTGATGGCATCGATCAGCCGACCGTCCGGCTCGCGGCCGCCGGCGCCGACGATCTCCGAGAACCGCGTCCGCGAGCGCAGCGGATAGGTCAGCTTCGGGGCTTCGACATAGGTGCCGCTGCCGCGCTCGGCGCGTACCAGGCCCCGTTCCGCCAGCGTTGCCAGCGCGCGGCGCACGGTGTGGCGATTGACCCGGTAGGTCTCGGCGATATCCGTCTCGCCCGGCAGCTTGTCGCCGGCCGGAAAACGGCCGGCGGCAATGTCGCGTTCAATGCCGTCGGCGACCTGCCGCCACAATGCCACGCCGGTCGGTCTGTCCTGAATGGTCACGATGATGTGGTCTCACGAAGTTGTCGCGCCGTGGTAGCGAAAAATCATGTCGCTGTCACGAAAGGGTCATTGCATGGGTCTATCAAGTTGTCTAACGTTATAGACAACTTGAACCGGACCAGGAAGCCATGACCGCAGCCTCCCTCAACGGCCAGCAGACCCGACGGCAGTCCGCGATGGCGGTGCTCGTCCACGCCGCCACGGCGGAAATCGCCGGCCATCTCGTAGCCATCGACATTCCCGCGCATCAGGCGCTGCGCGAACCGGAAAACGGCCTGGTGATGCTGCGCGGCCGGATCGGTGGCGACGGCGCATTGTTCAATCTCGGTGAGGCGACGGTGTCGCGCGCCGCGGTGCGGCTGTCGAGCGGGGAGGTCGGCTTCGGTTACACGCTAGGCCGTGATCACGAAAAAGCCGGCCTGATCGCGCTGTGCGACGCGCTGATCCAGAACGAGGTGTTTGCCGACGCGATGGAGAAGCAGGTCCTGGCGCCGTTGCGTGCGCATATTGCCGATGACCGGCGGCGCCAGGCAGCCGAGACCGCGGCTACCAAAGTCGATTTCTACACGCTCGTGCGCGGAGAGGGCTGATCATGACCACGATTGCAGAAATGCCGGCGGGTTTCGCGGACAAGGTGGCGTCGGCGCAGTCCACCTTCCGTTCGGTGATGGATGCGATGGCGCGGCCCGGCCAGATTCAGCGCATCGAGGCCGCCTCCGGGGTGCCGGCGCCGCTGATGCGCGGCTCGGCCGCGATCGCGCTGACGCTGTTCGATCAGGATACGCCGGTATGGCTCGACGCCAGCATGGCCGCGACGTCTGACGTCGCCAAGTGGATCAAATTTCACACCAGCGCGCCGGTGATCGCCGGGGCCTCGGTTTGCAGTTTTGCCTTGATTGGCGAGCCCCGCCAGCTGCCGGATTTCGACAATTTTTCGTTCGGTACGGGTGAATATCCTGACCGCTCGACCACCATCATCCTGCAGGTTGCGAGCCTGACCGACGGCCCTGCCTATGAATTGCGCGGCCCCGGCATCGACGGCGTCACGACCTTGCGCGCGACCATCGACCTGCCGGACTGGCTCGATCGTCTCGCACTCAATGCCACCTTGTTTCCGCGCGGCATCGATCTCGTTTTGGTGGCCGATGATTCCATCGTCGCGATTCCGCGCACCACGCGCCTCGTCGCGAAGGAGGGCTGAACATGTATGTCGCCGTCAAGGGTGGCGAACGCGCCATCGAAAATGCGCATCGTTTGCTGGCGCATGAACGCCGCGGTGACCGCGCCGTGCCTGAAGTCTCGCTGGCGCAGATCTCCGAGCAGCTCAGCCTCGGCGTCGATCGCGTCATGACCGAGGGTTCGCTGTATGACCGCGAACTCGCGGCGCTGGCGATCAAGCAGGCGCGCGGCGACATGATCGAGGCGATCTTCCTGCTGCGTGCCTTCCGCGCGACGCTGCCGCGCTTTGGCACCAGCGAGGCCGTCGATACCTCGCAGATGCGGGTAAGACGCCGGTTTTCCTCGACCTTCAAGGATATGCCCGGCGGCCAGATCCTGGGATCGACGTTCGATTATACGCACCGGCTGCTCGATCCGGTGCTGACCGGGGAATCCTTGCCCGAGCAGCCTGCGATGGCCGAAGCGCAGCCGGCGGTGATGCCGCGCGTCACCGACATCCTCGGCCGCGATGGCCTGATCGAATCCTCGCCCGCCGAAAATTCGGATCAAGCGGTCGGCGACCTCACCCGCGACGCGCTGAGTTTTCCGGCGGACCGCGATCTGCGGCTGCAGAATCTCGCGCGTGCCGACGAAGGCTTTTTGTTGTCGCTCGGCTATTCGTCGCAGCGCGGTTACGGCCGCAACCATCCGTTCGCGGGCGAGATTCGGCTCGGTGAAGTCGAAGTGGAGTTCATGGCGGAGGATGTCGGCTTCGCGGTGCCGCTCGGCGCCATCACGCTGACGGAATGCCAGATGGTCAACCAGTTCAAGGGCAGCGACACCGAGGCGCCGTGCTTCACCCGCGGCTATGGCCTGGCCTTCGGGCAGTCCGAGCGAAAGGTGATGTCGATGGCGCTGGTCGACCGCGCGCTGCGCGCGCGCGAACTCGGCGAGGACGTCGTGGCCCCGTCGCAGGACGAGGAATTCGTACTGTCGCATTCCGACAATGTGCAGGCGACCGGGTTTGTCGAGCATCTGAAGCTGCCGCATTACGTCGACTTCCAGTCCGAACTCGGGCTGCTGCGAAAGATCCGCGCAGAGTTTTTCGATGCCCAGGAAAAACCTGATGCCGCGCCCGATGCCATGAAGGAGGCCGCGGAATGAACGCGCCGACATATAATTTCGCCTATCTGGACGAACAGACCAAGCGGATGATCCGTCGCGCCATCCTGAAGGCGATCGCGATTCCCGGCTATCAGGTGCCGTTCGCGTCGCGCGAGATGCCGATGCCCTATGGCTGGGGCACCGGCGGCGTGCAGCTCACCGCGGCGATCCTCGGCGCCGGGGACGTGTTGAAGGTCATCGATCAGGGCTCCGACGACACCACCAATGCGATCTCGATCCGCAAATTCTTCCAGAAGACCGCGGGCGTTGCCGTCACCACCAGCACGCTCGATGCAACTGTGATTCAGACCCGCCACCGCATTCCAGAAGCGCCGCTGCAGATGAGCCAGGTGCTGGTCTACCAGGTGCCGATCCCGGAGCCTTTGCGCTTCCTCGAGCCGCGCGAGACCGAGACAAGGCGCATGCATGCGCTTGGCGAATACGGGCTGATGCATGTGAAGCTCTATGAGGACATTGCGCGCTTCGGCCATATCGCCACCGCTTATGCCTATCCGGTCAAGGTCAATGCGCGCTATGTGATGGACCCGTCGCCGACGCCGAAGTTCGACAATCCGAAGATGGACAATTGCCCGGCGCTGCAGCTGTTTGGCGCCGGCCGCGAAAAGCGGATCTATGCGATCCCGCCATTTACGTCGGTGGTATCGCTGGATTTCGAGGATCATCCGTTCACGCGCTACAAGCATGACGCCTGCTGCGCGCTGTGCGACGCCGGCGATTCCTATCTGGACGAGATCGTGACCGACAATGCCGGCAGCCGGATGTTCGTCTGCTCCGACACCGATTTCTGCGAGACGCGGCAGGCCAACGGCCATCGCGGCAGCGAAAGCGCCCCCTACGCGGAGAACCGACATGCTTGATGTGACCCGTGCCCCGGATCATGGCGACCAGCCGCTGTTGCTCGCCGAAGGTCTTTCAAAATCCTTTGGCCGGCTGCACGCCTGCCGCGATGTGTCCTTTGCGCTGTATCCCGGCGAAGTGCTGGCGATCGTCGGTGAGTCCGGTTCGGGCAAGTCGACGCTACTGCAATTGCTGTCGGCGCAGATGACGCCGAACGCCGGCTCGGTGGCCTATCGCATGCGCGACGGCGTGATGCGCGATCTCGCCGCCCTCGGCGAGGCCGAACGGCGGTTTTTGTTCCGTACCGATTGGGGCTTTGTGCATCAGGACGCGGCGATGGGCCTGCGGATGGGGGTGTCGGCCGGCGCCAATGTCGGCGAGCGGCTGATGGCGGTCGGGCATAATCATTACGGCAAGATCCGGCAGACCGCCGCGTCCTGGCTGGAGCGCGTCGAGATTTCGGTCGACCGCATCGACGACGCGCCCAAAACCTATTCCGGCGGCATGCGGCAGCGGCTGCAGATCGCGCGCAATCTGGTCACCGAACCGCGTCTGGTATTCATGGACGAGCCGACCGGCGGCCTCGACGTCTCGGTGCAGGCGCGTCTGCTGGATATGATGCGCACGCTGGTCAGCGAACTCGGCCTCGCCGCGATTGTCGTCACCCATGATCTGGCGGTGGCGCGGTTGCTGTCGCACCGGGTGATGGTGATGCAGGGCGGCCGTGTCATCGAGACCGGCCTGACCGACCAGGTGCTCGACGATCCCCGCGAGCCCTATACGCAACTGCTCGTTTCCTCGATCCTGCCGGCGTGAGGCGCACATGATTCCAATGATCGACATCCGCAACGCGGAAAAGACCTTTGTGATGCACCTGCAGGACGGCATTCGCCTTCCCGTGGTACGCGGCGTGTCGTTTCACGTGGCGCCCGGCGAATGCGTCGTGCTGTCAGGTCCTTCGGGGGCGGGGAAATCCTCGATCCTGAAGATGATTTTCGGCAATTATCGCTGCGATGGCGGCGCCATCAATGTTCAGCATCTGGGCATGCCGATCGATCTCGTTACCGCCGAGCCGCGGCAGATTCTCAGCGTCCGCCGCAATACTATCGGCTATGTCAGTCAGTTTTTGCGTGCCGTGCCGCGGGTTGCTTCTTTGGATGTCGTCGCGGAGCCGCTGCTTGCCGCGGGCGTGGCGCGCGACGAAGCACGCGAGCGGGCGGCTGTGCTGTTACGGAAACTCAATATTCCAGTTCGGCTGTGGAAGCTGCCGCCCTCGACTTTCTCCGGCGGCGAGCAGCAACGCGTCAATATCGCGCGCGGTTTCATCTCCGATCTGCCGATCCTGCTGCTCGACGAACCGACCGCCTCGCTGGACGCCGCCAACCGCGCCGTGGTGGTCGATCTGGTCGCCGAGAAGAAGCGCGCCGGCGTCGCCATGGTCGCCATTGTCCATGACGACGAAGTCCGTCATCTGATTGCTGACCGGCTGGTCGATGTGACATCGTTCGCCGCGAACGCCTGAGAAAGAAGAAGATGAAAACGACACATAAGGAAACATTGATCGGGAACGCGAAAATCGTGCTGGCAGATCGGGTCATCGAACAGGGCTGGATCGCCTTCGCCGATGGCAAGATCGCGGAGTTCGGTGAGGGCGACGCGCCGGCGGGGGCCGACGACGCCCATGGTGACCTGATCATGCCCGGCCTGATCGAGCTGCACACCGACCATCTCGAGGCGCATTTCGTGCCGCGGCCAAAAGTGTTCTGGGATCCGGTGGCCGCGGTGATTTCCTATGACGGGCAGCTCGCGACCTCGGGCATCACGACAGTGCTGGATTCATTGCGGGTGTGGCGCGAGAAGGGGGCCGAGGAGGCCGACGGCCACGCCGGGCTGTTGGCCGAGGCCATTTCATCCGCGCGTGACGCCGACCTGCTGCGCGCTGATCACTTCCTGCATCTGCGCTGCGAGATTCCGATGCCCAGCGTGGTCGATGAATGCAGGGAATTGATTGGCCGGCCCGACGTGCGGCTACTGTCGCTGATGGACCACACGCCGGGCCAGCGCCAGTTTCGCGACGAGGCCAAGCTGCGGACCTATTATCGCGGCAAGGGCGCCGGCAAGACCGACGCCGAACTCGACGAATTGTTCGCGCAGCGCTTCGAATACCAGCGGCTCTATGCCGCCGACAACATGCGCGACATCGTGGCGCTGGCGCAGCGGCACAGCATTCCTCTGGCCAGCCATGACGACACCACCTGCGAGAACGTCGTGGACGCGCTCCGCGACGGCGTCTCGGTCGCCGAATTCCCGACCACGCTGGAGGCCGCGCGCGGCCTGCACGCGGCTGGCGTCGGCATCCTGATGGGGGCGCCGAATGTGGTGCGCAACGGCTCGCATTCCGGCAACATCGCCGCCATCGATCTGGCGCGCGAAGGCCTGCTCGATATCCTGTCGTCGGATTACATCCCGTCCAGCCTGCTGATGGCGGCGCTGCAGCTGCCGGACCGCGTCCCCTCGATCGATCTCGCGGCTGCCGTGCGCACGGTGACCAAACGTCCCGCCGAGGCGGTCGGCCTGTCGGACCGCGGCGAGATCGCGGTCGGTAAGCGCGCCGACATCATCCGCGTCCATGTGGCGCGTGATCTGCCGGTGGTGCGCAGCGTCTGGCGCGAGGGGCATCGGGTGGCATGACCGATATTTCGGCGATATCCGAGGTCGGGCTCGCGAAGATCGGTCCCGGCCGGCTGGTGCTGGTGGTCGGGCCGTCCGGCGCCGGCAAGGATACGCTGATCGATCTCGCGCGGGCCGCCTGCGCCGGCGATGACACCGTGGTGTTTGCGCGCCGCGTGGTGACGCGCGAGGCCTCCGCCTATGAAAATAATCTGCAGGTCTCGTCAGCGGCGTTTGCGCAGGCGCGGGCGCGTGGCGAGTTCGCCGCGGACTGGGAAGCCCATGGCTTGAGCTACGCGCTGCCGGGAAGCATCGACGATGAGATCCGTGCCGGACGCTGCGTCGTCGCCAATATCTCGCGTACGATGATCCCAAGCCTTCGGATGGCCTATGCCGATGTGGTGGTGGTGTTGATCACCGCGCCGCCGGACGTTCTGGCCGCGCGGCTGGCGTCGCGCGGTCGTTCCAGCGACGGCCCCGTCGGGGAACGGCTGCGCCGCGACGTCGGCGACGCCGCGCCCGAGGTGACGATCCAGAATGTCGGGCCCGCCGAACATCATGCCAATGAATTTGTTCGTGCCATCCGTGGCTAATAAGGGGCGGCGGCGACCCGCGCTTTCAGAGGAGGTTCCTGATGTCCGTGATCACCACCATTGAACAGCTCGAACAGATCTACGGCGAATGGGCCAGCATTGGCGAAGCCTCGACCGCCAAGGTCGCGGACCGGATCACGCCGTCCTATCGCCGGCTGATCGAGGTCTCGCCCTTCGTCGCGCTGGCCACCGCCGGCCCGGAAGGGCTGGACTGCTCGCCGCGCGGCGATTTGCCGGGCTTCGTCCGCATTCACGACGACAACACCCTGATGTTGCCGGATCGCCGCGGCAACAACCGCGTCGACTCGCTGCGGAATATCGTGCGCGACCCCCGCGTGGCCCTGCTGTTCCTGATCCCCGGCGCCGGCACCACGCTGCGCATCAACGGCGCCGCGCAGCTGTCGGTCGAGCCGGATCTGCTGGCGTCCTTCGCGGTGGACAGCAAGCCGCCGCGTTCGGTGATCGTCATGACCGTCGGTGAAATCTATTTCCAGTGTGCCCGCGCCATCGTGCGCTCCGAGCTGTGGAACCCGGACAAGCGCGTCGATACCGCGACGCTGCCTAGCCCCGGACAAATCCTGGCGGAGATGAGCGAGAGCAGGGTTGGCGGGGCGGAATACGACCGGGTCTGGCCGGAGCGGGCAAGGCAGACGCTCTGGTAACGGGCGGCACAGGGGGAACGCTCGCATGCCGCGCGTAAATCCGAATCTGTAGACCCTTTGGCTGTAGGTTTTGGGCTTGTCGGGTGTCGCAAACCCTGTCGCACAAGCCGAATCACGCCATGCGGGCCCCAAAACGCTAGTATATCCGACGAAATCTGTGAAAATCTCACGGAGTAGGGGTTTTTTGCCGCGTTTCCCCATAGTGTTTGTTTCACCGAATCACGGAAACAAAGGTGCACCATGGCCGACCAAATGACGAAGTCGCAGCTGATCGAGAAAATCAACGAGGCCCACGTCGATCTGACCAAGAAGGACGTCAAGGGCGTTCTCGAGACCCTGGCCGTGATCGGCTACAAGGAACTCAAGAAGAACGGCGTCTTCCTGGTCCCCGGCTTCGCCAAGTTCGTCGTTATCAAGAAGCCCGCCACCAAGGCGCGCAAGGGCACCAACCCCTTCAATGGCGAGCCGATGGTGTTCAAGGCCAAGCCGGCCCGCAAGATCGTGCGCGCCCGTCCGGTCAAGGCCGCCAAGGACGCGGTCTGATCTGACCCGCGGTCGCCGCAAGGCGGCCGCAGCAAGTGAATAGAGAACGGCGCGGCATTCTGCGGAGTGCCGCGCCGTTGTCGTTTCGCGCTGTCGTTCCGGGTTCGCTCGCGGCTGGTGCCGCTCGCGCCCCGGAATGACGACGCGTCACTCGAGCAGCCGCTTCTTGTAGGCCACCGCATCCATGTCGCGGATGTCGACACTGAGGCTTTTCGTCGCCGGCAACAGTCGAACCATCGCCGCACGCAGCGCCTCGCTCAGCAGCACCTTCTGCTCCGGCGTGCGGCCTTCCAGCAAATACAGCGACACGTGGCAGAAGCCGTCGCGCCGCCCGGCCACAAGATAGTGTTCGAACGCCGTTGCACGGATCTTGAGATCGGCAGCCTGTACCACGCCGGTCGCCGCGGCGGCGTCATGCAGCGACTGCATCAGGCTGGCGGCGTCCAGACTGCCATGGCCGTCGGTGGAATGTTCAATGATGATATGCGGCATGGCTCAATTCCTTGGGACGATCAGGCGTCTCCGCCGTCATTGCGAGGAGCCAGCGGGTTCGGCTTCGCCGGACCGATAAACTCCGCGATGCGGCGATCCAGAGGTCACAAGCTCCGTAAGAACTGGATTGTTTCGTCGCGAGAGCTCCTCGCAATGTCGGCCGCAGGCGATTGAGTATCTATAGCAGCAGTGACTTCACCGAGTCCGACGCCTCGCGCAGCAGCGGCAAAAAGCGGTCGATCATCTCGCCGGTGGAGATGCGGTCGACATGGGCGCCCATGTTGATCGCCGCTACGATCTCGCCGTCATAGCGCCGCACCGGTACCGAGATCGAGCGGAAGCCGGGCTCGGCCTCGCGGTCAACCAGCGAATAGCCTTTTTCGCGATCGGTCATGATGGTGGCGAGCAGCAACTCCTTGTCGGTGACGGTGTAGGGCGTCATCGCCCGGCGTTGCATGGCACCGAGGGCCTGCGCGAGGTCGGCGTTGGAAAATTTGCCGAGCATGGCGCGGCCGACCGAGGTGCAGAACGCCGGCAGCCGGTAGCCGAGGTCGATGCCGGCGGAGAACACCCGCGCTGGGCTGGCGCGGGCGATGAAGATCACCTCGTCGCCATCGAGGATCGCCAGCGAGGAGATTTCCTGCGCCGCGCTCGACAACCGGTCGAGCACGGGCTGCAGCACGGCGACGACCTGGTTGGAGGAGAGATACGCCGCCGCCAGCACCAGCACCCGCGGCGTCAGGCTGAACAGCTTGCCGTCGCTGGATACAAAGCCGGCGCGCTCCAGCGTGAACAGGATGCGGCGCGCGGTGGCACGCGGCAGGTTGGCGGCCCTGGCGAGATCACTCAGCGTCATCGGTTTCGCATCGGCGCCGAACAGTTCGAATACGCGCAGGCCGCGATCGAGGCTCTCGATGAAGTCAGTATTGCCGCGCGCCTCGCCTTCGCGCTTCAGCTTCACCACGGCGCGTGCTCCCGGTTCAAGCGACGGCTTCCAGTCGCTTGAGGTCGAACGCGACGTCGGCGGCCTGTTCCGGCGTCGGTGACAGCGACGCGGCGATGAAGCGGCGTGCGATCATCTGGTCGCCCGGCCGGTTGATGCTGTCCACCGCCATCAGTTTTGCGCCGCGATAATAGAACACCGAGAATTTCCCTTCGGCGATGGCGCCGCGCACGACCGCCAGATCGTCCGGCGCAGACAGGCCGACAATCTGCAATTTGTAATCATACTGGTCGGACCAGAACCGCGGTACGGCGATATAGGGTTCGGGCTTGCCCGCAATGGCCGCGCCCGCCGCCTTGCCCTGGTCGGTGGCGTTCTGCACTGATTCAAGCCGCACGCGGCGGCCGGCAAACAAATTGTGATGGTTGCTGCAATCGCCGGCGGCGTAGATGTTGGGCACGCTGCTCTGGCCGAATTCGTCGACGTCGATGCCGTTGGCGCAGATTACGCCCGCGGCCGATGCCAGCTCATCATTGGGCATGCCGCCAATGCCGGCAAGGATCAGGTCGCCGCGCGCGCGGTCGCCGTTGGAGCAGATGACCTCATGCAGGGGGCCGCTGTTTTCGATGGCGGTGACGCTTCGGTTGAAACGAATATCGACGCCGTGAGCAAGGTGGGCATCGCGCAGGAATTCGGAGATCAGCGGCGAGACCGCGCGCTCCAGCAGCCGCGACGCGGCTTCGATGATCACCACCTTCTTGCCGGCCTTGGCCGCGGTGGCCGCGACTTCGAGCCCGATGAAACCACCGCCGATGATCACGACCTCGCGCGCCGCCTCGAGCTTCGGTTTCAGGTTCATCGCGTGGTCCAGCGTACGCAGATAGACGATGCCGGCGTGTTCAGCGCCCGGCACCGCAAGCTGCCGCGCGCGCGAGCCGGTGGCGATCAGCAGTGCGTCGTAGGCAAGATGTTGGCCGCTTTCGAGCTCGACGTGGTTCGCCGCGCGGTCGATGCGGATGGCGCGATGGCCCAACATCATCTCGATGTTTTGCGCTTTGAAATAATCGTCGCCACGCAGGATCAGGTTGCCGTGGGCGACGCCGCCGGACAAAAACGCTTTCGACAGCGGCGGGCGCTGATAGGGCAAATGGATCTCGTCGGCCACGATGCGGATCGGCGCCTGATAGCCCTTTTCGCGGGCGCTGATGCCGGCCTGCACGCCTGCATAGGACGCACCGATGATCACCAGCCCGCTCAAGCGCGCAGGCTTTCGATCGCGGCGATAACAACAGAGACGGTTCCGGGCATCGCAAGCTCCTCAATACTGCTCGTATATCGAACATGTGTTCGCTTCGCACAAGATGGCGCGTCCGCCGTTCGGTCACGCCACTGCATGTTATCGGGGCAATTCGTGCCAGAAGAATTGGCTTGCTTGGAATCTCTCTAGCGATAAAATCGCCCACAAGTTCAATAGACGAACAAATTAGCCGATTTCCCGCTTGGGTATAGGCTTGCCACGTCAGCCCCATCGAAGGTGTCCTCGCCATGATGAGCCAAGAGCAGAATGACCTGATCACCAGGATCGGGCCGAAGGCACCAGCCGGCAAGTTGATGCGCAATTACTGGCAGCCGGCGGCGCTGGTGGATGAACTGGCAGGCGAGCGCCCGATCCGGCCGGTCAGACTGCTCGGCGAGGACTTTGTCATTTTCCGCGACGAGCAGGGGAGGTACGGCCTGCTCGACCGCGACTGCCCGCATCGCGGCGCTGATCTGGCTTTTGGCCGGCTCGAAGGTGGTGGCGTGCGCTGCGCGTTTCATGGCTGGCTGTTCGACGTCAACGGCAAATGCCTGGAGACTCCGGCCGAGCCCGTCACCTCGAAGCTCTGCGCCGGCATCAAGCAGCGTGCCTATCCGGTGCAGGAAAAGAGCGGCATCCTCTGGGCCTATCTCGGCGAAGGCGAGCCGCCGGCATTTCCGGAGCTGGATTGCTTCGCCGCGCCCGGGGCCTACACCTTTGCCTTCAAGGGGCTGTTCGAATGCAACTGGCTGCAGGCGCTGGAAGTCGGCATCGATCCGGCCCACGCCTCGTTCCTGCATCGCTTCTTCGAGGACGAGGACACGTCGGCGGCCTATGGCAAGCAGTTCCGCGGCGCTTCCGCTGGCTCCGAATTGCCGATGACCAAGATCCTGCGCGAATATGATCGGCCAATCATCAATGTCGAGAGCACCGAATACGGCCTGCGGCTGATCGCGCTGCGCCAGCTCGACGACGAGCGCACCCATGTGCGCGTCACCAACCAGGTGTTTCCGCACGGCTTCGTCATTCCCCTGAGCACCGAGATGACCATCTCGCAATGGCACGTACCGGTCGATGACGAGAACTGTTACTGGTATGCGATCTTCACCAGCTACACCAAGCCGGTCGACAAGGCGAAGATGCTGGCCCAGCGCCTCGAACTCTACGAACTGCCGCTCTACACCTCGCGCAAGAACCGCGGCAATGATTACGGCTTCGATCCGCACGAGCAGGCGCACGAGACCTATACCGGCATGGGCGCCGACATCAATGTCCACGACCAGTGGGCGGTGGAATCGATGGGCCGGATCCAGGATCGTACCCGCGAGCATCTCGGCTCCTCCGACAAGGCGATCATCGCCTATCGCAAGCTGCTGCGGCAGGAAATCGAAAAGGTCGCCGGCGGCCAGAAGCCGATGATGGTCCTCGATGAAGCCAATGCGCGCAGCATCCAGGGGCCCGGCACCATGGACGGCATCGGCCCGACCAGGGGCTGGGAAACCTACTGGATGGAAGTCGACGTCGCCCGCCGTCGCGGTGCGCCGTGGGCCGCGCCGGTGCCGAACGAGACGTCGGCCACCGTCACGCATCTGTCGGCAGCCGAGTGAGCGTCCTTCAATACACGTTGCCATGCGTGAGCACGACGTTAAAGCGCCTTTGCCCGCCCTACGAGTTGAGGAGACTGCGTTGAGTTTCGTCGAACGCCACGGCCTGTGGTCCGCAGAACAGAAGGACGCCGCCGTCCGGCTTCGCCGCATTGTCGAGGAGCAGAAACTTGAAGTGATCCGGCTGTCGTTTCCGGATCAGCATGGCATCCTGCGCGGCAAGACGCTGATCGCGGAGGAGGCGCTGCGGTGCCTCGAAAATGGCTGCAGCATCACCACCACGATGTTCGCCAAGGACACCTCGCACAAATCGGTGTTTCCGGTGTTCACCGCCGGCGGCGGCTTCGGCATCCCTGAAATGCAGGGCGCCGCCGACGCGCTGATGATCGCTGATCCGCTGACGTTTCGCGTGCTGCCCTGGGTCGAGGCAACCGGCTGGCTGTTGTGCGACGTACACTTCGCCGATGGCCGCCCGGTGCCGTTCGCCACCCGCAACCTCTACAAGGGCGTGCTCGCAGATCTCACCCGGCGCGGTTATGACTTCGTCGCCGGTCTCGAGGTCGAATGCCACATCTTCAGGAATGAAGAAACCCGGATGGCGCCGGAGGATGCCGGCCAGCCCGGCCGCCCGCCGGAGGTCAGCCTGCTATCGCATGGTTATCAATACCTCACCGAGCAACGTTACGACCAGATGGAGCCGGTGCTCGAATTCATCCGCCGCGATGTGCTGGCGCTCGGCCTGCCACTGCGATCGGTCGAAGTCGAATATGGTCCGAGCCAGTGCGAGTTCACTTTCGCGCCCACGGTCGGCCTGACGCCGGCCGATTCCATGGTGCTGTTTCGCTCCGCGGTCAAGCAGATCTGCCATCGTCGCGGCTACCACGCCACCTTCATGTGCCGGCCGAAAATTCCGAACGTGGTTTCATCGGGCTGGCACCTGCACCAGTCGATCGTGTCGCGTGACACCGGCAGGAATGCGTTCATGTCGGATGACCCGAGCGAGGCGCTGTCGCCGTTCGGTCGCGGCTACCTCGCCGGCCTTCTGGCGCATGCGCGCGCGGCCACCGTGTTCACCACGCCGACCATTAACGGCTACAAGCGCTATCGCTCCTATTCGCTGGCGCCGGACCGCGCGATCTGGGGCCGCGACAACCGCGGCGCGATGATTCGCGTGCTCGGCGGCGCCGGCGATTCCGCGACGCGGCTGGAAAACCGCGTCGGTGAGCCCGCGGCCAATCCCTACCTCTATATGTCGTCGCAAATTCTGGCCGGTCTCGACGGCGTCGACCGCGCGCTCGATCCTGGCCCATCGGCTGATACGCCCTATGAGAGCAACGCGCCGCTGCTGCCGAAATCGCTGCGCGAGGCCGTCTTTGCGCTGAAGGACGACTCGTTTTTTCGCGACAAGATGGGCGCAACCATGGTCGACTACTACACCCATATCAAGAACGCCGAGATCGATCGTTTCCAGGCGGAAGTATCCGACTGGGAGCAGCGCGAATATTTCGAGATGTTCTGACGGCCTGACCGGCACGTTTATTGAATACGCTTCTTCCGACAATGTTTGATCCGCCGTAACGAGGACTGCATCCATGACCCGATCCACCAAATCGATCCTGTCCGTCGCCATTCTAGCGCTGATGACGGGTACCGCCTCCGCCGACGTCATTAAGGTCGGCGTCATCGGCACGCTGTCCGGGCCGTACGCGCTGTTCGGCGCGAATTACAAGATGGGCATCGACGCCTATGTTGCCGAGCACGGCAATAAGGTCGGCAACCACACCGTCGAGTTCGTCTACAGGGACGAGGAAGGCCCCAACCCGGCCAAGTCCAAGGCGCTGGCGCAGGAGCTGATCGTCAAGGACAAGGTGCAATATCTCGCCGGGATCTATTTCACGCCGAACGCGATGGCGGTGGCGCCGCTGCTGGAGGAGTCGAAGACGCCGCTGGTGGTGCTGAATGCTGCGACCTCGTCGATCGTCGAGAAGAGCCCCTATATCGTGCGCACCTCGTTCACGATGTGGCAGAACACCGTGCCGGCCGCCAATATCGCGTTCAAGAACGGCTCCAGGAAGGTTGCCATCGCAGTCAGCGACTACGGCCCGGGCATCGATGCCGAAGCGGCCTTCAGGAAGACCTTCGAGGCCGATGGCGGTGCCGTGGTCGAGGCGATCCGCATTCCGATGAACACTACCGATTTCAGCCCGATCATGCAGCGCATCAAGGCCGCCGGTGCCGACACCATTTTCTGCTTCCTGCCGTCGGGACCGCCGACCTTCGGGTTCTTCAAGGCCTATGTCGACAATGGCCTCAAGGCAGATGGCGTCAAGATGATGTCGACCGGTGACATCGTCACCGAGATCGATCTACCGAGCATCGGCGACAGCGCGCTGGGTGTGCTGTCGACCTATCACTACGCGGTTTCGCACGACAGTCCGGAGAACAAGGCGTTTCTGGCGTCGATCGTAAAGAACGGCGGCAAGGTCGAGGACGTCGCCATGACCGGCGTCGCGGCCTATGACGGCGCCCGGGTGATCTACAAGATGATCGAGGCTACCGATGGAAAGCGCGATCCGGAAAAGGCCATCGCCGCCGTCAAGGGCATGAAGTGGACCAGCCCGCGCGGCCCGGTGTCGATCGATTCCGACACCCGCCACATCCGCCAGAACGTCTATCTGCGCACCGTGACCAGGGTCGACGGCAAGCTGATCAACCAGGAAAGCGACACCGTGTTTGCCGATCAGCCGGATTGGGCGTTGAGCAAGAAGTAGAAACGAACACCGTCGTTACGGGGGCGCGAGAGCAAAGCTCGAGCGAACCCGGAACCTTGACGTGACTACCCGCCCCACGCTGTCGTTCCGGGGCAGGAGCAGCGTCAGCTGCGACTGAACCCGGAACCTCGATGTGATGCGATGAATATGCCGGGAATCCGGGTTCGCTCGCGCTGGAGCGCTCGCGCCCCGGAATGACCACTACAGTCGCTTCGCTTTGCAGAGATTTCCCCACATGCCCGCCGCGCGCTCCATCCTGCTCACCAATGGCCGCATCCATCGCTCAGCGTGGGACGAGACGCCCGCCGACAGCATTGTCGTCGCGGATGGCAAGGTGCTGTGGGTCGGCGCCCGAAGTGACGCGCCTCGCACCGACCAGACTATCGATCTGAACGGTGCCGTCGTCCTGCCGGGCCTCACCGATGCGCATATCCATCTGTTCGCCATCGCCCATGCGCGGCTGCAGGTCCCGGTATCGCCGCGCGATGCCGCGGACATCGCCGCGGTGCTGAAGCTGCTTGCCGCCCGCGCGCAAATCATCACGCCCGACAAATGGGTCTACGCCGCCGGTCTCGATGAAAACGGCCTTGCCGAACATCGCCTGCCGACGCGCGCCGAACTCGACGCGTCGATACCCGACCATCCCGTGCTGGTGCGCCGCTTTTGCGGTCACGTCGCGGTCGCCAACAGCGCCGCGCTGCGCTTTTTCGGTATTGATGATGCAATCGGCGACCCCGATGGTGGCGGCTTCGGCCGCGACGGTGATGGCCGGCTCGACGGCAGCGCCATGGAAACCGCGGCCGAACAGTTGTTTCGCGCCGCGCCGCCGATGGACCCTGCCGAACTGGTCGATGCGCTGCGCCAAGCCATTGACGACAGCGTCCGCCTCGGCCTGACCGCCATTGTCGAGGCGGCGGTCGGGTTCACCGTCGGCTACGATGAGGAATTCGCGATCTGGCACGAAATCCATGACAGCGGCCCGCTGCCGTTGCGGCTCGGTTTCATGTACCAGCTCGATCCCCATGAGGCCGCGACGCGCGGCCTCGTGCCGACGGAACATCCCGACTGGCAGGCGATCACGCTGAAATACTTTGCCGATGGCATTGTTGGTGCGCGTACCGCGGCTGTTAGCGAGGACTTTTTCGATAGGCCAGCGCGCGGCCTGTTCATGCGCGAGCCAATCGACCTGCAACGGGTGATCGGCGAAGCCCATGAAGCGGGCTGGCAGGTCGCGGTTCACGCTTGCGGTGACCGCGCGATCGACTGCGTCATCGAAGCCTATGAGAAGGCGCAGACCGCGCATCCGCGCGTCGATTCGCGCCATCGCATTGAGCATTATTTCGTCCCGCCTGTTGGCGGTCTCGCCCGTATGAAGGCGCTCGGCGCGTTGGTCGTCACGCAGCCGAGTTTCTTGACCCGGATGCGGCGCTCGATCGCCGGCGCCTTCGGCCCCCGCGCCGAGGCCTGCTATCCGGGCCGCAGCGTCATCGACGCCGGCGTCGGCTATGTCGCCACCTCGGACGCGCCGACGGGATCATTTTCGCCGTGGGACGGCATCGCCGACGCGGCGTTCCGCGCCGCCGATAGCGGCGCGCCGATCGGGCCGCGAGAGGCGATTAGCGTCCGCGAAGCGATTCACAGCTACACGGTCGGTGGCGCTTTTGCCATGAAGCATGAAGCCTGGCGCGGCACGTTGTTGCCTGGCATGGCGGCCGACCTGATTGCGATCGACCGCGATCCCTTTACGGCCAGTGGCTCCGAACTGCGCCAGACAAAAGTGCTGCTGACCATGCTGCGCGGCGAGGTGGTGCATGACGTCAGGTCGCAGCGCGCGGATTGGCAATTTACCGTGCCCGCGGCATAGATAGACCATGCGCCTCACTTTCAGCATCCTCACCGACGCCATCGCTTATGGCATGGTGCTGTTCATCATCTCGATCGGCCTGTCGATCATGATGGGGTTGATGCGCGTCGTGAATCTGGCGCATGGCGCCTTTGCCATGATCGGCGGTTACCTGGCTTCCTACGCGATCTCCAATCTGCATGTGCATTATGGCGTCGCAATTCTGCTGGCGGTGATCGGTACCATTATCGTCTCGATCCCGTTCGAACTGCTGCTGTATCGCCGCATCTACCGCAAATCGGATCCGCTGATCCAGGTGCTGATGACCATCGGCATCACCTTCTTCATCATCGGCGTGGTGAATTTCACCTTCGGTCCGTCGCTGAAATCGATTCCGCTGCCGCCGCTGCTGAACGGCCCGCTCGACATCGGCTTCCGTTCGATCCCGACGCACCGGCTGTTCGTGATCGCCTGCGGCGTCGTCACGGCGCTGTCGCTGTGGTGGCTGATCGAGAAGACCGAATTCGGCATCCGCTTGCGCGCCTCGGTCGATCACAGCGGCATGGCGGACGCGCTCGGCATCCGCACCGAGATCGTCTATGCGGTCACCTTCGCGCTGGCGATCGGACTCGGCGCCTTCGGCGGCGTGGTCGGTGCCGAGATCCTGCCGATCGAACCGTTCTACGCGCTGCGCTATATGGTGACGTTCCTCGTCGTGGTCTCCGTCGGCGGCGCCGGCTCGATCATGGGAGCGCTGTCGGCGTCGATGCTGCTGGGTCTGGCCGACACCACCGGCAAATATCTGGCGCCGGAATTCGGCGAATTCTTCTTTTACCTGGCGGTGATCTGCATCGTGTTCCTGTTTCCGCATGGCCTGTTCGGCAGGTCGCACGCATGACCGGATTGATCGCCAACCACGTCCCGGCGAAACGTCAGATTTCTTTTGCGCCGGAAGCGGGCGGTGCGCTGGCCATCGCCGTGCTCGGTGCCATCGGCTATTATCTGTTTCCCGACGATCTGGCGTTTCTGACACGGCTGATCGGTATCGCCTTCCTGGTGCTATCGCTGGATCTGGTCACCGGCTATTGCGGCATCGCCACCCTCGGACATGCCGCGTTGTTCGGCGTTGCCGCCTATGCCGCCGGCATCGCCTGCGTCCGCGGTGTGACCGACCCGATCGCGCTGCTGATGGTCGGCATTGTTGCCGGCACGCTGATGGGGGTGATTTCCGGCGCGCTGATCGCGCGCTTCCGCGGCTTGCCGCAACTGGTGCTGTCGATCGCGGTCGGCCAGTTGGTGGCGGCGCTCGCCAACAAGCTGCAATGGCTGACCGGCGGTAGCGACGGCCTGTCCGGCATCGCACCCGGAAAAGTGTTCGGCATCTATCATTTCGACATGTACAGCCGCACCGCGTTTCTGTTTTCACTGGCGGCGCTCGTCATTGTCTTCGTGGCGCTGACACGGTTTTCCCGATCGCCGTTCGGGTTGATGTGCCGCGCTATCAAGGATGACGATCTGCGCGCGAAGATGATCGGCGTCGCGATATATCCGCGTCTGGTCATCATGTACGGCGTCTCCGGTGCGGTCGCCGGCGTCGGTGGCGCTCTGACCGCGATCAGCACCGGCGTGGTGGGGCTCGACAGCGTTAGTTTCGAGCGCTCCGCCGAAGTGCTGGTGATGCTGGTGCTGGGCGGCGCCGGCCATCTCTGGGGCGCGCTGGCAGGCACGGTGATCTTCATGATTTTCGAGCACATCGTCGCGGCGGCCAATCCGTTTCACTGGATGATGCTGGTCGGCCTGCTGCTGATCGGGATCGTGCTGTTCGCGCCAAAGGGACTGATCGCGCCAGTGTTGAAGCTGGCGGCGCGCGTCAAGGGCAGGGCGTCATGACCGTGCTGCTCGAAGCGCGTCATGTTTCGCTGGCTTTTGGCGGACTCAAGGTAAC
>NZ_JANXTC010000210.1:0-18723 GCF_025356345.1 Tardiphaga sp.
TCGATTTCCTCCTTGGTGGAGATGTGCAGCACGTGGATACGCTTGCCGGTCTCGTGGGCCAGCGCCACCAGCCGCTGCGTCGCTTGCAGCGCCGCGGTCTCGTCGCGCCACACCGGATGCGAGCGCGGATCGCCCTCGATGCGCAGATGCTTGCGCTCGTTCAGGCGATACTCGTCCTCGGCGTGGAAGGCGGCGCGCCGCTTGATCACCTGGAAGATACGACGCAGGCTTTCATCGTCCTCGACCAGCAGCGCGCCGGTGGATGAGCCGATGAACACCTTGACGCCGGCGCAGCCCGGCGCGCGTTCCAGCTCGGGTAGTTCGGCGACGTTGTCGCGGGTCCCGCCAATGAAGAACGCAAAGTCGCAATGCATGCGGTGGTGGCCGAGTTTCACCTTGGCGGTGAAGGTCGCCTCGTCGATGGTCAGCGGATTGGTGTTCGGCATCTCGAACACCGCGGTAACGCCGCCCATCACCGCGCTGCGCGATCCGGTCTCCAGATCTTCCTTCTGCGTCAATCCGGGCTCGCGGAAATGCACCTGGGTGTCGATCACGCCGGGCAGGATGTGCAGGCCCTTGCAATCGATGATCTCGGCCGCTGAGGCCGCGCCCAGCGACCCGATCGCGGCGATTCGGCCATTGCGGATTCCGATGTCGCGGACGCCCTCGCCATCCTGGTTGACGACGGTGCCGGATTTTAGAATCGTATCAAAAGTCTGGGTCATGGCGTCTCGTTTCGCTGCGGGAGCCCGCGCGGAACGGCGGCGGGCCTTGTTGTCCGCATCCTAGCGGCTTAGCTTTGGCTGGGATATCCAGCTCCAGCGTTTCCGCAAAACTTCCAGCCCAATCATCGAGAATTCCCCATGAAAGCAGCCTTTCTCTCGGACCGGGGCGTCATCAAGCTGAGCGGCGACGACGCCCGTGGTTTTCTCAACAACCTCGTCACCTCCGAGATCGAGGTGGTAACGCCGGGCAGCGCAAGGTTCGGCGCTCTGCTGACGCCGCAGGGCAAGATTATCGCGGATTTTCTGGTCACCGAGGCACCCGCCGGCCATGGCGGCGGGCTGCTGCTCGACGTGCCCCGCGAGTTGGCGGCGCCATTGGCCACCAAGCTCGGCTTCTACAAATTGCGCGCCAAGGTCGTGGTGGACAATCTTACCGATTCGCTCGGCGTTCTCGCGGTGTGGGATGGCGAACCAGGCATCAAGCCGGATCTTACTTTTCCTGATCCGCGCGACGCCGCGCTCGGCTTTCGCATTCTCGTGCCGGCCGAGCTGGCCGCGAAGACCGCGAAGCTGATCGGCGCCGAACTGCTCGACGAGGACGCCTATGAGGCGCATCGCATCGCGACCGGCGTGCCGCGCGGCGGCATCGATTTCGCCTATGGCGACGCGTTTCCGCACGAGAGCAACATGGACCGCCTCAAGGGCGTTGATTTCGACAAGGGCTGTTATGTCGGCCAGGAAGTGGTGTCGCGGATGCAGCATCGTGGCACCGCGCGCACCCGCATCGTTGGCGTGGCGCTGGACGGAGGCATTCCCGAGCCGGGCAGCGAGATTCGTGCCGCCGACAGACCGATCGGAACCATGGGCTCCTCCGCCAATGGTCAGGGCCTGGCGCTGATCCGCACCGACCGCGCGACCGACGCGCTCGATGCCGGGGCTCCGTTCCTTGCCGGCGACCAGCCGATCCATTTTTCAGATGTCGACGCGGTACGCGCCTTCGCGCCGAAGAAAACGCTCGCATGACCAAGCCGGCCATTCTGCATGCCGACGGCAAGACGCGTTGCCCCTGGCCGGGTGAAGACCCGTTTTACGTCGCCTATCACGACACCGAATGGGGCGTGCCCGAATATGACGACCGCGCCCTCTATGAAAAACTGATCCTCGACGGCTTTCAGGCCGGATTGTCCTGGATCACCATCCTGCGCAAGCGCGACAATTTTCGCGCCGCGTTCGATGACTTCCAGCCCGACAAGATCGCGCGTTACGACGACGCCAAAGTGCATGCGCTGATGAACGACGCCGGCATTGTGCGCAACCGCGCCAAGATTGTCGGTGCCATCAACAGCGCCAAAGGCTATCTCAAAATCATGGAAGAAGGCGCCGGCTTCTCGAAATTCCTGTGGGATTTTGTCGACGGCCGGCCGATCGTCAACAAGTTCCAGACCCATGGCAACGTGCCGCCTTCGACCCCGCTATCTGCTAAAATTTCCAAGGAGCTGCTGGCGCGCGGCTTCAAATTCGTCGGTCCGACCATCGTCTATGCCTTCATGGAAGCCACTGGCATGGTCAACGACCATCTCGTCTCCTGCTACTGTCACGAGCTCTGCGTCGACCGGAAGCGCGCACCGAGACTTAAAGTATCAAAGCTCAAAGCAAGATAATGGCCAAATCAAAATTCTCTACCGACGTCGAAACGCGGGCGTGGCAGCGGATGCTGTCCGGACGCCGGCTCGATCTGCTCGATCCATCGCCGCTCGACATCGAGGTCGCCGACATTGCCCATGGCCTCGCCCGCGTCGCGCGCTGGAACGGACAGACCCATGGCGCCAATATCTTCTCGGTGGCACAGCACACGCTGCTGGTGGAGGCCGTACTGCGCCAGCAGGTGTCGCGCGTCGATAACCGCGTGCGGCTGGCAGCGCTGCTGCACGACGCGCCGGAATATGTCATCGGTGACATGATCTCGCCGTTCAAGGCGGTGATCGGGGGCGCCTACAAGATCGTCGAGAACCGGCTGCTCGGCGCCATCCATACCCGCTTCGGCCTGCCGCCGGTGCTGGCGGCCGAGGTGACGAAGCAGATCAAGACCGCCGACATGGGCGCCGCCTATCTGGAGGCAACGAGACTGGCAGGTTTCAAGGAAACCGAGGCCAAACGGCTGTTCGGCAAGGATCCCGGCCTGTCGGCGACCGCGGAAGAGGATTTCCTGACGCCGTGGTCGGCAGGCAAGGCCGAGAAGCGTTTTCTCGAACGTTTTACGGCGGTTGCAACGCCGTAGCGGACAGTATCAAGGCGGTTGCGAAGCTCGGCATTCGCGATAGGCTACTCCCATAAAAATAATATCATGGGAGGTTCCGACGCATGAATCGACGCGAGATTCTGCAGGCTGCCGCGGCCGTGCCGCTGGCCAATTTGTTCACACCATTCATCAGCCCCGCTTGCGCGCAATCAGCCTGGCCATCGCGCAACATCACCATGATCGTGCCGTTTCCGGCCGGCGGCCAGGCCGACCTGGCGGCGCGGCCGGTGGCAATGGCGCTCGAGCGAATTCTCGGCAAGCCCGTCATCGTCGACAACCGCGCCGGAGGGGCCGGCGGCTCGGTCGGCAATGCGCAGGCGGCGCGCGCCGAGCCCGATGGCCATACGCTGCTGATGACACTGTCGTCGCTGGCGGTGCTGCCCGAGGCTGACCGTCTGTTCGATCGGCCGGTGTCTTACGAAGTATCGCAGTTCGCGCCGATCGCGCGCGTGCTCGCCGACCCGACGCTGCTCGCGGTGCCCGCCGCGGCACCTTGGAAGACGTTGCGGGACTTTGTCGACGATGCCCGGAAACGCCCTGGCGAAATTCCCTATGGCTCGTCCGGTCCCTACGGCACGCTGCATGTGGCGATGGAGATGTTCGCCGCCAGCGCCGGCATCAAGCTGTTGCACGTGCCGTTCCGCGGCGCTGGCCCTGCGCTCACCGCGCTGCTGTCCAATACGGTGCAGGCGGTGGCCTCCGCGCCGGGCACGCTGCGGCAGCAGGTCGATGACGGCAAAATGCGCGTGCTGGCCAATTGGGGCGCCGCGCGGGTGCCGAGTTTCCCGGAGGTGCCGACCTTTCAGGAACTGGGATACAAGGATGTCGAGTTCTATATCTGGGCCGGGCTTTTCGCGCAGAGTACGCTGCCGGCGCCAATCATGACGCGACTGCGCGAGGCAATGGCGCAAGCGGTCACGGCGCCGGAAGTAACAAAGATGTTTGCCGCTGCCGGCAGCCCGGTTGCCTATCTGGACGCGCCGGAATTTGCGAAGTTCGTCGAGACCGACAGCGCGCGCCTGATCGCGGCGGTGAAGAAGATCGGCAAGGTCGAGTAGAATTCGTGCTCCGCTTGTCCCGGGCGCGGTGCGGCATTCTTCCTACCGCTCCGCGGAACCGGGACCGCCACGAACGCCGGCGATCGGTACGGCTGCGGCTCCGCGAAGCAATACTACGTATTGCATCGCATCCGGGGCACACAAACAAGACAGCGCGAAACTGCCGTTCCACCGATCAACCGCGACACGTCCGTTCCGAGGTCGAACACATCTTCGGTCAGCCATTTCGTTGACGGCCCGACTTTCCCGCGTAGCTTTGCTGCACCTTATCGCATCAGAGAAAACAACATGGTCAAGCCCCTTTCATCCGCGCTGCTCGCCGCGATCATCGGCGCGGCGCTCGCCACCTCGGCCTTCGCGGCCGACCCCGTCACCTTGAGAATCGGCGACCAGAAGGGCGGCAACCGCTCGCTGCTGGAGGCGACAGGCCTGACGAAGGACCTGCCCTACAAGATTGTCTGGTCGGAATTCCCGGCAGCCGCGCCGATCCTCGAGGCGCTCAATGCCGGTGCGCTCGATGTCGGCCACACTGGCGATCTTGCTTTCCTGTCGATCTATGCGGCGGGCTCGCCAATCAAGGCGATTGGCGGCGTTCGCGCCAATGCCAATACGCAAGCGATCCTGGTGCGCAACGACTCGCCGATCAGGACCGCCGCGGACCTCAAGGGCAAGCGCCTCGCCGGCACCCGCGGCGGCTGGGGCCAGTTCCTGATTAACGCCACGCTGGAGAAAGCCGGTTACAAGACCACCGACGCCACTTTTGCCGCGCTCGGACCGGTCGATGCCAAGATAGCACTGATCGCCGGCTCGATCGATGGCTGGGCGGTGTGGGAGCCCTACATCTCCTATGCGGTACTGAAGGACAATGCCCGCATCGTCGCCGACGGTGAAGGCCTGACCCCGACGCTGACATTCATCGTCGCGTCCGACCAGGCCATTGCCACCAAGCGCGAGGCAATCGCTGATTTCCTGCAGCGCCTCAACAAGGCACGCACCTGGTCGCGCGACCATGTCGAGGAATATGCCAGAAACACCGCCGAACTGACCAAGTTGCCGGAAGACGTGCTGGCACGGGCCTACCGCGCGCAGGACAACCGGCCGATCACCATCGACGACGCCGTGATCAGGGAATTCCAGGAAGCCAGTGATCGCGCCACCCGCTACGGGATTCTGGCGAAGGCGGTGGATGTCAGACAGGCGGTCGACCGCGGTTTCACACAGGCCGCGCCGGCATCGAACTGAACACCTTGGTCGTCATTGCGAGGAGTGCTTGCGAGGAAGCGATGCAGTTCCTTCCTCGCGGATGGCTTCCGGATTGCCGCGTCGCGGAGCTATCATCGGGCCGTCGAAGCCGGACCCGTTGGCGCCTCGCACTGACAGAAGAGAACAATCAAAACAGCTTCGCAACGCTGGTGCCGTCCTTCGGCAGGATCTCCACCGTCGCCGTGCGGCCAGCGACCAGCGTCGCGCCGGCCGGAATATTATCGAGCGCGATGCGCACCGGCACGCGCTGCGCCAGCCGCACCCAGCTGAAGGTTGGCGTCACATTGGCAAGCAGGTTACTACCCTCGCCACGGTCACGGTCCTCAATGCCGGCAGCCATGCTTTCGACATGACCGGTGATGCGTTCGGAATCGCCCATCAAATGGATCGAGACGGGATCGCCGACATGGATCCGCGGCAGCTTGGTTTCCTCGAAGTAACCATCGACATGCAGCGTGTCGGTATCGACCAGCGCCATCACGCCCTTGCCGGCCGACACATAGGTGCCCGGTCGCAGCTCCATGTTGGAGATCGTACCATTGACCGGCGCGCGCACCTCGCTGCGGTCCAGATTGAGCTGCGCCACTGCCTGGTCAGCGATACCCTGATCGAGCGAAGCCCTGGCCAATAATTGCGTCGCTGTCACCTGCTCCTGCTTTTGCTGCGACACGGCGGCCGTGGTGAGATCGCGGTAGCGTTTCAGATCGGCATCGGCCTGATCGAGCGTCGCCTGGCGGCCGGCGACCACCGCCTCCGCCTGTCGCAGCGCCAGCGCGTAACGCACGCGGTCGATCCGCATGATGACGTCGCCGCGCTTCACCTTCTGATTGTCCTTGACCAGGATCTCGGTGACGAAGCCGGAGACGTCGGACGCCAAGGTGACGACGTCGGCGCGGACCCGGCCATCGCGGGTCCACGGCGCATCCATGTAATAGACCCACAGATAGCGGCCGACCGCGAGCGCGGCGACCACCATCAGCGTGGTGGCGGCGAAACGACGTATCAGGGCAACAGGATTTTTCATGACAGCAATCCGGACGAGAGATAGACCACGCCGCCGAGCAGGCAGACGAAGAGAGCGAGATCGAACAGCGCGCGGTGCCAGACGAAGCGGTACAGGCCAGAGCGCTCCAGCAGCGGCCGCAACAGCGCGCCGATCACATAGGTGATCACCAGCCACAGCAGCAGCGCTGGCACGAGGATGCCGAACAGATCGACTTCATATCTCATGCCGCGGCACTCCCTGCGAGGCGGTTCAGCGCTTCCGGCCGGTAGTCCGGCGCCTGCGGAAACAGGCCGCGGCGAATACCCACCAGCCCGATCAGCGCGTCGCCGCGCACGGCGTCGCTCGACTCCGCCATCGCCGCCAGCAACGCCTGATCGATCCGCACCAGCAGCGCCCGCGGCATGGCACCACCGTCATAACTTCGGAAATCGGCGGCGAGTTCGTCCAGCATCGCGTCCATGGTCAGCAGCGTTCGCGGTGACATGCCGTGCCGGGCGCGACGCAGATCGACAATGTTCAGGCCGACGCGCAGTTCCCTGAGGTTATCGACATCGCGCAGCGCGCTGTCCGGCATCGCCGCCAGCCGCGGCGCCAGCAGACCGATGCGGTTGAGCATCAGCCCGGCAAAGGCGGCGCGATCGCGATTGCCGCGGCTGGCAGCCGCCCAGGCCAGCGCGATCCAGCCCTTGCGCATCAGCCGGCGCACGCTCCACTCCGCGCCCACCGACCGCGCCAGCAGAATGGTCAGCGCCGAGATTTCGACGCCGACGAAGAAGGCGATGCCACCATTGGCAAAGGCTGCAAAATCCGCGCTGTAAGTCGACTGTAACGCCATCAGGCTGGCGGTGTTGGCGGCGAGCAGCATGCCGATGAAGAAGGTCGCCGGGCGTGCGATCAGATAGCCGAACAGCAGAAAGGCCGGCGCCAAAACCGCGATCAGCATCTCGATGTTGGAGATCGCGGGCAGGATCGCGAACAGATAGACGGCGACAACGATCATGGCGACCAGCGTCCATTTGGCGAAGCCACGCAGGCCGACCGAGGGATCGTCGGTATTGGCAAAGAACGAGCAGCCGACCGCCGCCATCATCGGCGCCGACGCGCCATCGACCCAGCCGGTGGAAATCCAGAACGCACAGCTCAGCAGGATGGCGAGGATGGCGCCACCGGCCGACCACAGGGCCATGCCGTGATCGACATGCCGGATGGGTGCTACGCCCGCTTCGGCACGAAACGCCAGTTTCGCGCCTGGCGGTCGACCGCCTTCGGCGATTGCCTGGTTGAGCACGCGACAGTCGGCAGACACATCGACCAGCTCGCGCATGCGCATCAGCAGGCAGGCCATCATGATCTCGTTCCACGACGAGCCGGCATCGAGCTTCGGCGATTGCGCCGCGATCGCCGTACGCAGCCGGTCGGCGGGTTCACGCGCAACATCGTCATCGGTGATCCAGCGCGACAGATCGGCGACCAGCGCCATCAGCCGAGGCGTGCGCACGTCGTCGCCCAGCGCATCGAGGCGATCGCCGATCGAGGACAATAGCGGCAGCAGCATCAGCATGCGCAGCCGCAGCGCGCGCAGCCAGCGCGGCGTATCGCGGCTGACCTCGCGGTCATAGGCCAGATGATCCGACAGCGTATCGATCTCGACGGCGTCGGCGGCGAGCCGCAGCCGTTGCTCGCGCGAGGACGTGTCGGCACCGTGCCCGGCCAGCACACGCTCACTGAGGCCGCGCGCGCCGGCAAGCCAGGTGTCGACCCGCGCCGCGACCGCGGGGCCGACGCTGCGCGCCAGCACGATGGTAGAAACAATACTGGCGCAGAGAATGCCGAGAATGATCTCCTCGCTGCGCGCCAGCGCGACGTCGAAGATCGCCGCCGGCTCCGACACCGAGGGAAAGCCGATCAGTGCCGCCGTATAGCCCGCCAGCATGAACATGTAGCTGCGCGGCGTGCGGTCCAGCAACGAGACATAGAGGCAGAGCCCAACCCACAGCGCGAGGCCGAGGCTGAGCAGTTCCGGCGAATTCACCAGGTTCGGCACCAGCGCGACGCTGGCGGCGGCGCCGATCAGCGTCCCGGCCACGCGGAAGAATGCCTTCGAGCGGGTCGCGCCGGCCAACGGCTGCGAGGCGATGTAGACCGTCGCCAGCGCCCAGTATGGCCGCGGCAGATCCATCGCCAACGCAATCAGCAGCGCCATCACCGCGGCGAGAAATGTTTTCAGCGAGAAGATAATGTCGGCATGGCGAACCAGAAACGGAGAACGGGTCATGACAGGGGGCCCGCCTCCCCGGCGGCTTGCAGCGATCGGTTGGCCGAGACTTCGATCCGGCGCAGCACCTCGAACGTAACGGCCAGTTCGTCGGCGGAAACGCCGTCCATCAGATCGGTGCGGACGCGGCGCATCACGCGCGTGATCTCCTCCGCCTTGGCCTCGCCGAGCGCGGTCAGATGCACGATTCTGGCGCGGCGATCGGTGGGATCCTCGCGACGCTCCACCAGGCCCTCAGCCGCCAGAAGGTCGATCAGCCGCACCACCGAGGGGCCCTCGAGACCCATCTCGTCGGCCAGGACGCCCTGACGCACACATCTGCCTCCCCGCGCCAGGATCAGCAACGGATGCGCGGTGGCCTCCGAAAGGCCATGCGCCGACAGCGCCTGATCGGCCCGACGCCGCCAGACCCGCGCCAGGCGCGCGACCAGCAAGCCGAGTTCCGCCTGAATCTGGGGAGGAGTGAGTGCCATCCGAGGTAGATAGGATGCTATCGATTAGGCTGCAATCGATATACTCACCCAGCCGGTTCACGCTGTGGTGAGGAAGCGAGGCCAAAGAAACGGCCGGGAAATACCCGGCCGCGATACTCGGTCGACTGCCGACGCCCGCGCTATTCCGTGGACCGGCGCAGTTCCGAGGTGCCCTCAACCTTGGCCGATTCCGACTTTGCCGCCTCGACCCGAGCGGGCTCGGGCTTGCTAATCTCGGACTTGCCGATTTCGGGTTTGGCCGGCTCGGATTTCAAAGGGTCGATCTTGATCGAGCCGGTACTGACCGATTCAATCTTGCCAATTTCCACCCGCGGCGTCGCCACGCGCGCCACCGTCTCGGTGGGAGACGCATCCGCCGCGCGCAACGATTGCGGCTGCGCCAGCGAACGCGCCATCAGCATCTGACCGCGGCCCTGGTGACGGAAATCGCAATAAGCGAAGCCCATGCCGGAGACAGCGCCACGGAAGCTACGTTCATCGTTCTTGACGAGATTGAAGCACGGCTCGAACGGCAGGCCCTTGATCGAGGCGCAGATCGACTGGCCGCGAACCTGCAGCGTATTGCCGGGCAGACGCATGTTGCGCGCCGGGCCGGAACCGGAGAACTGCACCGCGCCCGCCGCGCCGCCATCATCGAACACGCGGCCAGCGCCGCGGGTACCATCGAAGCACGTGAAAGCGAACACCTTGCCGGCGACGAACTTGCGGGCTTCGTCAGCCGTCATCGAACCCGCCATCGCAGGCATCGCCAGCGAGGCGGCGAAAGCGGCTCCCAACACAAAACGCGCAACCATAGGATACTCCGACCAACTGAGCGCGGACGACCGCCAACTGCCTTGACCGCTGCTTACCATACCAACCGTGGCAACATTGGAGCAGGGAAGTTGGCAAAGTCTGAACAAGTTAGACAATCTTTACCACGATTCGACCGCGGACTTCGCCTGCCAATACCCGAGCGCCCGCCTCGACGACCCCGTCCAGGCTTATTTCCTGAGTGATATCAGCTAGTTTCCCAGCATCCAGATCAGTCGCCAGACGTGTCCAAGCCTGCCTTCGCAGCGCAATTGGACACATCACCGAATCGATTCCAAGCAAAGAAATTCCGCGCAGAATGAACGGCGCCACCGACGAGGGCAGATCCATACCACCAGCGAGACCACAGGCGGCGATGGCGCCGCGCGGCCTGGTCATCGACAGCAGATTGGCCAGCGTAGTGGAACCGACGCTGTCGATACCGCCCGCCCAGCGCTCCTTGGCCAGCGGCTTGGCCGCACCGGACAGTTCCGCGCGATCGATGATCTCCGCCGCGCCGAGTCCCTTCAGATAGTCCTGCTCCGAGATGCGGCCGGTCGATGCGATGACGTGATAGCCGAGTTTCGACAGTAGCGCGATCGCCACCGAGCCGACGCCACCGGCGGCGCCGGTAACTACTACGGGACCGTCGCCTGGCGTGAGACCATGCTTTTCCAGTGCCAGCACCGACAGCATCGCCGTGTAGCCGGCGGTGCCGATCGCCATCGCGTCGCGCGTCGTCAGGCCCTCGGGAAGCCGCACCAGCCACTCGCCCTTGACCCGCGCCTTCTCGGCATAGGCGCCGAGATGGGTCTCGCCCATGCCCCAGCCGTTACAGATCACCTTGTCGCCCGGCTTCCATTCCGGATGCGAGGAGGTCTCCACGGTGCCGGCGAGATCGATGCCGGCAATCATCGGAAACCGCCGCACCACCGGCGCCTTGCCGGTGAGCGCCAGGCCGTCCTTGTAGTTCACCGTCGACCATTCGACCCGTATGGTGACGTCGCCGTCCATCAGTTCGGCCTCGTCGAACTGGGTGATGGCGACCGTGGTGCCCTTTTCCGCCTTGTCGATGCGAACAGCCTTGAACATTCCCAACACGCCACTCCCTGAATTTGTTGTTTGTAATTGCACTAATGCGCTTATGCCGGCTGCGCCAGCGGCCGCGCCACCGGCGCCTCGACGATCGGCAGGTTGATCAACGCCGACAGCACGCCGAACAAGACCGACAGCCACCACACCGGCGTGTAGGAGCCGAATTTCTCATAAACGATACCGCCAAGCAGCGCGCCGAGAAAGCCACCGACCTGATGGCTGAAGAACGCAAAGCCATACAGCGTGGCGAGCCAGCGCGTGCCGAACATGATCGAGACCAGGCTCGAGGTCGGCGGCACCGTGGACAGCCAGGTCAGGCCGCTGATGACGCCGAAGGCGATCGCCGAAAACGTCGTCATCGGCAACAGGATGAAGGCCACCGTCGCCAGCGCGCGGGTGAAATAGATGAAGGACAGGATGTAGCGCTTCGGAAATCGGCTCTGCGCGTAGCCGACGCTGAGTGAGCCCACGATATTGAACAGGCCGATGACCGCGATCACCCAACCGCCGGTGGAGGCCGGCATGCCCCTGTCGACCAGATAGGCCGGCAGATGCATGGTGATGAAGGCAAGCTGGAAACCGCAGGTGAAGAAGCCCAGCACCAGCAGCACATAGGAGCGATGTCCGAAGGCTTCCGCCAGCGCCTGCCGGAACGACTGCCGCTGCGCCACCGGCACGTCGGCCGCGGCGGCGGGCGGCGTTGCCAGCGCCAGCGACAGCGGAATCACCAGCAGCATCAGCATCGCGAACACCATCAGGGTGGACTGCCAGCCGGCGCTGTCGATCATGGCTACCGTGAACGGCGCGAACACGAACTGGCCGAACGAACCCGCCGCGGTGCCGGCACCAAGCGCGATGCCGCGCCATTCCGGCGGCATCAGCTTGCCGAACGCGGACAAGACCAGGTTGAAAGAGCAGCCGGACAGGCCAAAGCCGATCAGCAGGCCAGCCCCGAGATTGAGTTCCAGCGGTGTCGAGGAATAGCGCATCGCCAGCAAGCCAAGCGCATAGAGCAGCGCACCGACGCAGATCACCCGCACCGCGCCGAACTTGTCGGCGATGGCGCCAGCGAAAGGCTGGCCGATACCCCACAGCAGGTTCTGCACGGCAAAGGCCAGCGCGAACACGTCGCGGCCCCAGGTGAACTGCTGGCTCATCGGCTGCATGAAGAAGCCGACGCTGGACCTCGGCCCGAACGTCAGCATGCCGATCAATGATCCGCAGATCACGATCACCAGTGGCGTCCGCCAGCCCAACCCCGGCCGCGAGATACTCTCGATTGCCGCCATGTCGCTTCCCCGCCGAAATTCATGAATGATCGGGACGCCACATCAGGCAATTCGCCCGCCGTCAGACCCAACTGCAGATTAATGCATTCGCATGGAAATCATAGGGGCGCCGGCGAAGAATTTCTCTTTCAAGGCAGGGATGCGAGATTGTCGTCGTCCCGGGGTGGGGGCGGCGGTAGCCGCACGCGAACCCGGGATCTCGATATATTTTGCAAAACCGAAGCTTGAGCTGCCCCAAAACAATTCGAGGTTCCGGGTTCGATCGCAGCTATCGCTGCTCCCGCCCCGAAACGACGAGCGTGTTATGGCTTGATCTCGGAGAGCGAGGCCGAAATCTCGGCGGTCTTAGCGGCGGTGCCCCAGCTCGGCGCGTCGCTGCCGTCGCCCCAGTTGCGCGGCCGATAAAAGGAATGCACGCCGGTGCGATACATCTTCTTCATTTCGCGCACCCAGGACGGATGCACCCAATAGGCATGGTAGTGGGTCGACTTCGCCACTTCCGGCAGCCAGAGCTGGCCGTCCAGCGTGGCTTTCGCGATCTTGCGCGCGCGGTCCCACATGTCCGGCTCCTTCACCACATCCGGAATGCCATCGCAGGCAAAGGTGAACTGACACGCCAGATGGCGATTCTTGTTCTGATAGACGACGCCGCAAACCGTGGTCGGGTAGAAGCCGGAGAACACCCGGTTCATCACCACCTGCGCCACCGCCATCTGGCCACGCACTGCTTCACCGCGGGCTTCGAAATAGACGGCGTCAGCCAGACATTTTTCCTGCTTGTCGCGGGTTTTATGGTCGAACAGGCCAAGACGTTCGGCCGGGGTCTTGATGCGCTGGTTGGTGCTGTTGACCTCACCCTTGCCGGCGATGCTCTCGCCGCCCTCGACCGGGCTGGCGATCGCGGGCAGCGTCGTTGTCACTTTCAGATCGGGATCGGCGCGCGTGTTCGGCACGATGATGGTCGGCTCTTCGCCGGGCTGCCAGCGCTCCATGGTCTCGCTCGAAGCACCCAGCGAGGAGCTGCCGAAAAACAGGCTGGCGGTCTTGACCGAAAAGCCATCGCGCGGCGGCGCCGGCTCAACAGCGATCACCGCGGTCTCGGATTCCGGCTTGATGTCGTCGAGCGGCTGCACCGGTTGTGACGCATCGTACTGGGCCAGCGGTGGCGCCTGCAACGCGGCGGCAAGTTCGGGATCGAGCGGCGCGTGCTCACCGCCCGGCAGAGCCTCGGTGGTCTTGGCGCCCCTCACCGAGGCGTTGCTATCGAATGAGTCTTCTTTTGCAGGCGGGGGGCCATCGCGCAGCGCAGGTTCCGGCGGGCGCAGCGCCAGGCGGTCGCCCTTCAGCGTTCGATCGACGCTGGGGAAGTCGGACGCCTCGAAACGGCGCGGCGGCTGCGCCAGCGGATTGCGCGTCAGCGCGCCGGTGATATCACTGGCGGAAGTATCGAAGCTCGCGAGCTGAAAGGTAGGATTGCGCGACGAGGTGCCGATCGGCCGGCCGAAACTGAAGGTGGCGACCTGGATCGACGTGACCGCCGAGGCGACCACGCGCTTCTGCCAGCGCTCAGTCACGCCCGGCTGGCGGGCCAGCAACGAAGCGATGTCCTGATAGCCAACCTCTGTCGGGATCAATGCGAAGAAGCAAAGACCGAGGCCGAAAGACGCGCTGCGCGCGCCCTTCGGCCGGTTACGCATTACTAACATGATACGCCTACGCAACGCTTACAAAAACCCGACCGTCCTGCCCGTTTCCGTACATTTCGATCTGTCTTGTTGGTACGGAATTAAAGTTGCCGCGAAGTTAATCCGCCGTGCGTACGCGACACACGCAAGCACCGTTTGCGTGTGCGAAGACCAATCGAAAGCCTTGGTAAATAGCCGCTTGACCGAAGTGATGAACAAGACGTCAACGAAACCGCGGAAGATAAATTTTGGCGAGGCAATGCGCGACAGAATGAATGGGCGTGTTTCAGTCGCTCGCACGGCCCCCTCCTCGTCATGGCGAGGAGCCAACGGGTCCGGCTCCGCCGGCCCGTTGATAAGCTCCGCGACGCGGCGATCCAAGAGCTACAAGCAAAGACTGGATTGCTTCGTCGCAAGGGCTCCTCGCAATGACGGTCGAGAGGAAAAAAATAAAATGGCCAGGAAAAATTCCCGGCCATTTTCTAACTACACTTTAAGCAATGGAACTCAGCTTGCTTACGCCTGGCTGGAGATTTCCTTGCCGAGCGCCGCTTGCGCCGCGGCGAGACGGGCGATCGGCACGCGGTAGGGCGAGCACGACACGTAGTCGAGGCCGATCTCGTGGCAAAAGGCTACCGACGCCGGATCGCCGCCATGTTCGCCGCAGATGCCGACCTTGATATTCGGGCGGGTCTTGCGACCGCGCTCGACGCCGATCTTCACCAACTCGCCGACGCCGCCGCGGTCGACCGAGATGAACGGATCGATCGGCAGGATGCCCTTGGCGATATAGGTGCCCAGAAAGCTCCCGGCGTCGTCACGGCTGATGCCGAAGGTGGTCTGGGTCAGGTCGTTGGTGCCGAACGAGAAGAACTCAGCGGTCTCGGCGATCTCGCCGGCCATCAGGCAGGCACGCGGCAATTCGATCATGGTACCGACGCTGTAGGTCAGCTTGCCGCCGGTCTCCTTCAGCACAGACGCCGCGGTGGCGTCGATGCGCGCCTTGATCAGGTCGAATTCCATCTTGGTGGCGATCAGCGGCACCATGACTTCGAGCCCGACCAACTCGCCGGTGCGCTTGCCAGCCTCGATCGCGGCTTCGAACAAGGCACGGGCCTGCATTTCGGCGATTTCCGGATAGGCGATCGCCAGCCGGCAGCCACGGAAGCCGAGCATCGGGTTGAATTCGGCCAGATCGCGAGCGCGGTCGGCGAGTTTTCGCGGATCGGTGTTCATGGCCCGCGCGACCTCCTCGACCTCGGCCTGGGTGTGCGGCAGGAATTCATGCAGCGGAGGATCGAGCAGACGGATCGTGACCGGCAGGCCCTTCATGATCTCGAACAGTTCGACGAAGTCGGCGCGCTGCATCGGCAGCAATTTGGCCAAAGCGGCGCGACGCGACTGCTCGTCTTCCGCCAGGATCATCTCGCGCACGGTGCGGATGCGGGTTTCCTCGAAGAACATGTGCTCGGTGCGGCACAGGCCGATACCCTCGGCGCCGAACTTGATGGCGGTGCGGGCATCCTGCGGGGTGTCGCCATTGACGCGCACCTTGAGCTTACGGACCTTGTCGGCCCAGCCCATCAGCGTGTTGAATTCGCCGGACAGTTCGGGCTCGATCATCGGCATGCGGCCGGCCAGCACCTGGCCGATCGAGCCGTCGATGGTGATGATGTCGCCAGCCTTGAAGCTGCGGTCACCGATCGTCATGGTGCCGCGGCCGTAATCGACGCGGATGGTGCCGCAGCCGGAGACGCAGGGCTTGCCCATGCCGCGCGCGACCACCGCCGCATGCGAGGTCATACCGCCGCGGGTGGTGAGAATGCCTTCCGCGGCATGCATGCCGTGAATGTCTTCCGGCGAGGTCTCGATCCGCACCAGGATGACGTCGCGGCCATCCGCCTGCAGCTTGGCGGCCTCTTCCGAGGAGAACACGATCTCGCCCGAGGCGGCGCCCGGCGAGGCCGGCAGGCCGGTAGCGATGATGTCGCGGTTGGCGGCGGGATCGATGGTCGGGTGCAGCAGCTGGTCCAGCGACGCCGGATCGATGCGGGTCACCGCGTCCTGCTGCGAGATCACGCCTTCATTGGCGAGCTCGACCGCGATGCGGATCGAGGCCTTGGCGGTGCGCTTGCCGTTGCGGGTCTGCAGCATCCACAACCGGCCCTGCTCGACCGTGAACTCCATGTCCTGCATGTCGCGGTAGTGCTTCTCGAGCTGGGTATAGATCCGCGTCAGCTCGGCGAATGCCTCCGGCATCGCGGCTTCCATCGACAGCCTGTCGGAGCCGGATTCCTTGCGGGCATATTCGGTGATGTCCTGCGGGGTGCGGATACCGGCGACGACATCCTCACCCTGAGCGTTGATCAGGAATTCGCCATACAGCTTGCTCTCGCCGGTCGACGGATTGCGCGTGAACGCCACGCCGGTCGCCGAGGTGTCGCCCATGTTGCCGAACACCATGGCCTGCACGGACACCGCGGTGCCCCAGGATTCCGGAATGTCGTGCAGGCGGCGATAGGTGATCGCGCGCGCGTTCATCCACGACGAGAACACCGCGCCGACCGCGCCCCATAGCTGCTCATGCGGGTCCTGCGGAAATTCCTTGCCGGTCTCGCGGGCGACCGCGTCCTTGTATTTGGCAACCAGCGCCACCCAGTCGTCACCGTCGAGGTCGGTGTCGAGCGTATAGCCCTTGCTGTCCTTGTAGGTATCGAGGATGTCCTCGAAATGATGGTGCTCGAAGCCCATCACCACGTCGGAATACATGGTGATGAAGCGGCGGTAGCTGTCATAGGCGAAGCGCTTGTCGCCGGACAGTTCGGCCAGCGCTTCCACCGTGGTGTCGTTGAGTCCGAGATTGAGGACGGTGTCCATCATGCCCGGCATCGAGGCGCGGGCGCCGGAGCGCACCGAGACCAGCAGCGGGTTCTTCGGATCGCCGAAGCCCTTGCCGGTGATCTTGCCGACGGCGGCCAGCGCCTTTTCGACCTGCGCCTGCAGGTCTTTCGGATAGGTCTTGTCGTTGGCGTAGTAATAGACGCAGACCGAGGTCGGAATGGTGAAGCCCGGGGGCACCGGCAGGCCGAGATTGGCCATTTCGGCGAGGTTGGCGCCCTTGCCGCCGAGCAGATCGCGCAGCCCGGCCTTGCCTTCGGCCTTGCCCCCACCGAACGAATACACCCACTTGCCAGCCTTGATGATGTCGGCGATCGGCTTGGCGGCTACCTTGCCGACGGTCTTCTTCGGCGCCAGTTTCTTCGCAACCGGCTTGGGCGTGGATTTGGCGGCCGGCTTACCCTTGGCGACCGATTTGGCAACAGATTTGCCTTTGACCACCGACTTCGCCCTGACGACTGACTTGGCT
The DNA here is from genome assembly GCF_025356345.1 of Tardiphaga sp. Lineage (GTDB taxonomy): Bacteria > Pseudomonadota > Alphaproteobacteria > Rhizobiales > Xanthobacteraceae > Tardiphaga. Next base: position 17,349 of record NZ_JANXTC010000210.1, read on the forward strand.
TTGGCAACCGGCTTGGCTGGCTTCTTGGCTTTTACCACCGGCTTGGCGGTCGCCTTTTTCAGCGCCTTGCGGGCGCCAGACGGCGCGGCCTTGGCGCGGGCCACCGGCTTCGCCTTGGCCGGGGTCTTCTTGGTCTTCGATGCGGTTTTAGCCATGACGTGCCATCAATCCGGCGAGAGGAGCGAAAGGGAAAAGGTGCCGCCTTACACCACGTTTTAGCGGGCTGGCGCAAGTTTACGAAGGTTTGGCGCTAGCCGATATGCAGCATTCGCAGCACGCCGAGGCCCGCCAGGCCGACGAAGATCAGGTAGATCGCGACGATCAAATTCAGCAGCCGCGGCATCAGCAGGATGAAGATGCCGGCAATGAGGGCGACGATCGGCTGGATGTGGGCTGCCGTAAGGACCATGAAAATCTCCGGGAAATTGAATGCTGCGAATCGCTTGCGCTGATTTACGCCGACGATCGGTTCCACAATAAGACGCCTGTGCGGTCAATGGGTTCCGGGTGCCCCGCTTTGCGCCGCACCAAATTCTGTCGGCTCGGGCCCGAAATTTCGGAACGATCCCCAGCGCCGCGGCATTGGCTAGGGGACTGGGGCAGCAGCCCGGCGCACGCCGGCGCTCTCGAAGGAGACGATATGCGAAACAACATCATGGCAGTGGCAATATTGGCGGGCGCCCTCGGCGCTCCTCTGGCCGCACAGGCACAAAGCGAGATGACCGTGGGCGCCGCGCGAAGCGGGCAGACGGTGATTGTCGACGACAACGACCCCGACGGCATCACGGTACAGGAGCGGCCGGCATTCCGCGAATATATCGTTCGCGAACGCGTTCCGACCTACAACGTGCCGGAGCGCGTGGTCGTCGGCACCACTTTGCCCGACGCCGGAGTCACGTATTATGACGTGCCGCAAAGCGTCGCGACGACCCCATATCGTTATACGGTCGTGAATGGAGAGACCGTTCTGGTCGAGCCGCGCTCGCGCCGCATCGTCCAGGTGATCGACTAAATCGGAATTCGCAAGGGCGCCGTCATGGCGACCGAGCGAGAAAGCCCTGTCCGGACATCCCCGCCGGACGGGGCTTTTCTGTGTCGGGCAATCAAGGTGATCCGTTTCCCGGACGCGGTGCGGCATCCTTATGCCGCTCCGCGGAACCGGGATCCCGGTTTGCCAGAGCACCAGGGCCCCGGCTCTGCGAAGCAACACGGCGTGTTGCATCGCGTCCGGGGCACGTGAGAGCCCTCAGTCCTGGATCTTCGAAAAATCCGCCACCGCGCGCGTCGCGGCGCGGATCTCGTTCAGCAGCTTCAGGCGATTTTCGCGAACCAGAGCATTGTCGTCATTGACCTTGACCTTGTCGAAGAACGCATC
>NZ_JANXTC010000257.1:0-9242 GCF_025356345.1 Tardiphaga sp.
CCAGGTCGATCGCCTCTAGAACCGTCTGCTTCGTCGTCTGCATCACGGTGGCGCTGCCTGGGCGACGAAACAGGACACCGAGTGCTGCGGTGCGATATCGGACAGAGCCGGCGCCTCTTGCCGGCAGCGCGCAATGGCCGAGAAGCAGCGTGGAGCGAAGCTGCAGCCGCGGGGCATGTCGAAAGGCGAAGGCATCGAGCCCGGAATCTCGCGCAGCAACGCGGGACGGGCGACGAACAACTGGCGGGTCAGCGCGACCACGGTGGCCTCGGGGAGTGATTTTGGCGCAAGGATCAGATGGTCGACGCTGATGGTCTCGACCTTGTCATCCGGACGCGCGGGCGACGAGCTGAACGTGCTTCCCGGAATCTCCGCTGACTCATAGATCGGGTGTTTCTGGGCAATCGTTTCCGAGACGTCGATGCCGAGGAATTGCGGCTCGCCGCGGATTCGCGCGGTAGCCGCGATCGCGTCCGCGGTCACCTTGCTGCCGAGCGGCCCGACCGCCATGAAGGCATCGTTTCGGACGTCACGGGCCATTTCGTCGATGGCGTTGGCGCCGTACTGCACCAGTTCCACCCGGTCGGCAGCGATGCCCGACTCCGTCAGGATCAGCTTCAGCATAGCCGGATTGGCCGCTGACCTGCCGATGATCGCGACCCGGCGACCCGGCAGGTTTTCCAACGCCTTGATGGCTGTCGCGGGTCTCTTAGATCGATTTTCATCACGCTTCGGAACGGACCAAAGGATCACGAAGTCCTTGCGCAAGATCGCAACGGCCTGGGTATCGTTGGGTATCGGAAGATCGGCCCGCGCGACCGCCAGGTCGACCGTGCGCTCGCCGAGCATCGCCAGGCTGGCCGCGGATCCGTCGGTGGCCGTCAGCGCCAGCCTGACATGGTCGCGTTCGCGCGCGAATGTCTGCGCCGCCGCCTGCAAGAACTTGACGTCGTCGCTGCCCGGCGGACCAACGGCAACCCGAAGCGTTTCCGGTCGAGTGATGAAATATACCGATGTCGCAGCCAGCGCGACGAATAGCAGCGCACTGGCAACGACGAAAAGCGCAAAGGTTCTTGCTGCCCGGCGCCTGCTGCGCATCCGTCGCGCCGGGTCGGAATTCAAGTCTAATAAAGGGGATGGCGCGTTCATGTTTCGGTATGGTCCCGTTCAGCCGCATGCGTTGCTGGCCTTCTGCGGAAATTAAGGCTTTCAGTGGGCCGCCTTGCCGATAAAAATCTGGTAGAAGCTGGTGGCGATTTCGATTGCGATCAGAATGACGACGATCAGTTCAAGGCGAAGCGATCGTCGGGTATCGATGATATCGGCCAATGTCTCCGCCGTTTCGGCGATCACCGCGACCTTGCGGTCGAGGGTCTCGACGCGCTCCTTTAGCTCATACTCATCCTCGAGCCGGGCATAAAGGCGCTCGAGATCCGGCCGGTCCCACAACGCGTCCGGCTTCTCCGCGACCGCGACGCGACCCGATACCCGGTGTTGGACCAGCAGGGCGTTGCCGATCAGCTTGAGGATCTCGGTGCGGTTGCGACGGGTGCGCCCGCGGGTGGCCAGTTCGACGGCGAAGGGTTCGATAATACCGAACACTTTAGTTACTTCGCGCTCGTCGCTCGCCAGGGCCACGCTCTTGGCCAGAACGTCGGCGACGATCAGCATTCGCGGCAGCGACATGTCTCCCAGCGAGATCGGGCCGCCCGCCGAAACCTGGTCATCCGCACCGCCGGAGATCTCGACGATCACACGCTCTTCCTCGGCAAGGCTGAGCCTGCCGACCACCCGGGGCGATATTTTTAACAGGAATGCGGCTTCCTCCTCCGGCGAAAGACCGATCAGAACGGCGACGCCATAACGGAAAACGACCGCGATACCCTTCTCACCCGTTCGAACCGCGAGCGGGACCGCCGAGACGATGTCACCGTCGAAGGTCGCGGTGTTGATGCGGTCACCGATATGCAGGGCGTGCAGGGAAACACGGTTCGCGGATGGTGAATCGATCATGCGCAGATGGCCTGTTGTCGATTCCGCAAGGAGGGCGGATATCAGCAGATGTATGCTCTCAAATCGTCGCGGACAACGCGGATAACCCGCACGGGTCAGCGCCCGGAAAGTGATGGCGGCGGCAGCGGAGGAGGGGTGGCGGAGCCGGTGGCGAGCGAGCGCTGCACCATGATCGTATCTGCCCAGTGGCCGGACCGGTAGGCAACGCCCCGCAGCAGGCCGACCCGGGAAAACCCGAATTTTTCGTGCAGGCCAAGGGAGGCTGTGTTGTCGGCGTCGATATAGCCGATGATCTGCCTGAAGCCCGCCGCGGCGCAGACGTCAATCAGTTCACGCATCAGGATCTGCCCGATTCCCTGCCCGACATGGTCATGGTGGATATAAATCGAGTGCTTCACCGTGAAGCGATAGGCCGGCCGCTTGCGAAAATGCACCACATAGGCGTAGCCGACGATTTCTCCGGCCTGCGTTGCCACCAGGTGGGGGAAGCGCCGGCTGCGCAGGTTCTTGCGCCGATCGCGCAGATCGTCCGGCTGCGGCGTTTCGGCGTCGCTGACACCCTCGTCGATGCCGTGGCGGATATGACGGCGATAGATCGCCAGCATCGCCTCGACATCGCCGTCGCGCGATGGCCGCACGACGACAGGCTGTTCATGTTCTCTGGGTATCCGGGCTTCCATCCGCGCTCCGCTATTCGCTGACCACGTAGGTGTAGAGCCGGATCAGGCCATTGGCGTCAACCTTGCGGTAAATGCCCTGGATCTCGACGTCGAAGCCGGGGAAGGTGTTGAAAGAGGTCTGGAACATCTTGAGATAGTCGATCATCGGCTGCGCGCGGGCGGTGAGTCGCTCGCCGGGAACGATCGTGGCGATGCCGGGCGGATAGACCACGAAAGGCGTGGTCGCGATACGGCCGGCGATGTCGTCGATCGGAAGGTAATCGACATCATTGCGGACCAGCGAGCGTGCCGCCGCGTGCGGCGACATTGCAATCTCCGGCAGATGTTCTGAAGCGAACTGCTTGGCCTGCAGCGCGCTGACGTCGGCCTTGCGGAAAAAGCGGTGCATCTCGCCGCACAGGTCGCGCAATCGAACGCCGGCATAGCGCGCCGGCCGCCGCCTCGCGAATTCCGGAATGGCGTCTTCCAGCAGCGCGTTGTCGTCGTGCAGCTTCTTGAACGCCACCAGGCCGGATATCAGCGTGCCGGCCTTGCTGGCCTCGACGCCAGGCGTCAGGAGAAACAGCAGCGAATTGAGGTCGTTCTTCTCCGGCACAATGCGGTTTTCGCGCAAGAACTGCGCCACCACCGGAGCCGGAATGCCATGCTCGGCATAGCCGCCGGTCGCGCGGTCGAAGCCCGGCGTCAGCAACGTCAGCTTATTGGGGTCGGTCATGGCGAATCCGGCGGCCATGCCGGGAAAGCCGTGCCAGGCGGCGTCAGGTGCCAGCTGCCAATAGGACGGGTTGGTGGCGAGCTGGTCGGTGCTGACGCTTTCCCAAGGCACGTTGTGCACGGCGCCTTCGCGCGACGCATCGGGGATTTCGACGCGCTCCGGCACGAAGGGCTCGAAGAACCAGCGGCGCTCGGGACGCGTCTCCTTCTCCTCGAATTCGCGGCGGACGGCGCGGATTTTCTTGCGCAGTTCGATGCCGAGCCGGATCGTATCGTCCCATAAGACTTCGCCCGAGCGGCCTTTCATCATCTGCGCGCCGACGTCCAGTGAGGCGAACAGCGGATAGAACGGCGAGGTTGAGGCGTGCTGCATGAAACTTTCGTTGAAGCGCCGGTGCTCGACGCGCCGTTTCTGGCCGCGGATGTGGCGATCCTTCATGTGGATCTGCGACGCCTGCGAGAAGCTGGCGAGCTGCTTGTGCGTCGACTGGGTAGCGATAATTCCCGGCGAGTCCGGCCCGAGATCGCCGAGCCCCATGGCGAAGCGGCCGGCATACAGCGGATGGAATTTCATGAAGCCGGCCCAGGCTTCGTCGAACAGGATATAATCGCACAGGTGCCCGATGCGCTTGATGATCATGTCAGCGCTGTAGATGGTGCCGTCATAGGTGCATTGTTCGACCACGGCGACCCGGAACGGGCGCGGACGTTGCCAGGCTTCCGGGTCGGTCACCAACGGGCTGGTCCGGATCCGCTCGCGTAACGCGCCTTCTTCAAACGCCTCCCAGTTCATTGGACCGATCAGCCCCCAGGGATTCCGCACCGTAGGCACGTAAATCGGTACGCCGCCGGATATCATCAGCGCGCCGTGTAAGGCAGCCTTGTGGTTATTGCGGTCGAACAGCACCAGGTCGCCATCGGTCACCAGCGCCGATAATGCCACCTTGTTGGAGGTCGAGGTGCCGTTAAGCACGAAATAGGTCTTTTCCGCGCCGAAAATCTTGGCGGCCTCCTTCTGCGCCTGCAAAGCGGGACCCTCATGGGTCAGCAGATCGCCGAGATCGAGCACCGAATTGTCGAGGTCGTCGCGGAATACGGCCTCGCCGAGATGTTCCATGAACACCCGGCCGATCGGGCTGCGGCTGTAGAACACGCCGCCATTATGACCCGGGCAGGTCCATAACTGGTTACCTTCCTCGGCATAGTCGACCAAGGCGCCGAAGAACGGCGTCTTCAGCGTCTCGGCATATTGCTTCAGGCGGCTGACGAGATTCTTGGCGATGAAGGGGGGCGTTTCTTCCGACAGGAAAATATAGCCGTCGATGAAATCGAGGACCTCCACCGGCACATCTTCGAACCGCTTGCGACGGATCAGCAGGATGATCGGGAAGTCGAGGCCGCGGCGGCGCATCAAGTTTATCAGGGCGGCCGTCTTGCCTTCCAGGCCCTTCTTGCCCCAGTCGACGACCATGCAGCCGATCGCAGCGTCGGTCTGAACCGCGATCGCGGCGTCCTCGAGCTTGCGCGCCTTGACGACCTCGAAGCCGGATCGCTCGATCTCGTCGACAATCTGGTTGAGGCGTACGCCCTCGAGATCATCCGCCTCGAAGTTCGGAATCGCAAACAGGAAATTGAAGCGCTTGAAATAGTCCATTTGGGCACCGATCGTTTTTCACTGCGATGTCTCACCGGGTTACGTGACAATTCGGTGAATAATTCTGTCTTGGCGATCTTTTGGACCAGAAAAGACAATTGCGAATTGTTGGCGTGGCCAGTCGGCAGTCCGCACCTGCATGGAAGTCAATTCAGCGGCAATGGCAACTGTCTTGCACGGGCCTTAGCGATGGGATCGAAAGACGCGGCTGAACCTCGGTGCTTCGCCGTAATTCGGCGGCCGCGACGACGCGCCGGCCGACCTCCCAGGCGTATGCCTCGCTGTTGCCCCGGCTGCGCCTGAAATATGGACTTTAGCTCCGCCACAAAATCGGGTCTGATTCGACGGTAAATCGGGCAATGACGTCGCGATAATGGTTCCGGAAGGAGTTCCCATGAACGGACTTGGCGGCCTCAATAAATCGCCGGAAGGCGTTGTCATCGGCCTGGTGCAATTGCAATTGCCGGTCGTCACCTCGCCGCAGGATCTGGCGCGGCAAACCGATCGCATCGTCTATATGGTCGGCAAAGCGCGCCGTAATCTCGGCACCATGGACCTCGTGGTGTTTCCGGAATATTCGCTGCACGGCCTGTCGATGGACACCAACCCGGCGATCATGTGCCGGCTCGACGGTCCGGAAGTCGCGGCCTTCAAGAAGGCCTGCATCGACAACCGGATCTGGGGCTGCTTCTCGATCATGGAGTTCAACCCTGACGGCAATCCCTGGAATTCCGGCCTGATCATCGATGATCTCGGGGAGATCAAACTGTATTATCGCAAGATGCATCCGTGGATTCCGGTCGAGCCATGGGAGCCCGGCGATCTCGGCATTCCCGTGATCGACGGTCCGAAGGGCGCGAAACTGGCATTGATCATCTGCCATGACGGCATGTTCCCGGAGATGGCACGCGAATGCGCCTATAAGGGCGCCGAAATCATGCTGCGCACGGCCGGCTATACCGCGCCGATCCGCGATTCCTGGCGGTTCACCAATCAGGCCAACTCGTTCCAGAACTTGATGGTGACGGCGAATGTCTGCATGTGCGGCTCCGATGGTTCGTTCGATTCCATGGGTGAAGGCATGATCGTGAATTTCGATGGCAGTGTCATCGCGCATGGCACCACCGGCCGTGCCGACGAGATCATCACCGCGGAAGTGCGACCCGATCTGGTGCGGGAAGCCCGCATTCACTGGGGCGTCGAGAATAACATCTACCAGCTCTGGCACCGCGGCTATGTCGCGGTGAAGGGCGGCGCGATGGATTGCCCCTATACGTTCATGCAGGACATGGTGGCGGGAACGTACAAGCTGCCATGGGAAGACCAGGTCAAGGTCACCGACGGGGCTTCCTGCGGCTTTGCCACGCCAACCCGGATGTTCGGCGCCAAGGCCGCGAGGGCTGCGGAGTAGTGGCAGGCGACATCTCCCGGTGTCGTCCCGGCCCAGTGAGCGGAGCGAACGCCGAGCCGGAATCCATACGCCAAGTTGGAGTTAGCCCGCGGACGGCCGCCCCAACTTCACGGACAGGACCGAGGTTGCGGGTCCCGGCTTGCGCTCGCAGGCCGCTTGCCGGGACGACATAGGCGTGACGGATGCAAGTCGCTGTCTCGCTCAACGATGCCGATATGTAATCTGATGGCATCTGAAATTGCCCAGCTCCATTGCATACAATTCCATATCTTCGCCCAAATATTTATCACTAGAGGGCCTTGCATCTGCGGTTCGCTCGAAAAAAGTCAGTATTTTCAGTGAACTGACCCGAACTTAGCCGCGCCTACCTTCTGGCACGATGCTTGCGACATGTTGTCCGGGCTGCGCCGAACCGGCGCGGCCGCGCAACGAGCGGGCGGCGTGTCCGCCGAAGGGGAGCACATCATGGACTTCGACAGGATTTCGCGGCGCCATCTGCTGCAGGGCGGCGCTGCGCTGACACTGGGTTCAGCGCTTGGCCTGCGCACGGCCTTCGCCGCCGACACCACGATCGGCTTCATCTATGTCGGCTCGCGGGATGACTACGGCTATAATCAGGCGCATGCGCAGGCCGCCGCGGCGCTGAAGAAGATGCCCGGCATCAAGGTGGTCGAGGAGGAGAAGGTCCCGGAAACCGACGCTGTCGAAAAGACCATGGAATCCATGATCAATCTCGATGGCGCCTCGCTGATCTTCCCGACCTCGTTCGGCTACTACAACCCGCATATGGTCAAGATCGCCAAGAAATATCCGAAGGTCAGCTTCGAACATTGCGGCGGGTTGTGGAGCGACAAGGATCCGAAGAACGCCGGCAGCTATTTCGGCTATATCGACGAAGCCCAATTCATCTCCGGCATCGTTGCTGGCCATACCTCGAAGACCGGCAAGATGGGCTTTGTCGCCGCCAAGCCGATCCCGCAGGTGCTGCGCAACATCAACGCCTTCACGCTTGGTGCCAAGCTGGCAAACCCGAAGGCCACCACGCAGGTGATCTTCACGGGGGACTGGTCGATGCCGGTCAAGGAAGCCGAAGCCACCAACAGTCTGATCGACCAGGGCGTCGATGTGCTGACCTGCCACGTCGATGGTCCGAAGACGATGGTCGAGAACGCCGCGCGCCGTGGCGCCATGGTTTGCGGCTATCACGTCAACCAGTCGCCGCTGGCGCCAAAAGCCTATCTCACCGGCGCCGAATGGAATTGGGAAGCGCTGTATCCCAAATTCCTCAAGATGCTGGCGTCCGGCGAAGGCATCCCGAATTTCTACCGCGGCGGTCTCAAGGAAGAAGTCGTCAAATGCTCGCCCTATGGCGAGGCCGTGTCGGCCGAAGCCCGCAAGCACGCCGATGATATCAAGGCGCAGCTGATCGCCGGCACCTATACGATCTTCAAGGGTCCGCTCAAGGACAACAAGGGTAATGTGGTCATTACGGCCGGCACCGAGCGTGGCCAGAAGGATGCCGAACTTGAGAAGATGGATTACTTGATCGAGGGTGTGATCGGAGCAACTTCGTGACCACTGGCGTTGGCGGCTCCCTGGCAATCGACACCACACCCGTGGCCAGGCCCGGGTTTCGCCAACGCCATGGCGGCACGATCGAATATATTCTGATCCCCGCTGGGGCGCTGATTGGCGCTCTCGCTTTATTCGGCGTGTTCGTTGCCTTGTTCGGCAAGAACCCGCTGGACCTCTATTGGTTTATGTATCAGGGCGCGTTCGGCACCTGGTTCTCCTGGCAGAATACGCTGACCAAGGCGGCGCCGCTGATCCTGACGGCGCTTTGCACAGCACTACCGGCGCAACTGGGAATGGTGATTATCGGCGGCGAGGGCGCGCTATTGATCGGCGCCTTGTCGGCGACATCCGCCGCGCTGCTTTTGCAATCCGCGCCGCCGTTGGTCGTACAACTCGCGATGGTGCTGGCGGGCGTCGCTGGCGGCGGGCTGTGGATCGCGCTGGCGGGCGGACTGCGCCATTACCGCGGCGTCAACGAAACCATCTCCAGCCTGCTGCTGGTCTATATCGCGCTGGCAATCCTCAACCATCTCGTCGAGGGGGTGATGCGCGATCCGGCCAGCCTCAACAAACCGTCGAGTCGCGAGATCGGCGCCGCCAACATGATCGGCTCGATCCCCGGCACCGACGTGCATTGGGGCTTTGTGTTCGGCGTGATTGCTGCGATCGCATCCTACGTGCTGATCTATCATACCGTGTTCGGCTTCGCGGCGCGCGTCGCCGGCGGCAATGTCCGCGCCGCCAAGATCGTCGGGCTCGGCGTCGGCCGGCTGATCATGATCACCTGCTTTCTGGCTGGCGGTGCCGCCGGTCTCGCGGGGATGGTTGAGGTCGCGGCCGTGCAGGGCCGCACCAACGCCAATCTCGCCGCCGGCTACGGTTTTACGGGCATTCTCGTCGCGTTCCTGGCGCGGCATAATCCGCTGGCCATCATTCCGGTGGCGATCCTGCTCGGCGGTATCAGCGCGTCCGGCGGGCTGTTGCAGCGCCGGCTTGGACTGCCCGATGCGTCGGTGCTGGTGCTGCAGGGCATGATCTTCGTCTGTGTGCTGGCCAGCGATGCGCTCTATGGCCGGATCGGTTTTCTGAAAGGAAAATCCTGATGGCAGCCGGTGACATCGGATACTGGACCGTCCCGCTCGCGGTGTTCGGCGGCGCGATCCGCATCTCCACGCCGTTTCTGTTCGTCAGCCTC
>NZ_JANXTC010000269.1:0-14220 GCF_025356345.1 Tardiphaga sp.
CTGCCGAAGGAACAGGGCGAACTGGTCAAGGACATCGTCCCGAGCCTGATCACCGTGTCCGGCATCCAGCGCGTGCTGCAGTTACTGCTGAACGAGCGGATATCGATCCGCGACCTCTCGACCATCCTCGAAGGTGTCGCCGACGCCCTGGCGTTCTCGCGCAACCCCTCAACCATCGTCGAGCACGTCCGCGCCCGCCTAGCCCGCCAGATCTGCGCGCAAAATACCTCCTACAATGGCTATCTGCCGCTGATCGCGCTGTCAGCGAAATGGGAGCAGGCCTTCGCCGAGTCGATCATCGGTACTGGCGAGGACCGCAGCCTGGCCATGCAGCCGTCGCGGCTGTCGGAATTCATGACAACGGTGCGTGATCGCTTCGAACAGGCCGCACGCGAGGGCGAAGCGCCGGTGCTTGTCACCTCGGCCTCGATCCGGCCGTTCGTGCGCTCGCTGGTCGAGCGGTTCCGGTCGCAGACTACCGTGCTGTCACAGGCCGAAATCCACCCGCGCGCCAAGCTGAAGACCGTCGGCAGCGTCTGATCAGGCCTGCCGGCCCTTTCAAAATCGATGCATATTCGTCACAGACAAGCGTTTTGACAGAATGACGCGCCGCTGGCTTCCGCCCGATCACGCCCGTGAGATTTCGTTATCTCATTGAATATATTAGTTTATTTTACATTATCGCAATGTCGGCATGAGCCACAATCGCGTCGGCTCACGTCTTTTCACTGCCTTGTGATCAGACCTTTGGAACGCACGGTCGAGTCACCACGTTTCTATCCATGAGATGTTGAACCTGCCGACGGCGACCCAGACAGAGGGACGTGGGCAGTACAACGCAGGAGCGTTTCGATGAACCACTCAATTTACAGCGCGGATCGCATGACTCACCTCAAGGTCGTTATCGTTGCCCTGATCGCTGGGATCTTTGTCGCCGGGTTCGGGATTTCCGCGCGCGTCAACTCCGAGGAAAGCTTCACCCAGACGGCAAGGGTGATCAAGGCCGGCGCGCCGGTCGCAGTGTCCAGCTCGAATGCCAATCTGGTCCGATAGTCATTCAGGAATTCGCGCGGCGATGTCCCCCAAGGTCGCCACGTGAATATAGCGAAGCTCCACTTTCCCCCGGGTGGACTTCAAACGGAAAACGCCCGCTCCCCACGGGCGTTTTTCTTTGTCTGGAGTCTGGACGCGCGCGCCTGAAACTCGTGACGAAACAGCGAAGCCATCCAGCCGTTAAGAACTGGATGGCTGGATGACCGCGGCGCGTTGACGACAAGGCACACGGATTACCGTGTCGACGGAACGGTTTCGATCAGCTTGCCGGTATAGACGATCGGACCGGTCGCCTGCCCGGTCGGCGATCCGCCTTCGGGCTCAACCGTCACGGCATAGGTCGCCTGATTGACGGTGTCCGGATCATAGGCCGCCAGCGCCGCGCGGGTGGTGAAGTCGTTACTGCCGATCACGCCGAGCGACCGCGGACGCGCCAGCTTGTCGGACACGATCCACAATTCGTAGTCCTTGCCAGGCTGCTGCGAGGCGCCGACCTTCCGGACTGTAAAGTTCTTGGTCACCGCATCCACCGTGAGGATAAACGCCGGCGACGTGGCATCGGTCTGCAGCAGCGCCACATATTGCGCCTGCGCCGCCGCGCTCAAAGGGGCCGGTGCGGGAATCTGCGCTACCTGCGGCAATGGCTTGGGGCGCAACCCGTCCGGCAGCAATTCGGGACGATAGGCCTGCACCGCGATCATCGCGACCAGCACGGCGGCAATGGCGGTCATTCCGGTCGCCACATTGCGCCAGCGCTGTGCCTGCCGCGAGAATACGATAACATTGGCACTGGCCGCGACGGCTTCCGCGCGCGCCGCCGCTTCATCGGCGTTATCGTTGGCAACTACCGCGGCGACCACCGGCCGCGGCGCCTCCGGCAATACAAGCGCTTCCTGCGCGACCGAACTACCGATCGCGACCCTGATTTTTTCCCACACCTCGGGGCGCGGCTCGACCAGCCCGACCATCTCGTTCAGGACGCCGAGCTTTCGCCCCCACGCCTCGACAAGCGCGGCGAAGTCCTTGTCGACGGACATCATGGCCTCGACCTGCGTGCGCTCATCGGCATCCAGTGTGCCGAGTGCATACTCCGCTGCGAGCGCGATATGATCTTCGCTATAGGCCATCATTTCAGTCCCAGACACTCCCGGATATCCATCATGCTGCGACGCAGCCACGTTTTCACGGTGTTCACCGGCGTTTCAAACTTGGTCGCGAGCTGTTCGCGACTCCATCCATTGTAGTAGGCAAGCAGCACCAGTTTCTGGCGGTCCGGCTCCAGCCGTCCCACGCATTCCAGCAGGCGTTTCAGTTCCTCGGTCATTTCCCGACGCGCGAGCGGGTCGGGCGTATCAGCGGCGACTTCCATCGCGGCAGGCTCTTCTTCGATGGATACTTCGGTCTTCTTACGAACCACATCGATCGCCCGGTTGCGGGCAATCGATGCCATCCACGTGATAGGCGAAGCGAGCCCGGGATTGAATTTTCCGGCGCTGTTCCAGATCTTCACATAGGCCTCTTGGATGACCTCCTCCGCGAGATCCTGTCTGCGCAAGATACGGAGCACAACGCCAAAGAGTTTCGCGCGCGTCGCGGCATAGAGGCGCTCGAATGCGGCCTCGTCCCCCTTTGCAACCGCGGCGATCAGCCAGACGAGTTCAGCTGGCGTCAGCATTCAATTTCCTCAACCTCAAGGTACAGTTCACGATCCGGCAATCCATGGCGATAGTCTATTTGTCTGGTAGCATATATCCAGCCACCGCCGCCATGTCGGCTCTCAGACTGTGGACGGCCAAACAAAACCCCGGACCTCGCGGCCCGGGCTCGATAATTCGATTGATCGCCGCGGGGTGGGCGTCGCCTGGACGTCAGGCGACGGCGCCGATGCGGGCGCGCATCAGGCCGATGCTGTCGAGGTCCGCCTGTTCGCGGGCGTTTTCCTCGGCGCGTTCGCGGGCCTGGTCGCGCTCGTCGAGCAGCTCGACCTTCTTCAATTCCTCGAACGCCTCGGTGAGCAGCGATTTGGCGTCTTCGAGCTGGATGCGCAATTCATCGGCCGACCGCGTCAGGTTTTCGCGGCGCTGGATCGCGGCCTTGGCATAGGTCGGATAAGCGAAATGGCTAGGATCCTGAATGCCGGCGCGGTCCTGCTCGGTCTGAATCTCGCGCTCGAGATCAACCGACATGCGCTGGAAGTCGGCGATCATGCCTTCGATCTGGTTGACCCTTCGGCGCTTCTCATCGACCTGAAACTTCTTCAATCGGATCAGCGTGTCACGTGACTTCATCGACTCGTACTCCCCAGAAGTCCCAGTCTCAACGCGGGACAGATCCGGTCGCCCGCGAAGGCGCTACCGGTAGAATCTCTACTCTGAATAGATGATGGCCTGACAAAGTTAGCGTTCCGTTTCCAAACTACCAACGATTTGCTCGAGTTGCTGGTATCCTGCTGCCAAACTGGCGACTTCGTCCTTGCGCTGCCGCAAAAAGCTCTCCAGCGGCTCGTGCAGCCGGATGGCTTCATCGACCTCGGGGCTGGAGCCCGCGCGGTAGGCGCCGAGCCGGATCAGCTCCTCCATGTCCGAATAGGTCGCCATGATCTGGCGGGCCCGCGTGATGGTCGGCAGATAGACCGGATCGCAGGATTTCGGCATCGTCCGCGACACCGACTTCAGAATGTTGATCGCCGGATAGCGGCCGCGCTCGGCGATGGCGCGCTGCATCACGATATGGCCGTCGAGAATACCGCGCACGGCGTCGGCGACCGGCTCATTATGGTCGTCGCCATCCACCAGCACCGTGAAAATACCGGTAATCGAGCCCTCATTGATCCCTGGCCCGGCACGCTCGAGCAGCTTCGGCAATTCGGTGAATACCGTCGGCGTATAGCCCTTGGCGGTTGGCGGCTCGCCCACCGACAGGCCGATCTCGCGCTGCGCCATCGCAAAGCGGGTCACGGAGTCCATCATGCACATGACGTCCTTGCCCTCGTCGCGGAAGAATTCCGAGATCGACATGGTCAGGTAGGCCGCCTGGCGCCGCATCAGGGCTGGCTCGTCTGAGGTCGCCACCACTACCACGGCCCGCGCCAGACCTTCGTCGCCGAGATCCTCCTGCAGAAATTCCTGCACTTCGCGGCCGCGCTCGCCGATCAGGCCGATCACCGAGACATCGGCATCGACGTTACGCGCCAGCATCGACAGCAGCACCGACTTGCCAACCCCGGAGCCGGCAAAAATGCCCATACGCTGGCCGCGGCAGCAGGTCAGAAACGTATTCAGCGAGCGCACACCGAGATCGAGCGGCGCTCCGACCCGCTTGCGCGAATGCGCCGGCGGCGGCGAGTTCCGGTACGGCATCGGCGCCGGTCCCTGCTCCAGCGGCCCCTTCCCGTCGATCGGTTCGGCCATCGCATTGACGACCCGCCCCAGCCAGGAAATCGAAGGCCGCACCTGGCTGGCGGCATTGGCGATCACCGCGCGGCAGCCGCGGCGAACGCCTTCCAGCCCCGCGAACGGCATCACCACCGCATTGCTGCCGGAAAACCCGATCACCTCGGCGGGGATGAAGCGGTTTGTACCGGTCTCAATCACGATCCGTGCCCCCACCGACATGGCATGGATCGGACCGGCGATTTCGACCATCAATCCACGCACGCCGACGACGCGGCCATAGATGTTGACGCCGTCGAGATCGGTAATCTGTTCCGCGAGCGCCTTCATTGCGAAAGCCTTAAGTTTCTACGCATTGCTGAACGGCTCTTAACCCGGTGTTTACCCGCATCGTTAATCATTACATCATTGTCTGAGGCTGCTGAGAGCATTTTCTTTTCAGAACGAAGGGCGAGTCGAGAGAGTCGGTTACCGCTGGCTCTTAATGTGGAACTTGAACGGCAACGGAAACAAAAAACGTCTTGGCTGCAATATCTTATGGCGATTCGACAAAAATTGCACGGTTTGGTCTTGCGCAAAGGAATCAGGTTTTGTTAACCATATGTCGTCAGGATCCGAATCAGTTGTTCAAAGGCGTTTTTTGGTGCCGCAAGTGCGGCCGACCTGACGCCCGGAGCGGCGACTAAAGGGGACTGGCATGCGCGTTTTGCTTATAGAAGATGATAGCGCGGTAGCGCAGTCGATTGAGCTGATGCTCAAATCCGAGAGCTTCAACGTCTACACGACGGATCTCGGCGAAGAGGGTGTCGATCTCGGCAAGCTCTACGATTATGATATTATCCTGCTCGACCTCAATCTTCCGGATATGTCCGGCTATGATGTGCTCAAGCAGCTGCGGGTGTCGAAGATCAAGACGCCTATCCTGATCCTTTCCGGCCTCGCCGGCATCGAGGACAAGGTCAAGGGCCTCGGCGTCGGCGCCGACGACTACATGACCAAGCCGTTCCACAAGGACGAACTCGTCGCCCGCATCCATGCGATCGTGCGCCGCTCCAAGGGCCATGCCCAGTCGGTGATCCAGACCGGCGATCTCGTCGTCAACCTGGACACCAAGACGGTGGAAGTCGGCGGCCAGCGCGTGCATCTGACCGGCAAGGAATACCAGATGCTGGAGCTGCTCTCGCTCCGCAAGGGCACCACCCTCACTAAGGAGATGTTCCTCAACCATCTCTATGGCGGCATGGACGAGCCCGAACTGAAGATCATCGACGTGTTCATCTGCAAGCTGCGCAAGAAGCTCGCCAATGCGTCGGACGGCCGCAACTTCATCGAAACGGTCTGGGGACGCGGCTATGTGCTGCGCGAGCCACATGAAGAAGAGATGATCCGCATTCCGGCCTGAGCTCAGGCCTGACCAATACGGCGAGCCGGTGCTCGCGCCTCCCGAACTGACCCCGCCGGAAACGGCGGGGTTTTTGTTTGGGGTGCGATCGCGCGCTGACGGATACTACGACCCGAGTTGCGATGTGACGGTCCAGGTGATGGACGCCGCGCCATCCGTCGCGCCGGGGCCGGTCGACCCCTGCGCCAGATAATTGCCGTTCGACACCGACGATGGCGACAGGCTGGCGGTACACGGGCAATTTCCGTAAACGTTCTCAGGCGTGAATTTGTAATTGAGCGTCAACGCTGTGGCGCTGTTGCCTATGCTGATGCCGATCGAGCCTGACGCCGCGCCGTTGGTGCCGGCGGTGGAGTACGCCTGGCCCGTCTGACTGTCGGTGTCGGCGATAGTGTTGCCGTTGCCGATGCTCTGGATGGTACCCATCGTAGGACTAACCGACGCGATGGTGATGGTGGTCCCTGAATTGTTGGCGATCACGACTTTGGTGCCGTCGCAGCAGCTCATGATGTCACTCCTTCAATGGGTCAAGATGCTGCGGGCCGTTGTCAACTGACGCCCGACGGAATTCGTTGATGGCAAATGAGTCGGCTGGAAGCCGTTGCGAGGCGTCGGCTTACGATCGATACGTCTTCGCGAGGAACGAGTGGTCGCGGCGGCAGCGGCCAGCCCGGCAGGGTCTCCGTCAACCAACTATTCACAAAACAGATAAAAGCCTGAAAAGTTAGCGAACGATCGAACTCATCGCTGGAAAAGGGTCTGATCTGGTCTCGCGCCCATCGAGGAGCCTGTTGCCTTGCCACCCTCGTCAAGACTTCAAAGATTGTCCATGGCGGCGGCGTATTGATGCCCGGAAACATGACACGGTCAAAATCCGAGCGGAGGACAGTTGCGACGAAACACATCTCACGGCAGGCATATGGGAGTTGTTGCCACTCCCGCAGATCCGGCCATCGATCAAGAAAAGTCCAGTCGACGGAGTAATAGAAACAACACTCCACACGCCCTTTTCTCGTGGGGTAGCTTCCACGAAACACCGGCTGATTGACATAACCATTCAAGCGAAAAGTGTGCGCGCTTTCTTCATCAAGTTCACGTTGGAGCGTGGTCAAAGGGCCCTCTCCTCCCTCCACGCCACCGCCAAAGAATTGCGGCTCTCCCGGGCAATAGACGATGCCGCCCGGATAAGGGCTCATGAGTGCTTTGATGGGAAATATCATGAGATCATCGTAGCAAAGGATTACGTAATTCTTCGGCATGGCACTCCCCCATAGCGATGAACCGCAACTCTGTCAGGCGGACTTGCCGAGTTTAGGAGGCGGCGAACGCCGGACTGACAGCGGGCGTGCGACCTGGCTGGCCAAGCCGCTGAGATCATAGGATTGCACGATCACCACGCTACCGCTGCTGACCGTCGCCATCGGGGTCCCGGTCAATGTGAATATCGTCAGGACATCCACCATCTGCCAGCGCAGCACCAGGATCGGCACTTTTGAATTGTTGGTGACGACATCCGATACATAGGTGCTGGTCTGTTCAGTGATCGTGACCTGCTGAAACACCGATGCGGACATGTTGAGACTGGCGGAAACGCTTGCCGACACCGGCCCCCATCCACCGCCCGCCGACGTACCCACCGATGCCGCCACGGTGGCCTGCTCCGATGACGTCTCCTGCTTCCCGGAGGTGACGGTGAAGCTGATGGTGCGCGTTTCACCGGGAACGATGGAATAAGAGTCGCCCTGCAGTGCCCAGTATTGCTCCCGCGTCACGTAGTTCGAGGTGGACGAAATGGTCTCGCCAGGCCCGGTGGGCGGCAGGGTGCCGCACGCCACCAGCACCCTTGGTGAATTCGGCGGCACCATAACCGTTTGATTGGGCTGTGGAATCGGACCGATATCGTTCGGATCAATCAGCATCGTGTTGTCGAGGTGATACCCGGTCGCGCTGGTGAGTTCGATCACGCTGATGAACGCGCCGCTGGTTGGTAGCGAAAACAGGAAGAAGTCACCAACGTTCACGTTCGAAACCGGCGCGTTACTGTTCGCGAAGATGGTCCCGAGATATTGATGATAGCCGCTGCCGTCGATGAAGAATAGTTGCACGGTGAACGGCAGGTCGTTGTAAAACTCAACGCTGCTCAGCGCTGCACCTCCGGTCGGCGAGACCAGCGTGCCGTTCAGCGCAGCCACATAGTTTGCATTCATCTTCCCCCCCTCGGGTTTTGGATGTACAAAATACTACTACAATCTGTAATAGAAATTGCAACCATTACCTGCCGTCGGCAAGTCTGTTGCGCACCGTGGGGGTGGGTGTGAACGCCGGTGCCTCAGGAAACGTCGCGGCTCACTAGCCGCAGCACATTCTCAAATACGGGACTTGCTGTCGCAATGTCGTTTTCATGCCGACAGCGATCGGCGCGATTTCGTGTTCGCGCCCAGGCCAACGCGCTGCCGCAAAACCATCTGGTATTCAGAGCGATCGAGCAAGTGCCGCGGCTGGCGCAGGCCGGATTCCAGGATTCTGAACTACGTTTGAAAAGACTCATTGCGGCGCGGGCGTTACCGGCCCGCGCCGCGGGGATTAAGGATCAGCGGATCGACGATGTAGCGACGCGAATCGGCTGTTGCCCCATGCCGGGCACGATCGAGGGCGCCGCGCGCGCGGTATTTGGGCGATAGATCCCGCGGCGGTCAGCGTAGGGCTTGAAGACGTCCGTCAACCCGACCACGGTTTCCGCGGCGCCGAGCGCGAGAAAGCCATCCGGCTCCATTACCTTGCCGAGCCGGTTGAAAATCTGTGACTTCATATCCTGGTCGAAATAGATCAGCACGTTGCGACAGAAGATGAGGTCGAACTTGCCCATATGGGTGAAGTCCTGCAGCAGATTCAGTGGCCGGTACTGGATCATCGAGCGAATGTCGGGATTGATCTGCCACATCTCGCCGATTTGCTTGAAATACTTCACCAGCAACTGGATCGGAAGCCCGCGCTGGACCTCAAACTGGCTGTAGATGCCCGACTTGGATTTATCCAGCACCTGCTGCGATATATCGGTGCCGATAATCTCGACGCGCCAGCCGCTCAGCGCGGCGCCCATTTCCTTCAGGCACATCGCGATCGAATAGGGCTCCTGCCCGGTCGAGGCCGCCGCGCACCAGATCCGCAGGCTGCGTCGCCCGGCGCGGGCCTGTAGCAATTCGGGCATTATAGTGTCGCGCAGATGATCGAACGGAATCTTGTCGCGGAAGAAGAACGTCTCGTTGGTGGTCATCGCCTCGATGACGTCGGAAGCGATCGCCGCCGAGCCACCTTTGATCTTCTGCACCAGTTCGTCGATGCCGGCCAAATTGGCCTTCCGCGCCAGCGGCGTCAGGCGGCTCTCGACCAGATATTGCTTGTCGATCGACAGATCGAGCCCGGAACGTTCCTTCAGGAACTTGCGCAGGAATTCGTAATCGACCGGATTCATGAGCGGTCTCCCGAGAAGATCCGGACCAGTTTCGGTGCGATCTGGTTAAGCGGCAGGATCGCCGAACAAATACCGGCGTTGGCGGCGGCACCGGGCATACCCCAGACGACGCTGGACGCCTCGTCCTGGGCGATGACGTTGCCGCCGGCCGCGACAATATCCTTGCCGCCGCGCATGCCATCGGAGCCCATGCCCGTCAGTACGACGGCCAGGATGGCCCCCTGCCAGACATCGATAGCAGAATTGAACAGCGGATCGACCGCCGGCTTACAAAAATTCACCGCCGGACCGTCGTCGAGCGCGATCGCGATGCCGGCCCCCTGTTTGACGACCCGCATGTGCTTGCCGCCCGGCGCCAGATAGATCTGGCCAGGCTTGACGGCCTCGCCGTCGATACCTTCATGCGCCGGCCGCTTGCTGGCACGTGCCAGATGCTCGGCGAGAATGGTGGTGAAGGTCGGCGGCATGTGTTGCGTGATCAGCACCGGAACGCGATCGATGACGGCGCCGATTTCGGTGACCAGCGCCATCAGCGCCTGTGGGCCACCGGTCGAGGATCCGATCAACAACACCCGCGGCGTGATCGCGCTGAAAGGCCGTTTGACCAGTTGAGCCTGCGCGGCGACGGTCGCGACCGGCCGCGGCGCCGTGTCGCGCGGGCGACCGAGCGGCGCGATCGACGGCGCCCCGCCGGTCTTCAAACGCCGAACCTTCATGCCGAGATGACGGATCTTCTGCAGCAGATCGTGCTTGAAAATATCGGCCGCGGCACTTTCGCGCGTGCTTTCCGACTTTGGAATGTAGTCGGCGGCGCCGAGAGACATCGCCTTGAAGCTGATTTCCGCGTTGCGACGTGTCAGCGTCGACGCCATGATCACGATCAAATTACGCTTCTTGGCCAGAAGCTGTGGCAGCGCTTCAATGCCGTCGAGCTCCGGCATTTCGATATCGAGCACCGCGACATCGGGATTGATGCGTTCGATCTGGTTGACGGCATCAAGACCGGTGCGCAGCGAAGCCGCGACCGTCATGTCCGGCTCGGCTTCGATCCAGCGCGAGATCAAGCCGCGAATCACGACGGAGTCGTCGACTACCATGACCCGCAGCGGTTCATAGCGTGTCGTATCCGAACCTGGAGGGTTCATCAAAGCTGTACTCATGGAATCACCAACGCAACAGAACGCAACAATAAAAATTAAATATTACTTTAACGATCGGAGGCGCGAACGCCCCGTTTCCGGGGCGATCGTCAGATCAGACCGACTTCATGAAACTTCGCCGACACGATTTCCTTGTCGAATGGCTTCATGATGTATTCGTTGGCGCCGGCATGCAGCGCGCGTGCGATATGCGCGACGTCATTTTCCGTCGTGCAGAACACCACCTTTGGTGCATCGCCACCGGGCAGGCGGCGCAAATTGTGCAGGAACTCGTAGCCGTCCATGACGGGCATGTTCCAGTCGAGCAGGATGGCGTCGGGAAATCCGCTCTTGCAGACCTCGAGAGCCTTCTCGCCATTTTCGGCTTCCGTTATTTCGAAATCCAGACCTTCTAAAATACGTCGTGCCACTTTACGGATGACGCTGGAGTCATCGACTACCAAACAAGTCTTCATTTTGGCCTCTGCAGTTGTTGTCCTAAAGGACACTAATATCCCGACGGTCGAGAGCCTTATGCGGCCAATTTGTCGGGCGAAATTTCAAGGATTTTATCGACGTCGAGAACGACCATGAGCTGCCCTTCGAGACGATGGACGCCCGAGGCCATCTTCGCCATGCGCGGGTCGAGATTGACCGGGTTAACTTCCCGACTGTCGTCGGCGAGCTTCAGAACCTCGCCGATAGAGTCGATCAGCAGACCATAGGATTCACCGCGAAGGTCAACGCCGACCGCCATCGGCGGCTTGCCATCCTCGTTCTTCGGCAAGCCCAGACGGGAGCGCATATCGATCGCCGTGACAATGCGACCGCGCAAATTTAGTACGCCGGCAACGTCGCTGGACGACAGCGGCACACGGGTCAGCCGCTCCGGCATGAAGACGTCCTGCACGCGAGAAATCGGCATACCGAACAACTGGCCCCCGATCATGGTGGTGACGAATTCGGTAATCGCGCCGTCGGCGCTGTGCTTGGTGTTAGTGGTCGTGGTGGTCATCGTCATGTCCCTCATGCCGCCTGGTGAATGTCAGTGGTCTGCTCTTTCAGCGCGGCAATCAGGCCGGGCCGGTCGAACTTGGCGACATAATCGTGGAAGCCGGCGAGGCGACCGCGCTCGATGGCCGCGGGAGAAACCATCGACGACAGCGCGATGATCGGCGTGTGGGCAAGCTTGGTGTCGGCGCGAATGGTTTCGGCGAATTCGAAGCCGTTCATGTCGGGCATTTCGATGTCGGTCAGGATCGCATCGAATTCCTGGCCGGAGCGCAGCACGACGAGGCCTTCCTGGGCGTTGGTGGCGACCCGCACACGGTAGCCGGCGGCCTTGAGGACCGGGGAGAGCATGTTACGGAAGAACGCCGAGTCATCAACCAGCAGGATCGACTGCGCCGTGGCGGAGACACGCATCTCCTTGCGGGTAAACCAGTCAGAGAACGCCATCGGCAGGAAGTGGCCGACATCGATGACTTCGGTGGCAAGACCCTTGATGACCGCGGAGCCAAGAATGCCTTCACGGCCGCTCGCGACTTCAATGTGAAGACGCTCCTCGACAATATCGACGATCTCGTCGACCACGAGGCCCATCGAGCGGCCGTCGTCGGCGAACACCAGGATCGGCTGGGTTCCAGAGGTGCGCACCGTTACGTTTTCCATCTGCACCAACGGCATCAACTGGTCACGGTACTGAACCATGTAGCGACCGTTCGACAGTTCGATCTTCTCGACGCTGATCTCTTCGAGACGCGTCACCAGCCCAAGTGGTACCGCCTTCGGCTGCGACGAACCGGCGCGGAACACCAGCAGTGAGGTGAGCTGTTCGGCGGCCATCGCGCGGGCGGCGGCATTCTCTTCGGCGATCTCGCCCTGGCTCGACGCCGCGGCGCCCAGTTCCTGCGCGATGCCGTTCGGATCGATGATCATGATCACCGCGCCATCACCGAGAATGGTGTTGCCGGAGAACATACCGATGTGGCGGAGCTTGGTCGACATCGGCTTGACGACGATTTCCTCGGTGTGGAACACGCCGTCGACGACGATGCCAAAGGTCTGGTTGCCAACCTGGGTAACGACGATAAAGCCGTTTTCGGGATCGGTGGAGGTGCCGTCGTCGATCTGCAGCAGCTTCTTCAGATGCATCAGCGGCAGCAGCTTGTTGCGTAGCCGCAGCACCGGGGTGTCCTTGATGCGCTCGATGCGATGTTCGGAATTGGCGCGCGCGCGCACCAGCTCGACCACGGCCAGCTGCGGAATGGCGAAACGGTCACCACCGGCTTCCACGATCAACGCCGACACGATGGCCAGCGTCAGCGGGATCTTGATGGTTACGCTGGAGCCTTCACCGGCGACCGACTTGACGTCGATGGTGCCGCCGATCTGATCGATGTTGGTGCGCACGACGTCCATGCCGACGCCGCGTCCGGAAACGCTGGTGATGGCGGCCGCGGTCGAGAAGCCCGGTGCGAAGATGAACTTGTGGACCTGCGCTTCCGACATCTTCTCGATCTCGGCCTCGGTCGCGAGACCGTTGGAGATCGCCTTGGCCTTGATCCGCTCGGTGTTCAGACCGCGACCGTTGTCGGCGATGCAGATCAGGATGTGACCACCTTCATGATAGGCGGACAGGCGGATGGTGCCCTGCTCAGGCTTGCCGGCCTTGACGCGCTCTGCGGGCGTCTCCAGCCCGTGGTCGGCCGAGTTGCGCACCATATGCGTCAAGGGATCCTTGATCAGATCGAGCACCTGACGATCGAGCTCGGTGTCAGCACCGTGCATCTCGAGGTCGATCTGCTTGCCGAGTTCGCCGCCCAGATCGCGGACGATACGCGGCAGCTTCTGCCACGCATTGCCGATCGGCTGCATGCGCGTTTTCATGACGCCGTCCTGCAGCTCGGCGGTCACCGTGGAAAGCCGCTGCAACGGCACCTTGAATTCAGTGTCCTCGTGGCGGCGGCTGATCTCCAGCAGCTGGTTGCGGGTCAGCACCAGCTCGGAGACCATCGTCATCAGATGTTCGAGCGTGTCGACGTTGACGCGGATCGACTGGTTGGCAATCTTGTCGCCTTCCGGCGTTTCGATCTCGACGACCGACTTCTTGGCCACGGGCTTCGGCGCGACCTTCTCGATCACGGCGACGACGGGCACCTCGTCGACCGGCTCGGCCACGGGCGCTGCGACGACGGGTGGCGTGATTTCGATGGCGGTTTCCTGGAAGGCGCGCTCCAGTTCGTCGAGCGATACTTCGCCCGGGCGCAGTTCGCGCTCCAGAACCGGTACCAACAGCGGCGCCGGCTCTGGTAAAGCCGGAACGATCGACGGGGTCTTCATGGATTCCATGCCCTTTTCGACCATTTGGTGAAGTTCTTCAATCAGATCCTGATCGACACCTTCCGGCTCGGCTTCGGTAGCTTCGAGCTGGCTAAGGATCTCCTTAATACGGTCGATGGTGGTCAGGATAAGCGTAACCGCCTCCCCGGTAACCGGCATGCCATCACGGAATTTGCCCATCAGAGTTTCGGCGGCGTGCGCCAGCGCTTCCAGACGTGGCAGCCCAAGAAAGCCGCAGGTGCCCTTGATGGTGTGTACCAGCCGAAAAATATTATCTAAAATTTTCGCGTTGTTCGGATCCTGCTCGAACCGGACCAACTGATTGTCAACAGTGTCCAGGCTCTCGTTCGTTTCCGTCAAAAATTCGCGCAGAAGATCATCCATGAAATTGGCCTTCGCACCCCGGCGCGCGACTTTCGC
>NZ_JANXTC010000288.1:0-16522 GCF_025356345.1 Tardiphaga sp.
AGGCGACATAGGACTTGGAGCCAAACACCGAGACCGGCAAAGCCGGATTATTCCCGAGGTGCAGCACGGCGATGGTCACGATGAAGGCCAGATAGAACCAGTTGGCGACAAAGATGTGGGGCTCCTTGCGCTTGACCAGCGTCATCAGGAACACCAGCAGGTAGGTTACCCAGACGATGGTCAGCCAGAGATCGGCATACCATTCCGGCTCGGCATATTCCTTGGATTGGGTTACGCCGAGCAGATAGCCGGTGCCCGCGATCAGGATGAAGAAATTATAGCCCAGAATGACGAACCAGGGCGCCAGATCACCGGCGAGTCGTACACGGCAGGTCTTTTGAACAACGTAGAACGAGGTCGCCAGCAATACGTTGCCGCCGAACGCGAACACCACCGCGGAAGTGTGCAGCGGTCGCAGTCGGCCAAAGCTGGTCCATGGCAGATCGAAGTTCAGCGCCGGCCATGCCAGCTGCATCGCGATCAGCAGGCCGACGGTGAAGCCGGCGATGCCCCAGAACATCGCCATAAACGAGGCAACCTTGATCGGGCCGAAATTGTAATTTGGCTTGCCGTTGATCTCCTGCGGCGGCAGCGTCGTCCTGTCAAAATAGCGGTTCAGAATGGCGAACACCGCGATCAGGCTGGCGGCACCAGCCAGCGTCGCGTGAAAAGCAAACGGCGCGTCCTCCGCCTTGCCCGCGGCCAGGATGCACAGGAATACGGCCACCGTGAAAAGGGCAGCCAGCCCCGACTCACCGGCGGTCATCCGTTTAACGTCGATATTTGGCTGCATGTCAGTTTCCCCGAGTCTGCAGCCTTCAAATCATGCCAAGACCGCAACCGATTTGATCGAGATCAAAAGTGGCGTGGTTTGGCGGCGACGCCGCTTGATCTGCGAGCTTGATGCAGGTCAAGATCGTGAGCCACCATTCGTACTATCTCGAGGGCACATGCCCAAGGATAGCGCCGGAATGACCCGCCACCTGTTGCATCACTTCGTCATCGCCAGCCTCCTGGTGACACCGGCTCTGGCCGCGTCACCGGCCGAACAGCGCGGGAAGACATTTGCTCGGGTGAATTGCGCGCGCTGCCATTCGATTGATCGGGTGACGCGAAGCCCGCTCAGGATCGCGCCACCGTTCCGCACGCTGCATGAACGCTACCGGATCGAAACCCTGGCCGAGGCGCTGGCGGAAGGCATTGTCACCGGCCATCCCACCATGCCGGAATTTCAGCTGGAGCCCGACCAGATCAATGACCTGCTGGCCTTCCTCAAGACCCTGGAATAGATCCTGGCGCGGTGCCGGCCGATCGCGTTCGTCGTTCAAACCACAGCTAACCCGGGCAGCTGCATTGCCGCTGGTTGACGGTCACTCCAGCCGCAGCGAGACATTGCAGAGTGACGGCTCCTCCGTATTGCTCTTCACGTCAAACCCGAGTTGCCGGCACATCGCCAGCATCACCCTGTTGTCGCGCAGCACATCGCCGGAAATGCGTTTCAGCCCTTCGGATTTCGCGTATTCGATGATCAGCTGCATCAGCGTCCAGCCGAGCCCGCGGCCTTTCAGATCGGAGCGCAGCAGGATCGCATATTCACCGCTTTCATAGATCGAATCGGAGTGCAGGCGCACAACGCCGACCATCTCGCGTGTCTTCCCATCGAAGGCCACAAAAGCCATTGCGCGGGCATAATCCAGCTGCGTCAGGCGGGCGATGAACTCATGGCTGAATTGCTTCATCGGCGCGAAGAAGCGCAGCCGGCGATCATCGCTGGTGACGTGTTCGAGAAATCGCTGGATGGTCGGCTCGTCCTCCGGACGGATCGGCCGGACGAAGACCTGCCACCCGTCCTTCACCTCGATGTGCCGCTGCCACTGCGATGGATAGGGCCGAACCGCGAAATTGGCAGGCCCACTGCCTCTGAATTTCCGCGTGATCTCGTTCACCGCGACGCGCGCATCGACGGCGAGCACGCCATGCTCGTCGGCCAATAGCGGATTGATGTCCAGTTCGCGGATTTCGGGAATGTCGGCCGCCATTTGAGCCAGCTTGACCAGCGTCAGCGCCACCGCGTCGGGCTTTACAGCCGGAACATCGCGGTAATGCTGCAGCAGGCGGGACACCCGCGTGCGCGCGATCAGGTCCCGTGCCAGCGGCAGGTCGAGCGGTGGCAGCGCCAGCGCCTTGTCATTGATGATCTCCACCGCGGTGCCGCCGCGACCGAACACCACGACGGTGCCGAAGGTGGGGTCGTCGGCAAGCCCGATGATCAGTTCGCGAACCTTGGGCCGAACCATCATCGCCTGGACGATGACACCATGGATGCGCGCCTCCGGACACAACTGCCGGGCACGGGCAAGAATGTCAGCGGTCGCCGCGCGCACGGCTTCGACGCCGGTCAGATTGAGAACGACCCCGCCCACGTCGGATTTGTGGGGAATGTCGCGCGACAGGATCTTGAGAACAACGGTATCGCCCTGCTCCAGGATCTTCGACGCATGCAAGACGGCTTCGTCGGCATCCGCCGCGACGAAGGTCGCAATCATTGGAATTTGGTACGCTTCCAGCAATTGCTTGATCTCGATCGGATCGAGCCACTGCCGCTGCTCGCTGATCGCCGTTTCGACGATCTTTCGCGCGGTCTCCTTGGCGGGAACGAACTCCTCCGGCAGCGCCGGCGGGACCTGCGCGAGCGATTCGACCAGCTCGCGATGCTGCACCAGATGCATGAAACCGTGCACGGCGTCACCGCCGGTGGGATAGTTCGGAATGCCGGCGGCACTCAGCTGCGCCCGGGTCCGGGGATCAGCTCCGACCCATACAGCCAGCACCGGCTTGGCAAAGCCGCGATGCGTCGCGCCATAATCCGCGACGGCCTTCATGACCGCCGCGGCAATCGCGTCGGCGGAAGAGATCGCGGTCTGCACGTTCATGACCAGAACGGCGTCATTGGCCGGATCGGCCAGCAGGATTTCCAAAGCCGCCGCGTAGCGCGCCGCATCGGCGTCGCCGATGATGTCGACCGGGTTGGCGCCGGACCAGGTTGGCGGAAGCACGGCGTCGAGCTGGGCGCGGGTAGAAGGGGAAATCGACGCCGGAACGCCGCCAAGTTCGGCCAGCCGATCGACTGCCAGCACGCCGATGCCACCGCCATTGGTCAGGATCGCCAGCCGCTTGCCGGCTGGCGACCCGATCCGGCCGAGGGTCTCGGCGCAGTCGAACAATTCGCGCAAATCGGCGACGCGAAGCACGCCCGCGCGGCGGAAGGCGGCGTCATAAACCGCGTCGGCACCGGCGAGCGCTCCGGTATGCGTCGCCGCCGCTTGCGCCCCCTGCGCCATGCGGCCGGACTTGATGACGATCACCGGCTTGACCCGGGCCGCCGCCCGCGCCGCCGACATGAATTTGCGGGCGTCCTTGATGGCCTCGACATAGAGCAGGATCGCCTTGGTCTTGCCATCGAGCGCGAAATAATCGAGTAGATCCGCGATATCGACGTCGAGCTGATCGCCAATCGAGACCACACCGGAGAAGCCCACGCCGCGTTGCTCGGCCCAGCCCACCATCCCGGCGACGATCGCGCCGGATTGCGAGATCAGCGCCAGATTACCCGCGCGCGGCATGGCGGCGGCAAAGGAGGCATTCAGCCGGGCGCCGGGCATCATCACGCCGATGCAGTTCGGCCCGATGATTCGCATGTGATGGCGGCGCGCCGCGTCGTCGATCTCTGCCTCGAGCGAGCCCGGACCATGGCCCAGCCCCGATGAGATGATCAGAGCGCCGGCGCAACCCAGACGTCCCGCCTCTTCGACCAGACCGGGAATCGCTTCGGCCGGCGCTGTGATCACCACCAGTTCCGGCACGAATGGCAATGCGGCCAGGCTACCGACTGTCGCGAGACCCGCGATCTCGGGATAGTGCGAATTGACCACGCCGAATGGTCCGTCGAACCCGGCCTGACGAATATTGCGCAACACCGCCTGACCGACCGAACCGGGATGCGGGCTGCCACCGACGAGCGCTACCGAGCGCGGCGCGAGCAGCTTGCTGAGACGATATATAGACATCGGGCCGGCTCCAATCGAGCCGTTTCCAGGACGGTCGCACGCGCCGTTCTGAATTAGCCCTTTAATGCGACATCATAACCCAGCAGGGTGGCTGACCGATGACGGTGTTGCTGGCGCCACCCCAGACCCACTCATTCATCACCGAGTGACGGTAGGCTCCCATCACCAGCAGATCAATCGCATGCGCCCTGGCATAGGCGCGAAACGCCATGCCGACAGAACTGCCGTCACGCTTCACCGTTTCGAAGCTTTCCGCCACACCGCGAAGCGCTATGAAAGGTCGCCGGCATTCGAGGCGCCGCGGGTCTTTTCGATCGTTGCCGCCTCGTCCCGATCGACAGGGATCATCGCCGCAGGACGGACCGCCGCATCCAGCTCAACCGCCACAGCGGAAATACGAGCCCCGATATCCACTGCCATCGCCACGCATTTCTCGATCGCAACGACAATAGCCGGGCCGAGATCGCCAACCAGCGGCAGCGGAGCTTCCTTGAATGCCATAGTGCCCCCGCTTGCCTGGACTAGCCGGCTCCGGCCAACCTGTCCCCACTGGTGCTGCGTGCCAGTGCGCGCATGACATCTTCCCGCGAGATGATGCCCGACAATTTCTGGTCCATATCGATGACCGGCATGCTGCGAATACGGTGATCAACCATCAGCTGCAGAACGCGCGTCAGCTTCGTCTCCGTGCCGACATAAATGAACTCCGACGTCATGACATCGGCGACCTGGCGCTGCATCAGCTCATTATATGGCGGCACCATATGGTCAGGCGTGAATACGAAGCAGGCGAGATAGTCCAGTTTGGACACAACCCCGACCACGTGGCCCTTTTCCCAAACCGGATAGGCGTTAAAATCATCCTGCTCAAACAGCTTGCCCAGTTCACGCATCGTCACCTCACTGGTAACGGTCGTGACCTTGCGGGTCATGTTGTCGCCAACGATCTGATCGAGGAAATAATTCACGACTATGATCCCATGTCTTGTGGATCAGCCGATAGAGCTATGCCGGCGGCTCATCCTAATGCCGGACAGTCCAGCATGTCGGGAGGGCGGCGCTGTTGATCGAGGTCAAACAACGAAGCTTCCGGAGCGCGGGACCCTGTTCAGGGCTATGCTGCGGGTAGCGGCGGGCCATCAGGGCATGCTAAATCTTCAGGGGATACCGGTGCGACCGGGAGGAAAGCAGCAGTTTGAAGCATCGAGCAGGACCACAGGGCGACAATTCGGAACGCGGCTACGCCATGTCGGGCATCGGCACGTGGGAGCTTGACCTTTTGACAGGGCAATTGGGCTGGTCCTCCGTTACCCGCTCGCTATTTGGACTCTCGGATTCGGACCCAGTCGATTACGCACGCTTTCTCTCGCTGCTCGAGCCGCTTGATCGCGAGCGCACCGAACTTGCTATCCAGCGATGCATCGAGACCGGCTGCGATTTCGACATTGAGTGCCAGGTCATCCGGCAGCCAGCCGGCCCCCACTGGATTCGCGCCCGGGGCGGGATCATTGCCGGCGAGGATGGGAGGCCGGCGGTGTTCAGCGGTGTAGTGCTTGATATCGACGAGCAGAAGCGGCAGGAGGTCGCCTTACGAACCCGGGAGGCCCATTTACGCTCGATCCTCGACACCATCCCGGATGCGATGATCGTGATCGATGCGATGGGTGCGATACAATCATTCAGTTCGGCCGCCGAACGCATGTTCGGCTACACCGGGCGCGAAGCGATCGGCCAGAATGTCAGCATCCTGATGCCGGATCCGGATCGCACCCGCCATGACGGCTATCTGAAGCGTTATGAGTCGACGCTGGAGCGGCACATCATCGGTGTTGGACGAATTGTGACCGGCAGCCGCCGTGATGGCACCGCGTTTCCGATGCATCTATCGATCGGCGAGATGCAATCCGGCGGCGAGCGCTATTTCACCGGATTCATTCGCGACCTCACCGAGCAACAGCAGACCCAGGCGAAAATGCAGGAATTGCAGTCCGAACTGATCCACATGTCGCGCTTGAGCGCGATGGGTGAGATGGCCTCGGCGCTCGCCCACGAACTGAACCAGCCGCTGGCCTCGATCAGCAATTACATGAACGGCTCACGCCGCTTGCTTGAGGCAAGCACGGACCCCAATCGCGCGCGAATCGAGAACGCGCTGCATAAAGCCGCCGAGCAGGCCGTTCGCGCGGGTCAGATCATTCGCCGGCTGCGGGATTTCGTCTCTCGCGACGAATCCGAGAAGCGCGTCGAAAGCCTTGCAAAGCTCGTCGAGGAAGCCGGGGCACTCGGCCTGACCGGCTCCCGTGAGCAGGGCGTGATGCTGCGATTCCACATCGACGCCCGATTTGACCGCGTTGTCGTCGACCGCGTCCAGATCCAGCAGGTCCTGGTCAATCTGTTTCGCAACGGATTGGAGGCCATGCACAACGCGCCGCGACAGGAACTTTCCATCACCAACTCGGTCGCCCCGGATGATATGGTGGAAATCGCTGTTTCCGATACCGGAAGCGGCTTTAGCGATGAAACGGCGGCCAAGCTGTTTCAGACATTCTTTACAACCAAGTCGACCGGAATGGGCGTCGGCCTTTCGATCAGCCGATCGATCGTCGAGGCACATGGCGGAAGAATGTGGG
The DNA here is from genome assembly GCF_025356345.1 of Tardiphaga sp. Classification (GTDB taxonomy): domain Bacteria; phylum Pseudomonadota; class Alphaproteobacteria; order Rhizobiales; family Xanthobacteraceae; genus Tardiphaga. The sequence continues at coordinate 6,698 of NZ_JANXTC010000288.1, forward strand.
CCGAAACAAATACCTCGGGCGGCGCCACTTTCCGTTTCACCCTGCCCGCCGCGGCTTCCCAGGACCTTGTTCATGTCACCTGAAGATACCGTCTACGTCATTGACGACGACCCGGCGATGCGGGACTCGCTGGAGTTTTTGCTGGAATCGGCCGGATTTTCGGTCACGCTGTTCGAGTCCGCGCCCGTATTTCTGGAGAAGCTGCCGGCAATAAAGTTCGGCTGCGTGGTGTCGGACATCCGGATGCCCGGCATCAACGGCATGGACCTGCTGCGAGAACTGAAAACAAAGCGTGCGGACCTTCCCATCATCATCATGACAGGCCATGGCGATATCCCGTTGGCTGTCGAGGCGATCAAGCTCGGTGCTTTGGATTTTCTGGAAAAGCCGTTCGAGGACGAGCGGCTGATCGGAGCGATCCACACCGCTTTCAAGCAGGGCGAGGACAGCGCAAAGACCAAGAACATGGCCAGCGATCTGGCGGCACGCGTTGCCGGACTGAGCCAGCGCGAGCGGCAAGTCATGAACGGGCTGGTCGCCGGGCTGTCCAACAAGCTGATCGCCCGGGACTACGACATCAGCCCGCGAACCATCGAAGTCTACCGCGCCAATGTCATGACCAAAATGCAGGCCCGCAGCCTCTCGGAACTGGTGCGGCTGGCACTGCGCGCTGGAATTCTCGATGGTTGAGGCAGATCAACTGCACGCCTTGGAAGCGGGGTAGAATCGTCTCCCCGACCTATACGTGGGATGAGAGCTTGACTGTTAATGCCCCCTTGAAGGCGACCATACTGGTGCTGGATGACGATTCAGCAGTCCTGAGTTCGCTGCAATTTTTGTTGGAGACTCATGGCTTTGCCGTTTGCTCGTTTCGAAATCCCGCCGCCATGCTGGATTGGGCGGAGCAGAACCTGTTCGATTGCGTCGTAGTCGATTATAAAATGCCGGGCATCGACGGCCTCAAGGTGGCGGAACAGCTGCGCCGCCGCGGCAGCATGGCGCCGATCATTCTTGTTACCGGATTTCCGGATAATTCGATTTTCGTCAAGGCGGCTGCCGCAGGTATCCAGCAGGTATTGCTGAAGCCCCATATCGAGGAAAGCCTGGTTTCCCACATCCACGACCACCTTTCCGCGCGGGCGATGCCGTTATGATCGGCCGCGGCAGCCTCCGTAAACCTACTTAGGGGGAAGCCCTTAAGTGATGCGACCAAATAGCGGCGAGCGCCCGGCCCTGCCAAAAACGGTCATCCAATCGGGAGATGACCAATGCTCACACATTCAGTCGCAACCACCGAATCGAATGCCTTGCTGGCGCAGCCGCCGTGTCTGGCTCCCGCGGCCGATCAGTTCGGTACCGTGATGGGGCTCGCCAGCCTGGCCGCGACCACCTTCCGGTATCAGAAGGAAGAGGAAATCTTCGGGGAGGATGAACCCACGGATTATGTCTACCAGGTCGTCCACGGCGCGGTACGGACCTACAAGCTACTCTCCGACGGTCGACGCCAGATCGGATCCTTTCACCTTCCGGGCGATATTTTCGGACTTGAGTATGGCTCGCATCACCGCGTCACCGCCGAGGCGATCTGCGCGACGGAAGTCCGGCTGATCCAGCGCCGCGGCCTGGAAAACGCAGCGAAGGTCGATGTGCAGGTGGCCTGCGCGCTGTGGAATGTCACATCGGGCGAGTTGCGCCATGCCGAGGATCATATGTTGCTGCTCGGCTGCAAGACTGCGATGGAACGCGTCGCCGCCTTTCTGCTCGAGATGGACCGTCGTCTGGCCGCCGCCTCGATGGTGGCGCTGCCGATGTGCCGTCGCGATATCGGCGACTATCTCGGACTCACGCTTGAGACGGTATCCCGCGCGCTATCGATGTTGAGCGAGAAGGGCGTGCTGGATTTTTCCGGCGCGCGCCAGATCGTGATCCGGAAGCGGCAGTGGCTGCGGGATATCAACGCCTGACATACGGCGCGATTGACCTGCCTCAACCGCGCCGGCCGCCGGTTCGGGTAACTCGAATCCCGGCATCAGCCAGCGACCATGGAGTACCAGATGCGCGCGCATCAGATCATGACCCGAAACGTCATCACGGTCACGCCAGAGACCACCATCATCGAGGCCGCCAACATGATGCTTCACCATCACATCAGCGGGATGCCGGTGATGGACCATCAGGGCGTTCTGGTCGGAATCATCTCAGAGGGCGACTTCGTACGCCGCGTCGAAATCGGCACACAGCGCAAGCGCGGTCGCTGGCTCAGGTTTCTGCTCGGGCCCGGCGCCGCGGCCGCCGACTATGTCCGCGCGCAGGGCCGCAAGATCGGCGAAATCATGACGCCAAATCCACTGACCGTCACCGAGCAGACATCCCTGGAAGATATCGTGCTGCTGATGGAGAACAATAACGTCAAGCGCCTGCCGGTCATGAGCGACGGTCAGATCGTCGGCATCGTCTCGCGTTCAAACCTGCTGCAGGCCGTTGCGGCCCTCGCCCGCGACGTGCCCGACCCCACCGCCGACGACGATCATATTCGCAACCGGGTGATCGCCGCGATTACCAACAAGGATTGGGCGCCGTTCGGTCTCAATGTCGTGGTGCGTAACGGCATCGCTCATCTCGATGGTGTGATTACGGAGGAACGTTCCCGCGCCGCGTCCATTGTCGCAGCGGAGGCCGTGGAAGGCGTTAAAGAAGTCCACGACCATCTTTGCTGGGTCGAGCCGATGTCGGGAATGTATCTTGTCTCGGCGGAAGACGAAAAGAAGGCTTCCGAGGCCCGTTAGAATCCCAGACCGGTTTCATTACAGCACACGAGGTCCGAATGCTCGATGTTTCGCCTGGAATTTCCGCGTTGAGCGATGATGAAATCGACCTGATCAACCGCTACTGGCGGGCCGCCAATTATCTGTCGGTTGGCCAGATCTATCTGTTGGACAACCCGCTGCTCCGCGAGCCGCTGCGGCGAGAACACATCAAGCCGCGGCTGCTCGGTCATTGGGGCACAACGCCCGGCCTGAATTTCATCTACGCCCATCTCAACCGGTTGATCCGTGCCCGCGACCTGAGCTTGCTCTATGTCTGTGGCCCCGGCCATGGCGGCCCGGGAATGGTAGCCAACACCTATCTCGAAGGCACCTATAGCGAGATCTATCCCGATATCAGCCGTGACGCCGACGGCCTGCAGAAGCTGTTCCGGCAATTCTCGTTTCCCGGCGGCATTCCCAGCCACGCCGCGCCGGAGACCCCGGGTTCGATCCATGAGGGTGGCGAACTGGGCTATGCGCTGGTGCACGCCTATGGCGCGGCCTTCGACAATCCGGACCTCACGGTCGCTTGTGTGATCGGCGACGGCGAGGCCGAGACCGGCGCGCTCGCGGCCTCCTGGCACTCCAACAAATTCCTCAATCCGCTCCATGATGGAGCGGTGCTGCCGATCCTGCACCTGAACGGCTACAAGATTGCCAACCCGACCATCCTCGCCCGCATGTCGGATGAGGAACTGCGCGATCTGTTCGCCGGCTACGGCCATGAACCGCTATTCGTCGAGGGCAGCGATCCCGCCACCATGCACCGGCTGATGGCCAACACGCTCGAAATCGCTTTCGATCGCATTCATGCGATCCAGAACGCCGCCCGCCACGACAAGCAGACGGCTCGGCCACGATGGCCCATGATCATCCTGCGCAGTCCGAAGGGCTGGACCGGTCCCAAGGAAGTCGATGGCCTCAAGGTCGAGGGGTTCTGGCGTGCCCATCAGGTCCCGATCGGCAATCCGCGTGGCAATCCTGAACATTTGCGGCTGCTTGAAGCGTGGATGCGCAGCTATCAGCCGGAGACCCTGTTCGACGAGGCCGGCAGGCTGCGCCCGGAATTGCAGGCACTGGCCCCCGATGGCGACCGCCGCATGGGCGCCAGTCCGCATGGCAATGGCGGGACGCTCCGGCGCGAACTGAAGCTGCCTGATTTTCGCGACTATGCGCTGACCGTCGCAAGACCCGGCGCCAGCCTCGGCGAGGCCACCCGCGAGATGGGCAAATTCCTGCGCGACGTGATCACGCTGAATGCGCAAACGCGCAACTTCCGTATCATGGGCCCCGACGAAACCGCGTCGAACCGCCTCGACGCCGTGTTCGAAGTGACCGAGCGGCAGTGGATGGAGGGCATCGAGCCTTACGACGTGCATCTGGCGCAAGACGGACGCGTCATGGAAGTGCTCAGCGAGCATCTGTGCCAGGGTTGGCTCGAAGGCTACCTGCTCACCGGTCGACACGGCCTGATATCCTGTTACGAGGCCTTTATCCACATCGTCGATTCGATGTTCAACCAGCATGCCAAATGGCTGAAAGTCTCCCGTGCGTTGCCGTGGCGCCGGCCGATCGCGTCGTTGAACTACCTCCTGACCTCGCATGTCTGGCGCCAGGATCACAACGGCTTCAGCCATCAGGACCCCGGCTTTGTCGACCATGTCGTCAACAAGAAGGCTGATATCGTTCGCGTCTATTTTCCACCGGACGCCAACACCCTGCTGTGGATCACGGACCATGTGCTGCGTACCTATGACCGCATCAATGTCATCGTTGCCGGCAAGCAACCGGCGCCGCAATGGCTGACCATGGACCAGGCTGCTACCCATTGCGACGCCGGCATTGGTATCTGGCCCTGGGCAGGTACCGAGCGGGTCGTCAACGAGCCCGACGTGGTGATGGCATGCTGCGGCGACGTTCCGACGCTGGAGACCCTGGCCGCGGTGGACCTGCTGCGCCAGGTGGTTCCGGATCTGAACATCCGCGTCATCAATGTCGTTGACATGATGACGCTGCAGCCGAAAGAGCAGCATCCCCACGGGCTGAGCGACCGCGATTTCGACACCATGTTCACCCGCGACAAGCCGGTGATCTTTGCCTTTCACGGCTACCCGCATCTGATTCACCGGCTGACTTACAGCCGGGCCAATCACGATCGGATGCATGTGCACGGCTTCGAGGAAGAAGGCACCACCACGACGCCGTTCGACATGGTGGTGCTGAACCGGCTGGATCGCTTTCATCTGGCGATCGACGTCATCGAGCGCGTGCCGAGCCTTGGCGTCGCCGCGGCTTCGATCAAGCAGCAGCTCCGTGACGCCCTGATCGAGCACAGCCGCTATATTCGCGCCCACGGTGAAGACGTGCCGGAAATCCGTGACTGGACCTGGCCCTATGACGCCGCGCCATCCGGCGGCTAGATCTCGTCCACCGTGACGACCTACCGATGAGAGCGATGATGCCCGACGCCATTCTGGTCCTCAATGCCGGCTCTACGACCATCAAGTTCGGGCTGTTCGACATCCTTCCGACCGGCCCGCAATCGCTGTGCAAGGGCCTGCTCGACGAGCACGACGCCACGCCGCGGCTCACCATCAAGGACGGCGATGGCGTGGTGCTGTTTGACAAGCAGCAACCGGACCGCGACGACGAGGCGGGACTGCTCGATGACATCCTGAACTGGGTCGATGGCTATCTGGCCAGCGATGACCTGCTGGCCATCGGCCATCGCATCGTTCACGGCGGTCCGGATCTGGTTGCGCCGGTATTCATTGACGACGCCGTGCTTGAGGCGATGCAAGCGCTGACGCCATTGGCCCCGCTGCACCAGCCGCGCTGCCTTTCCCCGATCAGGTCGATCATGTCGCTGCGGCCTGAACTGCCGCAGATTGCCTGCTTCGACACCGCGTTCCATCACGATCTCGGACCACTGTCCCGTCGCTTCGCCATTCCGCGCCGCTTCGACGGATTGGGCGTCCGCCGCTACGGCTTCCATGGCCTGTCCTACCAGTTCATCGCGCAACGCCTGGCGGAGATATCGCCGACACTCACGGAGAAGCGCACCGTGGTGGCGCATCTCGGCAGTGGATCGAGCCTGTGCGCGCTGCGTAACGGTGCCAGCGTCGATACCACGATGGGGCTGACCGCGCTCGACGGGCTGATGATGGCCACACGTTGTGGCACCATCGATCCCGGCGTGTTGCTCTATCTGCAGCGCGCCCACGACCTGTCGCCGGACGAACTTGAGAAGATTCTATATTATGAGTCCGGGCTGCTCGGCGTGTCCGGACTTTCGGCGGATATGCGGGTGCTGGTTGCCAGCGACGAACCGCATGCGATCGAGGCCGTCGACCTGTTTGTCGAACGCGCGGCGAAGGAAATCGCGGCGATGGCGGTCAGCCTGCAGGGGCTTGACTGCCTGGTGTTCACCGGCGGCATTGGCGAACACAGTGCCACTATCCGCGCGCGAATCTGCGCCCGTCTGGCCTGGCTCGGCGCGGCGATCGACCCGCAGGCCAATGCGGATGCGGCCGACCGCATCGCAGCGGCATCCAGCCATATTGATATCCGCGTGATCCCGACCAGCGAAGAGACGACCATCGCCCGGGCTAGCGCCAATCTGCTGGACGGTCGATTGGATCCACGCTGATTTGAGGTGCGTCAACCCAAGGCTTTGCGTTCCGATCTAACATTTCCACCGCGCGGGCTCGCCCGCCAACCATGTGGAGAACCGCCATGCCCAAGAGTATCCTCGTCCACCTGCCTTCCGAGCAACAGATCAGGCCGATCACCGATGGCGCGATTTCAGTCGCGATGTCGCTGGGAGCGCGCGTTGACGCCATCTCGATCGGTTACGAGTCTGCCAATATCAGCTTCGCCGTCGAAGGCGGAACCGCCGTCGCGGCCGTGTATGAAATGGAGCACGAGCGCGCGCTGGCCCGCACGGAAGCCGCCATTGCCGTGTTCGAGGCGGAGGCCCGCAATGCCGGGATTGCCTACACGTGCAAGTCCTTGATTGCCAATCCGGCGCAGGCGGGCGAGATGCTCAGTGCCACATCGCGGCTGTATGATCTCACGATCGTTCCGCAGCCGGAGTATAGTCACGACAGCTACGACAATTCCATCGCACTCGACATCCTGTTCGGGTCGGGGGGCCCGGTGCTGTTTGTGCCCTATACGCATCGCGGGCCGCTGCCGCTGAAGCGGGTCGGCATTGCGTGGGACGGCAGCAGGATGGCGGCCCGTGCGGTCCGCGATGCCATGCCTTTCTTGAACGTCGCCACCGACATCACGATCATCAGCATCAATGAAGATCAGGCATCGACCGCCCCGACCTCGGCGGCAGCATTGGCGCAGTATCTGGCCGGCCATGGAATGACCGCCCGTATCGAGCGCATGGACGCCGATCGCGGGCAGATCCAGCCGACCATCCTGTCGATTGCGGCGGATGCCGGCATCGATCTGATCGTCATGGGCGGATACGGCCACTCCCGCCTGCAGGAGCGACTTCTCGGCGGGGTCACACGGGCGATGCTGCACGCGATGACGGTCCCGACGCTGATGTCGCATTGATGGGATCGCCTGGCGCCAGCGAAAACATCAGGAATTCTCTGGCGGGGTTGCGCCGCCGCGTCTATGGCGTGCTTGAGCGGGATGGCGGCACGGACATCACCGGTTCCGTGCTGAACTACCTGCTTGTCGCGCTCATCGTCGTGACACTGATCGCAACCGTACTCGAATCCGTTCCCCATCTCGCCGAAACCTACAGCACCCTTCTTCAGTCGATCGAGTGGGCCGCGACGGGCATTTTCTCCGCGGAATACGTCGCTCGCCTCTGGAGCGCGACGGAACACCCGCCGCTGCGGCATCACGGTCGCTTCTTTGGCCGGTTGCGGTTTGCTCTTAGCCCGCACGGGCTCGTCGATCTCGCTGCCATCCTCCCCTTCTGGCTTGGCTTCGTCATCGACCCGGATTTCAGACTGTTGCTGGTTGTGCGTCTGCTGCGCTTTTTCAAGCTCACACGACATTCACCTGCGATGCGTTCGCTGCTGGACGCCCTTTACGCCGAGCGGCGAGCGCTGGCAGGATGTCTCGTCATTCTGCTTGGAACGGCGCTGGTCGCCGCGGCGCTGATGCATCTGGCGGAGCGCACCGCCCAACCCGATAAATTTGGAACGATCCCCGATGCGCTATGGTGGGCGATCGTGACGCTTGGCACGGTCGGCTATGGCGACGCCGTTCCGATCACGGCGCTGGGCCGCCTGATCGCCGGCATCACCATATTCGCAGGCCTGCTGATGGTGGCGCTGCCGGTCGGCATTGTCGCCACCGCCTTTGCCAACGAGGTCCATCGCAGGGACTTTATCGTTACCTGGGGTCTCGTCGCCCGTATCCCGCTGTTCAGCACGCTGACAGCCCCCGAAATCGCCGACGTGATGAGCGTGCTGCGGGCGCGAAAGGTCGATGCCGGAACGGTTATCGCCCGACGCGGAGAGCCCGCTCATTCCATGTACCTGATCGCTGATGGCGAGGTGGAATTGAAACTGAAGCACAGGCCGATCCGGCTTGTCGCCGGCCAGTTCTTCGGCGAGATCGCCGCGCTGCGTCATAGCCGACGGTCCGCTACGGCGACGTCTACCATGCCGACGCGCCTGCTCGTGCTGGATGCCTCGGATCTCCATGCCTTGATGGACCGACAGCCAATACTGGCAGGCCGCATCGAAGAGGCGGCGCGCGAGAAGCTTGGCCACGACCTCTACGCGCCGAACAGTGATCTTGTCGCCGAAGAGCTTTACGCCCCGATCCGCTAAGCTCGATTTATGGATTGCGTCAGATCAAGATTCGACGAAGTCCACCATGCTAGCTTGAACAGCGAACAAAGGAGGCTGCCATGCGCGCCCACCAGATCATGACGCATCAGGTCATCACGGTATCTCCCGAGACTTCAACCCTCGACGCCGCCAATATTATGCTCAGACATCATATCAGCGGATTGCCGGTCCTTGATTCGTCCGGCGCATTGATTGGCATTGTCTCCGAGGGCGACTTCCTGCGGCGCACCGAGATCGGGACCCAGCGAAAGCGGGCTGGATGGCTGCGGTTTTTTACCAGCCCAGGTCGCCTTGCCGACGATTTCGTCTCTGAACGGGGCCGCTCGGTAGCCGATGTCATGACCACGGAACCGATCACGGCCAGCGAGGAGACCGAACTCGGCGAGCTTGTCTCTTTGATGGAGCGCAAGGGCATCAAGCGCCTGCCAGTGCTACGGCAGGGCAAATTGGTGGGAATCGTGACCCGATCTAATCTGCTTCAGGCGGTCGCGAGCATGGCGAAGGAAATTCCCGACCCGACCGCCGACGACGATCACATCCGCGCCCGCCTGCTGCGCACCTATGATGCGACGGACTGGCAACCGATCGGACTGCAAGTCATCGTACGCAACGGCGTCGTTTACCTGCATGGCTTGATCGGCGACGACCGCGCCCGCCGGGCGGCGGTGGTCGCCGCGGAGAACACCGATGGCGTCAAAGCGGTGCATGACCACATTTGCCTGGTCGACAGTTGGTCCGGCTATTACGTGCAGTCGCCGGAAGATATCAAGGCGGCAGGCTGACGGTTCGACAGGGTATCAACACATGGCATGGCTGTTACGACTGGTCTGGATCGCGGCGGCGGCGATCGCCTCGCTATTCGTCGCCCGCGACGCGCTGAATTTCGGCTTTGTACAAACAATCGTAACCGTGGTTCTGATGATCGGCGCAGCCATCATGGTCGTTGGCTGGACGATGCGACGCGAAATCTAGCGCCTGATCGGCGCGTTGAATCGCGTCACCGCTCCGCCTGAGAGTCTCCCCCAAGCGGAGCCCGGCGATTAAGCATTGTGACCTATGAAGCGTCCTGTCGTTTGCCGCTCTTCAAAAGACCGGCGACGAGATCGATGGCATGGACACCATGATCGAGCATGCGGTCGGTTTCACGACGGGCAAAGTCGATCTGGTGGCGACTGCATTCCTGCCAG
>NZ_JANXTC010000333.1:0-21565 GCF_025356345.1 Tardiphaga sp.
GGCAAGATGCTGGCCAGCGGCGATTACAACGGCTTCATTCAGGGCTGCCTAGGGACCATGATTGCGATCCACGATCTCCGCAAGGAACCGATCATCCAGGAAATTGTGCTCGCGCCGACCGTGATCACCAAGGACAACTACAAGCCTTACGATGTCTTGCTTGAAACGCGCGCCTGCCCGAGTTGGGAAGAAGGCTCGAAGATGGGAATGAAGAAATAGGCCATTACGAAGAGGGAGCCGCCGTCAGACGGCGCCGGCTCCCAACCGATTCAGATAATTGCAAAGGATATGACGTGCTTTTCGTTCTTCACGCGCTCGACCGGCCCGGCGCAGTATCAAAACGGTTGGCGAACTACGATGCCCACAAGGCTTTCCTCTCCGATACGAGTCCTTTCGGCGTAAAGATTGTGATGTCCGGCCCGCTGACAGCGGACGACGGCACCACCATGATCGGTAGCCTTTTCCTCATCGAGGCGATCGATCGCGCGGCGGTCGAGCGCTTCAACGCCGCCGATCCGTTTCACGCGGCGGACATCTGGGTTGCCGTTACCATCACAGGTTTTATCCGGCGACAGGGCTGACCGGCATGTCACGACAACGCAGACGGCCTGACGCACGCGGCCCATGGAGGACTAAGTCCAATGCGCCCGTGAACGATTTTTATTGGCGCACACTGTTTATTTAGTCTTCGCTTGATAGGCGCTGGTGGCTGTGATTCCATCTCTTTATTGCTTTGCGATGAGTAGGAAGATCGGCAGCAGGAACTTGTATTTGTGGTTCAACTATAGTTAGGGCGGTTCCGGATTTGCGGGGCCGCTCACCGCTGCAGTGGCCGGGTCGAGCTTCGCGCGATCAAAAGCGGTCGGGTCACAAGCTGCGGTGCTTGCAGATGAATGCCGTTGATCAGATCGAGAAGCAGTTCCGCTGTGCGCTCGCCCATCTCGCGATGGCTAATCCGGATCGTAGAGAGCGGCGGATTGACCAGATCGACCAGGGGCATGTCGTTATGCCCGATAACAGACATGTCCTCCGGACAATGGCGACCTTGCTCGCGGAGCGCTTCGTAGACGCCAAGCGCGAGCAGGTCGTTGGCGGCGACGACGGCGGTCGCGTCGGGTCGCCTCGCCAGCAGGATGCGTGCCGCCGACAGCCCGGCCTCGCGCGTGAACGCATCCGCTTCCTCGATATCGGCGTCGGTCATCGCGAGGCCGGCCGCGTGCATCGCCTCGACAAAGCCGCGCCGGCGCAGCAATCCCGTCGACAGCGCCTGTGGCCCGGCAATGTGCACGATGCGGCGATGGCCGAGGGCGACGAGATGCTCGGTCGCAAGCTGCATGCCCGCGATATCGTCGGACACGACGGAAGGCACGCGGGCTTCCTGCTCGGCGCGATTGACCAGTACGACGGGCACCTGGCGGCGAAGACAACGCTCGACCGCGTCGTCTTTCAAGGCGACGTTGGCCAGCACCAGCCCGTCGACCCGGCGGGCCGCCAGCATCTGGATGATGTCGATATGGCCGTCGCTACGCTCGGCCGATTGGTCGGCGACGATCAGCGCATAGCCACGCGACGACAGCGCGCGCTCCAGCCCGCTGATGATCGGCGAAAAGACGGGGTTGGCGATGTCCGGGACGATGATGCCGATCAGCTTGGAGCGCCCGCTGCGCAGGCTGGCTGCGACGGTATCGGGACGGTAGCCGAGCCGCTCCGCCGCCTCGAGGACGCGTCGAATGACGGGCTCGCCAAGTCGCGCCCGGCGCGCAGGGTCCAGCGCGCGCGACACCGTCGACGGATGAACCCCGACCTCGCGCGCCACATCCTTGATGGTCGGTGCTGCTCCCATAGCCGTTTGTAACGGGTTGGCTTGACCCATGCAATCGATTGCACTAGGCTTAATGCAATCGATTGCGCATTCGCTTGTGCGCGTAAATGTCAGGGAGGCTCCATGATCATCACGCGTCAAGAGGACGTGACGGATGTCGTGCTCGCGGCCATGGACCGGGCGCCCAGCGAACGGCTGCGCACGGTGATGGCGTCTTTCGTCACCCACCTGCATGCGTTCGCCCGCGACGTGAAGCTTACCGAAGCGGAATTCGAATTTGCGATCGATTTTCTCAACCGGATCGGTCAGGCCACTAACGACAGCCACAACGAGGGCGTGCTGTTCAGCGACGCCGTTGGTCTCTCGACCTTGGTGTGCCTGCTGAACAACGGACAGGATGGCTCGACCGAAACCGCCGCGGCGCTGCTCGGTCCGTTCTGGCGCGCAAATGCGCCGCCGACGGCGAATGGCGGCTCGATTGTGCGGTCGCCTACGCCAGGTCCGGCGCTGTTTTTTGAGGGCCGCATTCGTGACGCACAGGGCGCGCCGGTGCCCGGCGTGCGCGTCGATGTCTGGCAGGCCTCGCCTGCCGGCATGTACGAAAACCAGGATGCGGGGCAGGCGGACATGAACCTGCGCGGCGTGTTCGACACCGATGCCGAGGGCCGCTTCGCGCTCCGCTCGGTCAAGCCCGCCGGCTACCCCGTGCCGACGCATGGCCCGACCGGCGACCTGCTACGCGCGCAGCTTCGCCACCCGTACCGGCCCGCACATCTCCATGTCCTGGCCTACAAGCCCGGCTTCAAGACGCTGATCACGCAGATCTTCGTCGACGATGACGAACATCTCGAAAGCGATGTGGTGTTCGGCGTGACGCGTGCGCTGATCGGTGACTTCCGCAAGGGCGAAGGCGCGGCGCCGGCGGCGGACGTCAGCGGTGAATGGTACAGCCTCGCCTACACGTTCACGATGGAGCGCGGCGAAGCCGTGCTTCCCCATCCCCCGATCAAGTGAATTCAATGACAAAGATACTTTCCGGCAAGACGGCGGTCGTGATCGGCGGCTCCGGCGGCATTGGCGCGGCAGCGGCGCAGGCGCTGGCCGCCGAAGGCGCGACCGTGGTAGTGACGTGGCGCTCTGGCGAAGCTGCCGCCAATGCGCTGTTGGCGACGCTGCCGGGCACCGGGCATCTTGCGCGGCGCGCGGTGGTGGAGGACAGTTCGAGCCTGAATTCGCTTGCGGCGGACGTCGAGCGCAGGCTCGGGCGCTGCGATATCCTCGTCAATACCGCCGGCTATACGCGGCCGATCCCGATCGGCGATCTCGACGCACTGACGGACGAGTTCATCGACGACATGTTCAAGGTGAACTGGCGCGGTCAGTTCGCCGCGATCCGCGCTTTCGCGCCGTTGCTCAAGTCATCCGGCGACGGCCTGATCGTCAACGTCTCCTCGATCGCCGGACTGAGCGGCGTCGGCTCCAACCTCGCTTATGCAGCGATCAAGGCCGGCATCGATACGATGACCAAATCGCTGGCGCGGGCGCTGGCCCCTGCGGTACGCGTGATGTCGGTTTCGCCCGGCGTGGTGGCCACCGACTTCGTGCCGGGCCGCGACGCGGCAGCCCTGGAGAAAGTCGCGCCCACCATCCCGCTGAAGCGCGTCGCGACGGCCGAGGATGTCGGCCGCGCCATTTCGGCCTGCGCCACCCATCTGACCTATTCAACCGGCTCGCTGATCGTCGTCGACGGCGGCCGGGCCCTGTGAGGAACTGCTGATGCGACCGATGCTCGACAAGATCGTCATCACCTGCGCGGTGACCGGCAACCTGACCCGGCCGGACCAGACCCCGCATCTACCGATCACGCCGGAAGAGATCGCCGAAGCCTGTCTCGGGGCGGCGGAAGCCGGCGCCGCCGTCGCGCATATCCATGTTCGCGAGCCTGGTTCCGGCGCGCCGTCGATGAAACTTGAATATTACCAAGACGTTGTGGCCCGTATCCGGGCGCGCAACCGCAGCCTGATCCTCAACATCACGACCGGGCCCGGGGGCCGCTTCGTGCCGTCAAAGGACGATCCCAAGGTCGCGGACGCCGGCACCACTCTGATGAACCCGGAAGAGCGCGTCGCGCATATCGCCGCGCTGAGGCCGGACATCTGCACGCTCGATCTCAACACCATGAATTCCGGCGCCCAAGTGGTCATCAACACGCCGGGCAACGTGCGCCGCATGGCCAGGGTCATTCGCGAGGCCGGCGTCAAGCCCGAGATCGAACTGTTCGACTCCGGCGACATCGCCTTGCTGCACGACCTGCTTGCCGACGGGACGCTGGCCGGTCCGGCGCTCACGTCCTTCGTGATGGGCGTGAAGTACGGCTTCCAGCCGTCGCCGGAAACCGTGCTCTATGCACGCGGACTGCTGCCGGCCGGCGCGCATTTCACCGCGATCGGCATCGGCCGCTCGACCTTCCCGATGGTGGCGCAGTCGGTATTGGCCGGCGGCCACGCCCGCACCGGCATCGAGGACGGCGTCTATCTCGAACGCGGCGTCCTTGCGCCGTCAAACGCCGCCATGGTCGAGAAGGCGCGCCGCATCATCGAGGAGCTCGGCGCCCAGATCGCCACGCCCGCGGAGGCGCGCGCACTGTTCGACCTGCCGGCGCAGGCCGCATGACATCGCATCGTCGGGATATCGCATGACTTCCACTGACAGCCACTCCGTCACCGCCACCTGCGTGCGGCTCGCCGCCAAGGCCGAGCGCATCGAAAACGTCGCCCCCACGGTCGAGCAGGTCACGCTGACCCGAAGTCGCGCGACCGATGCGATCGTCGAGGTTCGGGCCGCCGCTATCAACCCGTCCGATGCCAAGGCGGCGATCGGCTTCATGCCGCACGCGGTGTTTCCGCGCACCCCGGGGCGCGATTTCGCCGGCATCGTCGTGGCGGGGCCGGAGGGTCTGATCGGCAAGCACGTGTTCGGCTCCTCCGGCGAACTCGGCATCAAGCGTGACGGCACGCACGCCACGCACCTCGTGGTCGAGGCGCAGGCGCTGGTAGAGAAGCCGGAAAACATAAGTCTTGCGGAAGCAGCCGGCATCGGCGTGCCGTTCGTCACCGCCCAGGAAGGGTTTCGCCGCACCGGCATGCCAAAGCCGGGCGAGACGGTGCTGATCCTCGGCCTTAATGGCAAGGTAGGGCAGGCGGCCGCGCAGATCGCGTCATGGCAGGGCGCAAGGGTGATCGGCGTCGTGCGCAAGGACGAGCCCTATGCAGGCCATGCATATGGCGAGGTCACCGTCGTGAATTCTTCACGCGTAGACGTCGCAGCGACAGTGCGCGAGCTGACCGCGGGGCACGGCGCCGACATCGTCTACAACACGGTCGGCGAACCCTATTACGAGGCCGGCACCAAATCGCTGGCGCATCTCGGCCGGCAGATCTTCATCGCCTCCACCCGCGCCACCGTGCCGTTCGATATCTTCGCCTTCTATCGCGGCAAGCACACATTCTACGGCGTCGACTCGCTGTCGCTGTCGTCGCCCGACGCGGCCGAGATCCTGCGCGACCTGGTGCCGGGTTTCGCCAGCGGCGCGCTGAAGCCGTTCCCGATCAAGCCGGACGCGATCTTCCCGCTACAGCGCGCGGCGGAAGCCTACGTGGCGGCGCTCGGCTCGTCGCGCGATCGCCTCATCTTCAAGCCGAACGGATAACGCCCATGCATGTGGTCCGCCTGAACGATGCGCCGCGCTACGAGGCGCCCGGCCACAATGACGTCCGGATGTTTCGGCTGCAGGGCCGAGAGGCCGGCCCCGCCGATGTGATGTGGCTCGGCATGAGCCAGATCCTGCCGGGCGGCGAGATCGTGCCGTCCGCCTCGCCGGAGGAAAAGTTCTACGTCGTGCTCGAAGGCGAAGTAACGTTCGAGACGCCGGACGGCCGCGCCGTACTTGGCACCTGGGATTCCTGCCGCATCGCCCCGAACGAGACCAGGGCGCTGCGCAACGAGACGAAACGCCCGGCAGTGGTGTTGCTTGCAATGCCGTTGCCGTCCACCGCCAGAGGCTAAAGGCCCGGCTCATTAAATGGAGGAAACAATGGATCGTCGACAATTCATCATCGGATCTGGCCTGGCCGCGACGGCCGCGCTGGCCGGCAGCCCCGCTTGCGCGCAGACCTATCCCACCCAGCTCGTCCGGATCATCGTGCCTTTTTCCGGCGGCAGCATGACCGACATCCTGGCGCGCACCGTGGCCGAGAAGCTCTCGACCAAATGGAAGCAGCAGGTGATCGTCGAGAACCGCCCGGGCATTGCCGGCGTCAGCAGCGTCGCCAAGGGACCGACCGACGGTTCGCAGATCATGCTGACCTCCAACGGGCACAGCGTGGTTGGCGTGGTCAACAAGAACCTCGGCTTCGATCCGGTGAAGGATTTTGCCGCCATCAGCCGGGTGGCGACGACGCCCGCCATTCTCATCGTGCCGCCCGACGCGCCGTTCAAGACGCTTGCCGAGCTGTCCACGGCCGCCAAGGCCAAGCCGGATGCGCTGAGTTACAGTTCTGCCGGCGTCGGCAGTTCGACCGGCATCGCGGCCGAGCTGTTCCGGCAGCTCACCGGCGCAAAGATGGTGCTGGTGCCGCACAGAGGCCTGCCGGAGTCGCAGATCAGCGTGATGCGCGGCGACACCAACCTGGCATTCACCTTCTTCAATGTCGGCGGCGACCTGATCCAGTCGGGCAAGCTGCGCGCCCTGGCCGTGACCGGCAACGCGCGCCTGCCGCAATTGCCCGACGTACCGACCTTCGCGGAAGCCGGCTTGCCGGGGTTCGTTTACGATAGCTGGTTCGGCATGATGGCTGCGGCGGCCACGCCCAAGGCGATCGTGAACCAGATCGCCCGCGACCTTGCCGAGGTGATGGCCGATCCAGCTATCGGCAAACAGTACGCGGCCCAGGGCGTCACGCTGACGACCTCCACGCCCGAGGCCTTCGAGACCGAACTGCGCAGCGACGCCGAGCGTTACGGCAAGGTCGTCGTGGCGGCCGAGTCGGCGCCGCGCTGACATCGGGTCACCGGAATGATGGCCGTCCGCTCTAAAAAACGCGGCTGGCTGCCGTCGGATAGCTCGGCCCGACGGTGTCGGCTGTCAGGCCGAGCTATCCATGTTTAGCAGGCTCATATGCTTATTGAGACAAGGTCACGGCTGATGGCCGTCGCGGCACTCGTCAGTTGTTCGCGCAGAATGGATTCTCGGGTTTTCGGGGTTCTGAAGGCCGGGGTGACAAACGAGATGGCCGCGACAAGGCCGGCGTTGTTGACGATACCGGCGGCGACGGCATAGACGTCGGAGGTAATCTCCGCACGGGATTCCGACCAGCCGCGCGCGCGAATGGTCTTGAGCTCGCGCATGAAGGATGTGTTTTTCGTCGAGAAGTCGGGGTCGCGACGCGCGACCTCGTCGAGTGTCTGCTCGATTTCAGTTGGCGACTCGTTGGCCAGCAACAGCTTCGGGCCCGCGCCACGATGAAGCGGCAGAGCGGTACCGAGGTCGAAGCTCAATCGAATGCGGGACGACGACTCGGCGCGTTCGATACAGACCGCCCGGTCTCCGGAACGGCGTAACAGGATCACCGTCTCACCGAGTTCCGCGGCGATACGCTGCATATGCGGCCGCGCGATGCTGGCCAGATCGGTGCCCGCCCGCGCGGCCTGCGCCAGGCTGATCACGCGCGGTGTGAGCATGTACGTGCCACGACCGTCTTCGTCGACGATGTTGGCATCGCGCAGAATGCCGATATAGCGGTAGGTCGACGACAGCGGCGTGCCGAGATGCGCGGACAAGCTCTCCGCCGTATGGCGAGGCTGCTCCGCCGAGAAGGCAAACAACGCCCGCAGGATTTTGCGAGACACGCCGTCGGCCGTCGATTTCTTGATTTGCCGCCGCACCGCAGCATTGGACTTCGCGATCAACGATATCTCCTCGACGACGGTTGCCGACCTAACCAGCACGCGCTGTTTATCATTTGCGCACCAACAAACTTGCCAAGCGGCGATCTTCTTATAGAATAATACTATGTTCTCATAAAGTGAGAAGTGGCCTTATGAAGCTTCCTTTGTTGGACTACATACGCCCGGCGACGCTCAGCGACGCGATTGCGGCGCTCGGCGCGCATGACGGGGATGCCAAGGTGATTTCGGGCGGCCAGAGCCTGATGCCAATGCTGGCGTTTCGATTGACTAGTCCAAAGCTGCTCGTCGATATCGGGCGACTGCCCGGCCTCGACCAGATCGTCGTGTCGGAAGAGGGCATCGACCTCGGTGCGCTTGTGACGTGGCGGGCCATCGAGCGCGACAAGCGGCTTGCTGACGTGCACCCGCTGCTTGTAGCGGCCATCGCTCATGTGGCTCACTATCAGATCCGAAACCGTGGCACGGTCGGCGGCAGTCTCGCCCATGCGGATCCCGCTGCAGAGCTGCCGGGCATCGCGGTGACGTGCGACGCGACGCTGACGCTTGTCGGCCCGAACGGATCACGTTCGCTGCGCGCCGACGCCTTCATTCTCGGTGGACTGGACACCGCTCTGGCGCCGGATGAACTCGTCGTTAACTTGCGGTTGCCGCCTTGGAGATCAGGCCGGTGCTGGGCGTTCGAGGAATTTGCGCGCCGTCGCGGCGATTTCGCGCTTGCCGGCGTGGCGGTGTTTTACGATCTTGACGCTTACGGCAATGTTTACAACGCACATGTGGGCGTGATCGGCGTCGACCATCGTCCCGCGCGCCTGACAGCCGTGGAAACGCTGCTTGACGGCCAGCGGCTCGATACCCGCCTGATCACAATGGCGGCCGACCTAGCGCGCGACGCGGTCAATCCTTCCGACGATATCCATGCCGAAGCCGCCTATCGCCGCGACCTGGTCGGCGTGCTCGTCGAACGCGCTCTGGCCCGCGCCGGCAATATCCCGCTGACGGAAGCGGCGTAATGGCACCTTCGACAATCCATTTGACGGTCAACGGATCGGCCAGGTCTCTCAGCGTCGATGCCCGCACGACGCTGGCCGATGCGCTGCGCGGCAAGTTGCGGCTTACCGGTACCCATCTCGGCTGCGAACACGGCGTCTGCGGGGCCTGTACTGTCATCGTCGACGGCGCGGCGGTGCGAAGCTGCCTGATGCTGGCGCTGCAGGCGGAAGGCTACGAGGTCACGACCGTCGAGGGCCTCGGCGACGCCGATCATCTCGGGCCATTGCAACTGGCATTCCGCAAGCACCACGCGCTGCAGTGCGGCTTCTGCACGCCGGGCATCCTGACCACTGCGCACGCGCTGCTGCTGGAAGAGCCGGACGCCGACGAGGCCCGCATTCGCGAGGTCGTCTCCGGCAACCTGTGCCGCTGCACGGGCTATCTGCCCATCGTCGCCGCGATCCTGGACGCGCGGAGCGCGTACGCCGCTCAAGCCGGGGCTGCCGCATGAGGCCGTTGGACAAACTCAGCGGGTTGTTGGTCGGCCAGCCCGTCGAGCGGATGGAAGACGCGCGTTTCCTGTCCGGCACGGGCGTGTTCGTAGACGATCTCGATCGCGCCGGCATGGTGCACGCCGCCATCCTGCGCAGCCCGGTTGCTCATGCGCGTATCCGTGGGATCGACGCTTCCGCAGCGCTGGCGATGCCCGGCGTGCACGCGGTCCTCATCGCCGCCGACCTCGGCGGTGACGTACCGCTGATCCCGCTGCGGCTGGCGCCGTTGCCGGAATTCGAGCCGTTCCGCCAACCGGTGATCGCCGACGGCACGGTCCGCTATGTTGGCGAGCCCATCGCTGTGGTCATCGCCGATAGCCGCGCCAGCGCCGAGGATGCGCTTGAGGCGATCGAGGTGGAGTTCGAGGTGCTGTCGCCGGTCACGCTGCGCGGCGCGACCGAGCACGCGCTGTTCGACGCCGCCGCCGATAATGTGGCGTTGCGCTACACCGCCGGCTTCGGCGAGATCGATGCCGCTTTTGCCGGGGCCGACTATGTCCGCACCGAGCGATTCAGCGTGCAGCGCCACACCGCGCTGCCGATGGAAACCCGTGGGCTGCTCGCCGAGTGGAACGCGGCGACGTCGCGGCTGGTCGTGACGGGCGCTACCAAGGTGACCTTCTATAACCGTCGCGCGCTGGCGGAGATGATGGGCCTGCGGCAGGAAGACATCGACCTGATCGAAGTCGACGTCGGCGGCGGTTTCGGGGTGCGCGGTGAATTCTATCCGGAGGACTTTCTGATCCCGTTCGTGGCGCGCAAACTCGCGCGGCCGGTGAAATGGATCGAGGACCGCCGCGAGCACTTGATGGCGATCAACCACTCGCGCGATATCGCTTGCGAATTGTCGATCGCCTGCCGCCGCGACGGCACAATGCTTGGCCTGCGCGGTACGGTGTTCAGCGACATGGGCGCCTATATCCGCACCAATGGCGGCGTCGTGCCGGCCAAGGCCGCGCAGTTCCTGCCGGGGCCGTATCGCATTCCTAACGTGAGCGTCTCGGTCGAGGCCTTCATGACCAGCAAGACGCCGGTCGGCACCTATCGCGGCCCCGGCCGCTTCGAGGCTAATTTCTTTCGCGAGCGGCTGATCGACATGGCGGCGGCCGACCTCGGCCTCGACGTCGTCGAAATCCGCCGCATCAACCTGATTACTGAAGCGGAACTGCCGTATCCGATCAACGGGCTGGTGCCCTACGAGGGACCGACCTCGTACGACACCGGCGACTATCTGGAGACCTTCGAGCGCACGCTTGCGGAAATCGGCTGGGCCGGGAAGCGGCATCTGCAGGGCAGGCTGATCGATGGCGTGCGCCACGGCCTTGGCCTCGGCTGCTTCGTCGAAAGCGGTGGCGCCGGGCCGAAGGAAAACGCCGCGCTGACGCTGGAGCGCGACGGGTCGCTGACCGTGGCGGTCGGCTCGTCGGTGCTGGGGCAGGGGCTGGAAACCGTACTCGGCCAGATCGCCGCCGATACGCTGACTATCCCGTTCGAGCGCATCCGCGTGCTGCATGGCTCGACCACGCTGCTCGATGAGGGGTTCGGCACCTACCACTCCCGCGCCGTGGTGATGGGCGGCTCCGCCGTGCTGGACGCTGCGAACAAGTTGCGCGAAAAAATCCTGCAGCGGGCGGCCGAGCATCTCGGTCGGCCCAATGTCGAGCTGACCATCGCGAACGAACACGTCGTGGCCGCCAACGGCACCGCGGTGTCGCTGGCGGAACTGGCGAGCCAGGCCGTGCTCAGCGCCGACGGCACGTTTGCTAACACCACGCGTACCTATAGCTACGGGACCCATGCCGCGCACGTCACCGTCGATCCGCGCACCGGGCGCGTCGAGATCCTCGACTACATTGCGGTGGAGGACGTCGGCCGCGCCATCAACCCGGCGATCGTGCATGGCCAGGCGATCGGCGCGATCGTGCAGGGACTGGGCGGCGTGTTCCTCGATCACTTGATCTACGACGACCAGGGACAGCTCCTGAACGCCTCGCTCGCCGACTATCTGGTGCCAACCGCAAGCGACTATCCGATGGTGCGCGCGGTGACGCTGGAACTGCGGCCGTCGCTGACCAATCCGTTGGGCGCCAAGGGCGCGGGCGAGGGCGGCATCGTCGCGGTCGCCGCGGCCACCGCCAATGCCGTTGCTGCCGCACTGGCGCCGCTCGGCGTCGGGATCCATGATCTGCCGCTGACGCCACCACGTCTGTGGCGTCTCATTCAGGACGCGCGAACCCGCGCCTCCTGGGCTGCCTAGGGGAACGCCGTGCCGATCGACATCCACGCCCACTACGTCCCGCCGCAACTGCTCGCCGCCATCGCCGCGAAAGGTGCCGAATGTGGCGTGACGCTGTTGCCGTCGCCCGGCGACAAGCCGCCGGCGCTCGGCTTCGACTACGGCTTCAAGGTGCGGCCGTTCTTTCCGGCGCTGGTCGAGCCGGTCGCGCAGCGTTGCGCCAGCCTCGACCGCCAGGGCCTCGACCGTCAGCTGGTCGCGACATGGCCGGACATCTATGGCTACGGACTCGGCCGCGAAGCCTGCGCGCAGTGGCACCGCATGCTGAACGATACGCTGGCGGAATGGTGCGACGCCAATGCCGACCGGTTTTCCTTCGTTGCCTCCGTCTCGCTGGTCGATGCCGATGACGCTGCCGCCGAGCTCGATCGTGCCGTGGCGCTCGGCGCCGTCGCGGTGATGGTCTCGGCCAACGTCGAGAGCGTCAACATCGGCGAGATGCTGCTCGATCCGTTCTGGGCCAAGGCCGAGGCGCTCGGTCTGCCGATCATCCTGCATCCAGTACTGGTTGGTCCCGCACCGCGCGCGGCCAAGTTCGCGCTGACCCAGATCGCGCAATACACGTTCGATACCACCCTCGGCGTCGGATCGATCCTGTTCTCCGGCGTGCTGGATCGTTTTCCGGCGCTGTCGCTGGTGCTCAGCCATGGCGGCGGCAGCTTCCCCTATCTACTGGGGCGCTTCGACGTCATGCATGCCCGGATGGACAAAGTGGCGCAGGGCGATGTCGCGCAACTGGCGCCTTCCTCCTATGCGGTACGGATCGGCTATGACACCATCGTGCATGCGCCGAAGGCGCTGCGTTTCCTCGCCGACACGGTCGGCATCGAGCGGATCGCGCTCGGCACAGATGAATCGTTTCCGCCAGCGGATCGCGACCCGCTGGCCGGCGTCAGGGCCGCGGGGTTTTCCGCGGCCGATATCGAACTGATCACCGAGACCAATCCCAGACGGCTCTTTCCCCGACTGCCATAGCCTCGCCGCCATCATTTCAACGTGTCTTTCAGAGGGACGATCATGCTGAAGCATCTGCTTGTTGTCGCCAGCGTCGCAGCTCTGGCTCTGGAAAGTGCCCACGCGCAGGAGATGAAGACCGTCAAGGTTGGCACCACCAACCTGTCGTCGGACATCGGGTTGTTTCTCGCGCAGAAGCGCGGCTACTTCACGGAGGAGGGCATTAAGGTCGAACTGATATCGTTCGACTCCGGCGCCAAGATGGTCGCGCCGCTCGGCGCCGGCGACCTCGATGCCGCCGCGGGTGCGGCGTCCGCCGGACTCTACAACGCGGTGAACCGCGGCCTCAAGCTGAAGATCGTCGCCGACAAGGGCACCAACATCTCGGGCTACAGCTACAAGGCACTGACCGTACGCAAGGACCTGATCGACTCCGGTGCCTTCAAGTCGCTGGCCGACCTGAAGGGTAAGAAGGTCGCCCTGATCGCCAACGGGGCCGCCGATGAATCGGTGATCCACCAGGCGCTGAAGAAAGCGGGCTTGGCCGACGCCGACATCGAGAAGGTGTTCCTGCCGTTCCCGCAGCACCTGCCGGCCTTCAGCAACAAGGCGATCGATGTCGCGATCTCCGCCGAGCCGAGCATCACCACCATGGTGCGCAACAACGTCGCGGTGCGCTTTGTCGGTCTCGACGACTTCTACCCGGTGCAGCAGACCGCGATGTTGCTGATCAACGGTAAGTTCGCCGATGACCGCAAGACGGTCACCAGCTTCCTGAAAGCCTATCTGCGCGGCGTTCGCGCCTATGTGGCCACGCTCAAGGACGGCAAGATCGCCGGGCCCGGCGCGGACGACATGATCAAGGACATCGCCGAGATGACCGGCATCAAGGACATCACCTTGCTGCACCAGATGGTACCGGTATTCATCGATCCTGACGGTCGCGTCGACACCGCCAGCATCGAGACCGACCTAGCCTACTTCAAGTCGCGCGGACTCGTTACTTCCGACGTCACGACCGCCAACGTCGTCGACATGTCCTTTGTCGAGTCGCTGAAGCCGGTGCTGGGCCCGTACTCGCGGCCGAAATAGTGGAAGCGACTGCAGAAGGAAAGTGGCCATGGCGATACATTTTTCGACGGATGTGGCAGAGAGTGAACCGACGACGTCGTCTAAGATTAGCCTGCGAGACGTCACCAAGCGCCATGGCGCAGCCGTGGCGCTCGATCGCATCACGCTCGACATCCCGGCCAGTACGTTCTTTGTGGTGGTCGGTCCCTCCGGCTGCGGCAAGACGACGTTGCTGCGCATTCTCGCCGGCCTTGATGCGCCGAGCGAGGGCGAGATCCTGATCGGCAATTCCGCGCCGGGCCACCGGCAAAACGCGATGGTGTTCCAGGGCGACTCGTTGTTTCCGTGGATGACGGTCTGGGACAATGCCGCCTACGGACTGAAGATGCGGCACGCCGCGCCGTCGACCATCGCCGACGTAGTCGGTCACTATCTCAACAAGACCGGAATGTTGGGCGCCCGCGACCTCTATCCGCACCAGCTCTCCGGCGGCATGCGGCAGCGCGTCTCTATCGCCCGCGCCTTCGCCAACGATCCCGAGATCCTGCTGATGGACGAGCCGTTCTCGGCGCTGGACGAGCAGAACAAGACGCTTCTGCACGAAGAACTGCTGCGGATCTGGGAGGAAACCCGCAAGACGGTGGTGTTTATCACCCACAGCGTCGACGAGGCGGTGACGCTCGGCGATCGCATCATGGTGATGACCGCCGGTCCGGGTCGCATCAAGACCATCGTTCCCGTCGGCCTGCCGCGGCCGCGCAATGTGGTCGAACTGCGCCACACGCCGGCTTACGGCGAGTTGGTCTATGACATCTGGGCGCAATTGCGCGAAGAGGTCGACCGTGCCCGCAGCCGCGAACCGGGGCAGCGCGCATGAGCGATCATACCGCCTCGCCGGTCTTGACCGACCGGACCATCAGCATCCTGTCGCCGCTGGTGCTGCTGGGACTGTGGGAAATCTGCGCGCGCAGCCATCTGATCGACACGCGTTTTTTTCCCGCGCCCAGCAACATCATCATTCACCTCTTCGAACTGGCATCTTCCGGGGCGCTATGGAAGCACACCATCGCCAGCCTGTATCGTCTCGTCGTCGGTTTTGTGGTCGGCTGTTTGCCGGCAATCGTGCTGGGCCTTGCCATCGGCCTGTATCGTCCGGTGCGCGCCGCGTTCGATCCCTTGATCTCCGCGACTTACCCAATCCCGAAAAGCTCGCTGCTGCCGCTGATCCTTCTGATCTTCGGGCTCGGCGAGAGCTCGAAGATCGCGATGGTGGCGATTGGAGTATTCTACCCAGTGGTGATCAACACCGCCGCGGGGGTGCGGCAGATCCCGCCGATCTTTCTCGACGTCGGCCACAATTTCGGGGCCAGCCGTTTTAACATGTTCCGCACCGTGGCCTTACCGGGCGCGCTGCCGCTGATCATGACCGGCATCAAGCTCGGTGCCGGCATGGGCCTGGTGCTGATCGCGATCGCCGAAATGATCGGCGCCAAGGAAGGTCTAGGCTACATGATCTGGAACGCGTGGGAGCTGTTCGATGTTGAAAGAATGTATGTCGGCCTGTTCGTCATCGCGATCATCGGCTTCGTCATGAACGTCGGAATCGACGCGATCGAACGCGCCGTCGTACCATGGCGCAAACGGTAACGCCGCGCCGAATCCGGAAAAATTGTGTCAGATGCGGCGCAGCTGCATCTGCTCAAGCACCGCGCCCCCCTGCAGCGCGTAGGGATCGCCGAACGTTTCCATCATTTCGAAGCTCGCGGCGTTGCCTATCGTCCAAGCGATCGAGCGACGCATCTGCTCGACCATTGACGCCAGGTTGCCGGTCGATTCATCGACCGAGATGAAATCGGGCACGACGTAGGGCGCTCCCGCATGCATCAGCATCTCGCCGGGAAAGGCGTAGTCGGAAGTCGGCCGCTGCTGCCAGGCGCCGCCATGAATATGGATGTGAATCAGCGCCGAGGCCTGCTTCGTCGAGAAAATGTCGAGCTTCTCGATGGCGCTCGGCCCATAGGCGACGCGCTACGGTTCGCCGACCCTGGCGCGCATGGCGTCGCTGATTGAGGCATAGCGCTTGATGACCTGCTGGAAGTTCGGCGTATATTTCGCATGGTCGTAGGCGTCGCCGAGCGCCTTCTGATTCATGTCGAGCCAGACTTTTGCGGGTTTTTCGGTCGCGCTTTACGCCTTCGCCGACGTCACGCAGGAAACCACACCGATTGCGGCAATTCCGGCAAGCAACGAACGGCTGTCGACCGAGAGTGGCGCATTCGGATGGTTCACGGGACGTCTCCTTAGAAAGCCGCAAAACGGCGAGCAAGAACGCGGCCACCTCGCAGAGCGATCTAACTCGCCGGCTCCCATACGCCGTCGCGGATCTGCTTGCGGCCGAACTCGCACACCATGTCGTGGAACCGTTCGGCGGCCACGCCAAGAGACCGTGTCTTCGGCCGTGCGACCATCCAGGTGATCGACAGATCTCTGATCGGGCTGGCTGAGATGTCGCCTTGCTTCAACAAGGCGCGCACGCCGCAAGCCGGCAACACGGTGTAGCCGAGGCCGGCAGCCACCAGGTCGGTCATCAGCGGCAGTGTGTTGGCCTCGAAACGGATATTGGGCTGCAAACCATGCCGGCCGAGCCCGGTCTCGATGGTTAGCCGCAAGCTGTTCGGCCGCATTGTCAAAATCAGCGGCAGGCCTGCCAAAGATTCAATCGATGTCTCCTTGCGCATCGATAGTTTGGCGCTGGCCGGCCCAACCAGCAGCATGCGCTCGCGGCCGAGGTGCTGCGACGAAATGCCCTGTGTCGGCTCGTTGGTGTTGGTGATCGCCACGTCGAGGGTTCCGTTGGCGACGAGATCGCGCAGTTGGCCGCTGGTTTCTTCCGCGATGCGCACCATAATCCGCGGGTAGGCCGCGTTGAACTTCTTGACCAGCGGCACAGCGATCAGCCCGCGCGGCGAGGGCGGAATGCCGAACGCTACTTCGCCGGAAGGCTCCAGGGTGACCGCCGCGACGTCGCTTTTCAACAGGCGCAACTGGCGTTCGATGCTCTGCAGGCCTTCATGCAGTTGCTTTCCAGCCTCGGTCGGCATCATGCCGCGGCCGCCGCGCACGAACAACGGCGTCTGGAATTCTTCCTCGATCGCCTGGATCTGCCGGCTCAGCGTCGGCTGCGACACCCGCAGCGCCTGCGCGGCGCTGCTCAGGTTGCCATGTTCGATCACCGAGAAGAAGTATTCGATCTTGCGCTTGTCCATTGTCGTCTCCGTTCACACATCATACGTTTTCTGCATACAATGTATGGAAAAAATTCGATTGCTGCATGTAAATGTCGGCGTTAGGCTTTGCGTCGCTGGGACCCGAATTGCACCGGAGCTGAACCAATGCGACGTCTTCTTCGTTTGAGCGCGATGTTTGCGAGCCTGCTGCTCGCGACCACGATGTCGGCAGGGGCGCAGGAGCCGATCAAGATCGGCGTGCTGCTGCCGTTCACCGGACCGCTGGCGAAGAACGGCATCGAGAACTGGGAAGCGATGCAGATCGCCCGAGAGATGATCAACGAGCGCGGCGGCGTCAACGGGCGCAAGGTGGAGTACGTGCAAGGCGACGCGACCACGCCGAATGCCGCTATCAGCGAGACCGAGCGGCTGATATCCAAGGAAGGCATCAAGATTACGACCGGCTCGTTCGCGTCGCCGATCGCGATTGCCGTGAGCCAGGCGGCTGAGCGTAACGGGGCGTTTCACTGGGAGACCACGGGTGCTGCCGAGGTCATCACCCGCCGTGGCTTCAAGTACACCTTCCAGGTCGGCGCGCCGGCGCGCAAATATGGTCAGGCCGCCGTCGACTTCGTGTTCGACGATCTCGCCAAGCGTCTCAACAAGCCCGCTGGCGAGTTGAAGATCGCGCTATTGTGGGAAAATCGCGCATTCGGCAAGTCGGTCGGCGATGGCATTCGCGCGTATTCGCAGACCAAAGGCATCAAGCTTGTGTATGATGAGGGCTACGACCAGACCGCGACCGACATGACGCCCGTCGTGCAGAAGCTCAAGGACGTCGCGCCGGATATCCTGATCGCCATCTCGTTCCCCAACGATGCCATCCTGTTCCAGCGCAAGGCCAAGGAACTGGACTTCAACGTCAACGCCTTTGTTGGCGTCAGTGCCGGCTATTCGTCACCCGACCTGCGCGACTCGATCGGTGATTCCGTCGTCGGTATCTTCGTTGCCGACTTCCCGCCGAAGGTGAACGCGAATGTGCTGAAGCCGGAGATCAAGAAAGTCGCCGAGGAATTCTACAAGCGCTACGAGGCCAAGCTGAAGCGCGCGCCCGCGGGTCACGCCGCTGCGGGATTTTCCGCGGTGTGGGCGCTGTTCACCGAGGTGCTGCCGAAGGCCAAGACCTTCCAGCCGGACGAGTTGCGCGATATCGCACTCAAGCTCGATCTGCCAGAGGGCTCGCTGGTCAATGGCAGCGGCATCAAGTTTACCAATTTCGATTGGGCTGATGATCCTAAGGATGCCGGGCAGAACCTGCGGGCGTCGATCGGCGTCTGGCAGTGGACCAAGGCCGGCAACGAAGAAGTCTACCCGCCGAGCCTCGCCACCAGCGAAGCCGCCGGGGTACCGATGCCGAAGTGGAGCAATCGCTGATCCGGCTCGCGCGAGGGCCTGAACCTCGCGCGGCCGCTCGGTCCATCTCATGAGCACCTTCATCCAGCTTGTATTATCCGGAGTGCTGATCGGCAGCGTCTACGCGCTGATGAGCATCGGCCTGACCCTGATCTTCGGCGTGCTGCGCATCGTCAACTTCGCCCATGGCGAATTCCTGATGATCGCCATGTACGGCGCCTGGGCGATCTCACAACTGTTCGGGCTCAACCCGTATATTGCGGCGATCGCGATCGTGCCGGCGATGTTCCTGTTCGGTGCGGTGGTCTACCGACTGGTCATCAGCCCGGCGCTCGACAAGCCGCATCTGGTGGTGGTGTTCGCCACCATGGCACTGTCGATCTTCCTGCAGAACGCCGCTCTGATGGCGATGACCGCGGATCTGCGCGACATCCCGCCGATATTCGGCCGCTCGCTGACCATCGGCCCGATCTATCTCAAGATCGAGCTATTGCTCGGCTTCCTGATCACCATCCTGTGCACTGTCGCTCTGCAATGGATGATCAAGAAGACCTATCTCGGCAAGGCAATCCGCGCCACGGTGCAGGACGGCGAGGCCGCCATGCTGATGGGCATCCCGGTGCCGCGCATCTTCCTCATCACCTTCGCCGGCGGTTCGGCGCTGGTGGGCCTCGCGGCCTGCGTCATGATGCCGCTGTTCTCGGTGTTCCCCTCGGTCGGCCTGAATTTCGTGCTGATCGCCTTCGTTATCGTCGTGCTTGGCGGCATGGGTAGCATCGAGGGCGCGCTGTTCGGCGGCATCTGCGTCGGCGTCATGCAGTCGCTGAGCAGCTACTATATCGCGCCGGCGTTCGGTCAGCTTTTCTTTTTCGTGCTGTTCCTGCTGGTGATGGTCTTTAGGCCCAACGGCCTGCTCGGTCAGCAGGGCGCTGCGACCGTTGGCATGAACGAGTAGGGCCATGTCGAGCATCACAACCAATCAGGTATCATCCCGACGCATCGCCGTGCTGCCCGAGCGCGGCCGTATCTCGTGGTTCGAACTGGCACTGCTGGCTATCTGCGTAGCGCTGGTCGGGTCAGGCATCGCGCCCAGCCTGCGCGACGTCATCCTGCTCAGTTTCCTGTTCGCCGGGCTGGCGCTGGCGTGGAATATCGCCGGGGGCTATGCCGGGCTGATCTCTTTCGGCCATTCGGCGTTTTTCGGTGTCGGCGCTTATACGTCGACAATCCTGCTGACGCGTTACGGCATCTCGCCCTGGGTCGGCATATGGGTTGGCGCCCTGATCGCCGCCGTGTTTGGTGCCGTACTGGCGCTGATCTGCGCGCGGTTGCGCGGCCCGTTCTTCATCCTGTCGACGCTGGCGTTCGCCGAAGTGGTCCGCATCATCGCGCTGAACTGGGCGGTGCTTACCGGCGGCCCCGAGGGCCTGTCGATCCCGCCGATGTCCAGCCTGACCGGCATGGTGTTCGCATCGAAACAGTCCTATGCGGCGCTGATGCTGGGCTACCTGGTCTTTGTCTATGCCATCACCAAATCGCTCGAGGCGTCGCGCTACGGCTATTACCTGTTTGCCATCCGGGACAATGAGGACGCGGCCAGCGCGGCCGGGGTCAACCCGCTGCTCGGCCGGGCGCTGGCGATGGCGTTGAGCGCGGCCTTGACCGGGATCGGCGGCTCACTGTTCGCGCAGTATTTCCTCTATCTCGATCCCACTTACGTGATTTCGCCGGAGCTCTCGTTCCAGTTCGCGTTGCTGCCGGCCGTCGGCGGGCTCGGTACCGCGATTGGCCCAGTGCTGGGCTCATTCCTGATAACGCCCTTGTCCGAATTGCTGCGGTCGCATCTCGGTAATGCCGCGGCCGGCCTGCATCTTGTGATATACAGCTTCGGCCTGATCATCGTGATGCTTTATTTCCCGGCAGGCCTCGCCGGCGCCCTGAACAAGCTGAAGCGCTGGAGGCTGTTCCGATGAGCGCGCTGCTGGAAGTCCGCAATGTGAGCCGCTCGTTCCGCACGACGATGGCGGTCAACGACGTCTCCTTTGCCGTGCAGCCCGGCGAGTTGCTCGGCCTGATCGGGCCAAACGGCGCCGGCAAGAGCACACTGTTCAACCTGATCGCTGGCGTGCTGCCGCCGTCCTCGGGGCAGATCCTGTTCGAAGGCAAGCCGGTCACCGGCTGGAAGGCGCATGACATGGCGCGAATTGGCGTCGCCCGCACCTTTCAGATCCCGAAGCCGTACCGGCAGCTGTCGGTCATCGAGAATGTCATGCTTAGCGCTTTTCTTCGCGAGAAGTCGATCGCGGGCTCCCGCAAGCTCGCGGAAGCCACCCTGGCGGATGTCGGCCTGGCCGATTACGCTGGATCGCCGGCGAGCGCGCTGACGGTTGGCCTGCTGAAACGTCTCGAGGTTGCCCGCGCGCTGGCGATGCGGCCGAAGCTGGTGCTGTTCGACGAGATTATGGCCGGCCTGACTCCGACGGAAGTCGGCGCGATGACGAAGTTCGTAGCCGAGCTGCCTGTGCGCGGCATCACGGTGATCTGGGTCGAGCATGTGCTCTACGCCATCATGAAGACGGCGACGCGTATGGTGGTCATCAACCGCGGCAAGCAGATCGCGGAGGGCACGCCGGCGGTGATGGCGCGCGATCCCGCTGTCGTGAAAGCCTATCTCGGTGAGGAGATGATCCTTGCTTGAAGTTCGCAACTTAAATGCCTCCTACGGCGCCGTGCAGGTCTTGCACGACGTTAACCTGACCGTCGGCGCCGGCGAGATCGTCGGCCTGGTCGGCGCCAACGCCGCCGGCAAGAGCACGCTGATGTTCACGCTGGCGGGGCTGCGCACCACCTACCAGGGCGAGGTGCTGCTCGAAGGCGTCGCCATGGAAGGCCTGCCGGCCTTCGAGCGGCCCGCCAAGGGACTCGTGCTGGTGCCGGAGCGGCGGCGGCTGTTTCCGTTCATGACGGTGCTGGAAAATCTAGAGATCGGCGCTTACGCGGCCGGAGCGCGCGCCGTGGCGCGGCAGACGCTCGACGAGGTGTTCGAACTGCTGCCGGTGCTGGCCGAGCGACGCCGGCAGGTGGCGGGTTCGATGAGCGGCGGCGAGCAACAGATGCTGGCAATCGGCCGCGCGCTGATGGCCCGCCCGCGCGTTCTGCTGCTCGACGAGCCGACCGAAGGCCTCGCGCCGATCTACGTGAAATTGCTGTTCGACCTGATCATCGACCTGCGCGCCAAGGGCCTGACGGTGATGATCGTCGAGCAGAACGT
>NZ_JANXTC010000334.1:0-3699 GCF_025356345.1 Tardiphaga sp.
ATTGAATTGGGGGCGCAAAACGTTGCTTCGATTCACTTAACCTTAGTCCCGTATATCGCCGCCGCTGGCGAGCTGAAGACCAAGCCGACCCAGCATTCGGTCAAGGAGCTGCGCTCGATCGGCATCCAGCCCGACATTTTGCTGTGCCGCTGCGACCGCGAGATTCCGAAGGAAGAGCGCCGCAAGCTGGCGCTGTTCTGCAATGTGCGCGAGAGCGCCGTGATCGAGGCGCGCGACGTCGACAACATCTACGCCGTCCCCGAGGCCTATCATGATGCCGGGCTCGACGATGAAGTGCTGGCGGCGTTCGGCCTGACGCCGAAGGCGCCGCTGGCGCTGCAGAGCTGGCACGACATCAACGAACGCGTGCGCAATCCCGAGGGCGCGGTGACCATCGCGATTGTCGGCAAGTACACCGGCATGAAGGACGCCTACAAGTCGCTGACCGAGGCGCTGTCGCATGGCGGCATCGCCAACAAGGTGAAGGTCAATCTCGACTGGATCGAGAGCGAAGTGTTCGAGAACGAGGATCCGGCGCCGTTCCTCGAACACGTCAACGGCATCATGGTGCCCGGCGGCTTCGGCCAGCGCGGCGCCGAGGGCAAGATCCGCGCGGCGCAATTCGCGAGGGAACGCAAGGTGCCGTATTTCGGCATCTGCTTCGGCATGCAGATGGCGGTGATCGAGGCGGCACGAAACCTCGCCGGCATCAAGGACGCCAACTCCACCGAGTTCGGTCCGACATCGGAGCCGGCGGTCGGCCTGATGACCGAATGGCTGCGCGGCAACGAGCTGGAAAAGCGCCACAATGCCGGCGACCTCGGCGGTACGATGCGGCTCGGCGCCTATCCGGCGGCCTTGCGCGCCGGCAGCAAGGTGTCCGAAGTCTATGGCGGCGCGCTGGAAATCTCCGAGCGCCATCGGCACCGCTACGAGGTCAACACCGCCTACAAGGACCGGCTCGAGCAGCACGGCCTGCTGTTCTCCGGAATGTCGCCCGATGGGGTGCTGCCGGAGATCGTCGAATACGAGAACCATCCCTGGTTCATCGGCGTGCAGTACCATCCAGAACTGAAGTCGCGCCCGTTCGAGCCGCATCCGCTGTTCGCCTCCTTCATCAAGGCGGCGGCGGCGCAGAGCCGGCTGGTCTAGGGCAGGGTGCTCAGCTCGCTTTGAGCTTGGCGACCTTTCGCAGGGCGTCATCGATCCGCGACTGCCAGCCCGGCCCCTTGGATTTGAAGTGCGCGACCACGTCCGGGCTGAGACGGATCGAGACGGCGACCTTGGTCGGCGCCTTTTGTGGGCCGCGCCGCGCGATGCCTGCAAGTATTTCCGGGGTCAGGTCGGTCACTTTGATGGGCGGATCAAGGTGTGTGGCCGTGGCAAAATCCTCTTTGGTCCATTCCGGATTGTCGTCGTCGAATACCGGCTCCTTCATTTTACGGGGCATGACGTCTCATCTCCTTTACGTGCGCGCGGCGTAGGCTGATGGGCCGATAGCCGCCGTCGCGGATCGTGAAAACCAGGCAATGCGCGTCGCCGTCGATATGTCCGTAAGCTCTAAATCGTGGTTCGCCGTAGTCGAATCGATCATCGGCAACGATGGCGCGAATTTCGAGGTCGACCCAGCGCGCCAGCGACACGTGGTGCTTCGAGAGATTGATCGCTTCCTTTTTCGGATCGAAGTCAACCATTTATCGTATA
This sequence comes from Tardiphaga sp., assembly GCF_025356345.1. GTDB lineage: Bacteria > Pseudomonadota > Alphaproteobacteria > Rhizobiales > Xanthobacteraceae > Tardiphaga. Next base: position 1,705 of record NZ_JANXTC010000334.1, read on the forward strand.
TACGATTTGACCCGTGTCCGGTCAAGCGACGCAGAGCGCCCATGAGCCGATCGCGGCAAGACAGCCGGTCGCTTGCCGGCTATAAGGCCTGCATAAAACCGGAGGAAACCGATGATCTACGAAATGCGCGTCTACCGCTGTCTGCCGGGCCGCTTGCCGGCACTGCTGAATCGTTTCCAGGCCACCACGCTGAAACTGTGGGAAAAGCACGCCATCCACCAGGTCGGCTTCTTCACCACGCTGATCGGCGAATCCAACCAGGAACTGACCTACATCCTGGCATGGGATTCGATGGCCGATCGGGAGACGAAGTGGAACGCGTTCCAGAGCGATCCGGACTGGATTTCGGCCCGCGCCAAGACCGAGGAGAGCGGGCAGATCGTCGGCAACATCGTCAGCCAGTTGCTGACGCCGACGGCATTCTCGGCGTTGAAATAACGCAGGCCTCGTAGGATGGGTGGAGCCGTTGCGAAACCCATCGTTACACCCGTGACTACGCTGATGGGTTTCGCCTCCGGCGCGCGTCGCGCGCCCGAGGTTCTACCCATCCCACACTAGAGCATAGGAACATCTCTTGAGCGCTATCTCTCCAGCCGCCGCGATCGTCTCCGCCGGCGCCGTGCAATTCGGCAACGCGCTGCCGCTGTCGATCATTGCCGGGCCCTGCCAGCTCGAAAGCCGCGCGCACGCGCTGGAGGTGGCCAGCGCGCTCAAGGAGATCGCGACCAGGCTCAATATCGGCCTCGTCTATAAAACCTCGTTCGACAAGGCCAACCGCACCAGCGCCTCGGCGGCGCGCGGCATCGGCATCGACCAGGCGCTGCCGATCTTCGCCGAGATCCGCGAGACCTTTGGCCTGCCGGTGCTGACCGATGTCCATGAGATCGATCAGTGCGCCCGCGCCGCGGAAGCCGTCGACGTGCTGCAGATTCCGGCGTTCCTGTGCCGGCAGACCGACCTGCTGCTGGCGGCGGCGGCCACGGGCAAGGTCGTCAACGTCAAGAAAGGTCAGTTCCTGGCGCCGTGGGATATGGCCAATGTGGTCGCCAAGCTGACCTCGTCGGGCAATGACCGCGTGCTGGTCACCGAGCGCGGCGCCTCGTTCGGCTACAACACGCTGGTGTCGGACATGCGGGCGCTGCCGATCCTGGCGCGGACCACCGGCGCGCCGGTCATCTTCGACGCCACCCATTCGGTGCAGCAGCCCGGCGGCAAGGGCACCTCATCCGGCGGTGAGCGCGAATTCGTGCCGGTATTGGCGCGCGCCGCGGTCGCGGTCGGCGTCGCCGGCGTATTTATCGAAACCCATCCCGATCCCGATCGCGCGCCATCGGACGGCCCCAACATGGTGCCGCTGCGTGAGTTCGAGGGACTGTTGCGCACGCTGATGGCGTTTGACGCGCTCGCCAAGAGCCCGGCGCGTTAATGCCGCAAACCGGATTGCGGCCGCATGATCAGCGCATGCCGCCCGCGATCAACATCATCGCGCTTGCGACTTTTGCCGCCAGCCTGTCGGCGCGGGCGCTCGACCCGGTGCTGCCGCATGTCGCCGACGAGTTCGGCATCAGCATCGCCACCGCTGCGAGCTTTTCGGCCGTGTTCGCCTTTACCTTCGCGATCGTGCAGCCGGTGCTGGGTGCGGCGGCGGATCTGTTCGGCAAGGCGCGGCTGATGATTGTGTGCCTGGTGCTGCTCGGTCTGGCGAGCATCCTCGGCGCGCTATCGACGTCGTTTCCGCTGTTGTTCGCGACCCGAATTCTCGCCGGTGTCGGCTCCGGCGGCGTATTTCCGGTCGCGCTTGGCCTGACCAGCGATCTGGTGGCGCCCGAAAAGCGCCAGGTCACGATCGGCCGCACGCTGGCCGGCGCCATGACCGGCAATCTTCTCGGCGCATCCGCCTCGGGCCTGATCGGCGATTTCGCCGGCTGGCGCGGGGTTCTGGCGGTGCTCGGATTGTTGGTGATCCTGGCGTCGGTTGCCGTGGCTGCGGGCTTT
>NZ_JANXTC010000344.1:0-7859 GCF_025356345.1 Tardiphaga sp.
TCTCGAGGCCGAGCATGGTGTTGCCGAGTGCGGTTCGCCATGGCAGCAGCAGATCCTTCTGCAGCATGTAGCCGACATTCTGCGGCTGGCCGGCAATCTCGCGCCCATGCCAGCGAATGCACCCGGAATCCGGCGCCAGCAGGCCGCACAGCGTATTCAGCAAAGTTGTCTTGCCGCAACCGGACGGGCCGACAATGCTGACGATCTCCCCTTCGCGGAGCGACAGGCTGAGATCCCCGATCACCGGAACGAGAGCGCCGCCGACCTCGTAGCTCTTCGAAACATTTTCCACGACCAAGGGCGGGACTGCGACGCCGTCAGGGCCGGGCCCTGTGACCCCACCGCGCTGGACAGGTGCAAGTCCGATCATTTGAGACTGGCGACTGCCTTTTCAGCGAACGAGTTATCGATGATCTGATCGAACGGGATGCTGCCCTTGGCGTTGCCGAGATAGACCTGCATATCCATCAAGTTCTTCCACTGATCCGCCTTGGTCACAACCGATTGCGCCGGGATCAGATATTTGAGCTCCGCATCAATGGCGCCGTCGACGACCTCGCCCGGCAGATCCGGAAATTCCTTGCGGGCCACCTGCTTGGCGAACGCCGGATCGGAATAGGTCTTGCGCGAGGCTTCTTCAAACGAAGTGACCAGCGCCTGCACCATCGCCGGATCTTTCTGGATGGTCGATGGAAGCACCATGATGCCCGTATTGCAGAACGGTCCGATATAGCTGGAAAAATCGAACACCACCTTGGCGCCCTGAGCCTCTGCCGCGGCGACGCCAGGCTGATAGGCAATGGCGATATCCGCCTGGCCCGCCAGCATCGCCGCGATCTCCGTACCAGGGCTTACCGGCACAATCGTGGCGTCGGTGCCGAGCTTGAGGCCGGCCGACTCGATCAACCGCTTGGCGACGCTGTAATTGGTGTTGGGCTCAGGTGACGTCACGATCTTCAATCCCTTGAAGCCTTTCGGATCGATGATCGGCTGCAGCGTCTTCGACACGCCGAAATAATGCGCGCGCTGCACCACCGTTCCGACCACCACGCCCGGACCGCCATTCTCGCGGGAAATCTGCGCCATCGTCGCATCGCCAATGGCAAAGTCGGCCGACCCGCCCAGCACGGCCGCAAATGTCTGGGTATCGCCGCCGGCGGCGCTCACCTTCATGTCGAGGCCATTCTTTTCGAAAATGCCGGCGTGGATGCCGACATAGAGATTGATGTAGCCGAGGTTATGCACGGCTTCGCTGAAGCGCACGGTCTTCAACGTCGCCGCGCGGGCGCTTGTCAGGCCGGTTAGCGAAGAAGCACTGACGCCCGCGGCCATGGCTGCCGATGCGGCCAGGAAGCGGCGACGACTCAACGCCATGTTTTGCAGGCTGGCATAACGACGCAGGCGATCGGTCATGACTCAACACTCCTGACGACTGTTTCGACAAATTGTGAGGAAAAGTTAAGCCGCGCATTGCGCTTGCTGCAAGTTGAAAGAAGCGACAGAACTTGCTCAAGAATTATCTGGTTGAACAAAGCGTCGCCAATTCGACCTCGTGGCGAGGTAACAACTTCATCAACACGCGTGATGATTGCAGATGTTCACCGCCGTCATGTTCGACAGGCGCCGAATCCGAAAACGAGGAGACCGGGCAGCGCATCCGCGGCTCGGTCTCTCAAGTATCAACTCGCAGGTGGATCGTTCGGCTGACGGGCGTTGACCAGGCGTGTCAGTCGCGGGCCGGTCCGGACGGTGATGATGTCGCCAACCGGTCGTCCGCCACTACCCCTTGGGACACACCGCGCCCGAATCTGCCCAGGCCTTGAACAGCTCGCCGAACTGTTTTTGCGTGCCGGGCGCGGGCGTCCGGTTGCCGCCGGGGTTCCAGCCCCAGCCGACCAGCTCGTCCTCCGCCATATGCTTCACCAGCGCGGCCATGTCCTTGCCGCCATTGCGGTTCTTGTCCTTGATCTGGACGCAGATCTGGCCGAGCGTCTTGCCTTGCCAGGCCATCTCGGCCGGTGCCAGCGCCCATTTCGGATTGCCGGGCACGTTGGCGGCGTCGAAATTGGCCTCATGGTGGCAGGTAGCGCAGGCCAGACCGCCGGCGGCGCCGACGCCGCCCTCGCCGCGCACCACCAGCGGGACGTGCGGACGCATCTTGTCGGTCTGGGTCGGTCGCTCGGTCGCCGGATGGCAGTTCATGCAGCGCGGCGACTGGATCACCTTGCCGACTTCCTGGAACAGCGCGGCGGAGCGCTCGTTCTTGCTCTTGATCTTGGCAAAGGCCGAGATCGGCTGCAGCCGGGTCGCATTGACGACCGGCGGCGTCGCCGCATCGGCTTCGCGAAAGCCAGGATCCGCGAAAGCCAGCACGCCAGCCGCGAGGGTGCCGGCGGCCAGCGCCAGCATCGCATTCCTGAACAGGCTCATGCCGACGCTCCCGGCACGATCGGCAGCTGTCGGGGCCGCCCCAGTCCCAGCTTCGCCATCGCATTGGCCACCGCCGGTCCCAAAGGCGGGACGCCGGGTTCGCCGACGCCGCTGGGCTTCTCGGTCGATTTCACGATCACGACCTCGATCTCCGGCATTTCATTGATCCGCAGCGAGCGGTAACTGTCGAAATTGCCGGCGACGGGGACGCCGGCATCAAGCTTCTGCTCGGCGTAGAGGATGTGGCCGAGGCCGAATCCGATGCCGCCCTCCATCTGCGCCCGGATGATGTCGGGGTTGACGGCAACGCCGCAATCCACCGCGCACCAAACCTTATGCACCTTGGGGCCGTCCTCGGTCATCGACAGCTCGACGACCTGCGCCACGAAGGTGTTGAAGCTTTCCACTACCGCCACGCCGCGGGCGCGGCCTTCCGGCACCTTGGCGTTCTTCCAGTCGGCCAGTTCGGCAACCGCCTTCAGCACGCCGGCATGGCGCGGCTTTTTCGCCATCAGTTCGAGCCGGCCCTCGACCGGGTCCTTGCCGGCCGCTTCCAGCAACTCGTCGACAAAGGCTTCGACGGCGTAGCCGGTATGGGTGTGCCCGACCGACCGCCACCACAGCACCGGCACGCCAACCTCGACCTGGTGCATGTCCATCTTGAAATTGGCGACCTCGTAGGGGATCTCGTTCGATCCCTCATAGGCGGTCGAGTCCAGGCCATCCTTGAACGTCATCGCCTCGAAGGCGGTGCCCTTCATGATCGACTGGCCAACGATGGTGTCGCTCCACGCTTCGATCTTGCCGTCACGCACCGCGCCGCGCATGCGGTGGATGCTGTACGGACGATAGTAACCGCCGCGCATGTCGTCCTCGCGGGTCCAGACCAGCTTGATCGGCTTGCCCGGTCCCATCGCCTTGGCGACTTCGGCCAGTTCGCGCGCGACATGGGTGGTTTGCTGGGCGCGGCGGCCAAAGCTGCCGCCCGCCAGAATCACGTCGAGTTTGACCTTGTCCATGCCAATGCCGAGCGTCTTGGCAATCTCGGCATGGTCCGGGGTGGGAAACTGGCAGCCATAGCGGGCATAGGCGGTGTCGCCCTCCCATTTGATGTAGCCATTGAGAGGCTCCATCGCCGCATGCGCCAGATAGGGAAACACATATTCGACCTCGACGACGCGGCCACCCTTGGCCATCGATCCGTCGAAATCGCCCTCGGCCTTCACCACCTTGCCAGCGGTTTTCGACAACGTGCGGAATTCATTGAGCAACTGCTCCGACCCCCGGGTCTCCGCCTTGCTGTCGTCCCAGACGATTTTCAGCGCATCGCGGCCGGTCTTGGCGGGCCAGAATCCCTTGGCGTAGACCGCCACCCCGGTCGGCACCTGCTTGACGTCAACCACGCCGGCAATCGCCTTCGCCGCGGTCGCATCGAACGATTTCACCGTGCCGCCGAATTTCGGCGAACGCGCGATCACCACCGTCAGCATGTCGGGCTCGTGGATATCGAGCGTGAACAGCGCCTTGCCGTTGGTCTTCTCGACGCTGTCGAGGCGCTTCACGATGCCTTCCGAGCCGATCAGCTTGAAGGTCGAGGGGTCCTTCAGCTTCGGATCGGTCGGGACCGGCATCCGCATCGCCTGGTCGGCGAACTCGCCGAACCGGCCTTCCTTGCCGGACGCATGCCTGATGACGCCGTTCTCGACGGTGATCTCCCCGGCCGGCAACTTCCAGCTTTCAGCGGCAGCTGCGACCAGCAATTGCCGCGCGGCGGCGCCGACCTGGCGCATCTGCACATAGGAATTGGCGACGGCGCTGGAGCCGCCGGTGCCCTGCACGCCGAAAGCAAGGTTCTTGTAGAGCGCCGGATTCGACGGCGCATGGTCGGCGCGCATCTGCGACCAGTCGGCGTCGAGCTCCTCGGCGACCAGGGTCGCCATGCCGGTCCACTGGCCCTGCCCGAACTCGATGCCCTTGCACAGCACGGTGACGGTGTTATCGGGCTTGATCAGGACGAAGGTGTTCGGCGCGATATTGTAGGCGGGCGCGGCGGGAGCCTGGGCGAACGCCTTGCCGCCACGGGCGATATAGGCGCCGATCGCGAGACCGGCGCCGGCCTTCAGGATCGAGCGGCGGGACAGCGCGGTCGTGGTCTTGTCATGAATGGTCATGGCTCAACCCTCCAGCGTCTTGGCGGCGCCATGGATGGCGGCGCGAATTCGGACATAGGTAGCGCAGCGACAGATGTTGCCATTCATGGCCAGATCGATGTCGCGGTCATTGGGCGTCGGATTGAGATTGAGCAGCGCGGTCGCGCTCATGATCTGGCCGGACTGACAGTAGCCGCATTGCGGCACGTCGAGCGCCACCCAGGCCTTCTGGACGGCTTTCGCTTCCTTGCTGTCGAGGCCTTCGATCGTGGTCACTTCGCTGCTGCCGACCGCCGACACCGGCAGCGAACAGGAGCGCACCGTCTGGCCATCGACATAGACTGTGCAGGCGCCGCATTGCGCGACACCGCAACCATATTTGGTCCCGGTCAGACCGGCGCCATCCCGAATGGCCCATAGTAAGGGGGTATTGGGGTCGACATCCACCTGGTGGGTCTGACCGTTGATCTTGAGCGCGAACGCAGCCATCGCTGTTGTCCCTGGTGGTCGAATGTACGCCTACATTCGATTGCTTCTAAAACACCAAGGATATCTACATCGACATTCCAATTTCGCACACTCACATATTTTTGTCGCGCCGCGGAACCAATTTCCGCCTTGCGAAACGGGGGCCGCTACACCAGGTGCGAGCGGCCGCCGATCGATATTAGACAACGACCGGATAGGGCAGCTTCTGACCGGCGTAATAGGCCGTCAGATTGGCGATCACGCAGTCCTGCATCGCGCCGTGCGAGTCCAGCGTGTGGCCGCCGATATGCGGCGTCAGCACCACATTCGGGAAGGCGGTCAACGCGTCCGGCGCCTGCGGCTCCTTCTCGAACACGTCGAGACCGGCGCCGGCGATGGTCTTGCCGGCGAGCGCCGCCACCAGCGCTTCCTGGTCAATGACCGAGCCGCGCGAGATGTTGACCACATAGCCCTGGGGGCCGAGTTTGCTGAGCAGGTCGGCACCGATAATGTGCTGGGTATCCGGGCCGGCACGCACCGCGATCATCAGCACGTCGCACCATTCCACCAGGCCGGCAAGCGTATCGATATAGCGATACGGCACGTCATGCCGGCTGCGGCTGTGATAGGCGACGTCGGTCTCGAAGGCGGCGGCGCGCGAGGCGATCTTGCGACCGATCTCGCCCATGCCATAGACGCCAATCTTGCGACCGGGATTGCCGGCCTGGGGGCTCATCAGCGGCGACGGTTTGGCGGAGGACCAACCGCCCTCGCGCAGATACTGGTCGGCCGGCAGGATTCGTCGCGTCACCGCCAGCATCAAGGTCAGCGCCAGATCGGCCACCGACGCCGCGTTGGCGCCCGGGCTGTTGCCGACAATGATGTTGCGCTCGGCGGCAGCCTTGAAGTCGACGCCATCATAGCCGGTGCCGTAGCAGATGATGGCGCCGAGCGACGGCATCATGTCCATCACGTCGCTTTTCAGCGACTGACCGCCGGCGGTGATCAGCGTCCGCACATGTTTGAGCTGCTCGGGCGAGAAGGTTTCAGCCGGCGGCTTGCCGGCGGCATCGATCAGGTCGAATCGATCACCGATCCGCGCCATCAGGGATTTGGGGAAGCGCGAATAGATCAGAACTGTGTCAGCCATCGAAGCGATCCTGTTGATTTCAAACCACAAAATAAAAGGGGCGAAACCGGTTGCCCGATTCCGCCCCTGATGTGTCGCAAGCTTTGACGCAAGCCGTTCAAAAAGCCTTAGACGAGCACGGTGCTCGGTTCAACCTTGATGCCCGGGCCCATGGTCGAGGACACGGCGACGCGCTGCACATAGGTGCCCTTGGAACCGGCCGGCTTCGCCTTGGCGACGGCGTCGGCGAGTGCCTTGATGTTTTCGACCAGCTTCTCTTCCGAGAACGAGGCCTTGCCGATGCCGGCCTGCACGATGCCGGCCTTCTCGACGCGGAACTCGACCGAACCGCCCTTGGCGCCCTTGACCGCCGACGTGACGTCCATGGTCACGGTGCCGATCTTCGGGTTCGGCATCATGCCGCGCGGACCGAGCACCTTACCAAGGCGACCGACCAGCGGCATCATGTCGGGGGTAGCGATACAACGATCGAAGTTGATCTCGCCGGCCTGGACCTTTTCAACCAGGTCCTCGGCACCGACGACGTCGGCGCCAGCGGCACGGGCTTCATCGGCCTTGGCGCCGCGGGCGAACACGCCGACGCGCAGGGTACGGCCGCTGCCATTCGGCAACGACACCACGCCACGAACCATCTGGTCGGCGTGACGCGGATCGACGCCGAGATTCATCGAGATTTCGATGGTCTCGTCGAACTTCGACTTGGCGCGTTCCTTGATCATCTTGATCGCGTCGGTGATCGTGTAGAGCTTCTCACGATCGATGCCCTCACGGGCGATCTTCAAACGTTTTCCAATTGCCATGATCTTTACCCCGCGACCTCGACGCCCATCGAACGGGCAGAGCCCTCAACCATCTTCATGGCTGCTTCAATGGTGTCGCAATTCAGATCTTTCATCTTCGCTTCGGCGATTTCGCGCACCTGCGCCTTGGTCACCGAGCCGGCCTTGTCACGGCCGGGCAGTTTGGAGCCCGACTTGAGATCAGCGGCCTTCTTGATGAAGAAGGACATCGGCGGCGTCTTCAGCTCGAAGGTGAACGAACGATCGGCGTAGATCGTGATCACGACCGGGATTGGCGTCGCTTTTTCAATCTTCTGCGTCTGCGCGTTGAACGCCTTGCAGAATTCCATGATGTTGAGGCCGCGCTGACCAAGCGCGGGTCCGATCGGGGGCGAAGGATTCGCCGCACCGGCCGGCACCTGCAATTTCAGGTATCCGGTCACTTTCTTTGCCATTTAATCACTCCTGTTGTGCCGGCCGGGGCCGGCGGTTTCAGGTTTCGTGGTTCGGATCAAGAGCGGTTGGCCACCGCCCTCTTCCTCCCACGTCCTAGTTTACGCGATGACAAACCTCGCGCTTGCGTTACGCGAAGACGCGCTTCGCGCTTAGCTTACACGAAGACGCGCTTCGCGCTTTCGGTCAGACCTTCTCGACCTGACCGAATTCCAGTTCGACGGGGGTGGCGCGGCCGAAGATCGACACCGCGACCTTCACGCGGCTGCGATCCTCGTCCACTTCTTCCACCGTGCCGGTGAAGGAGGTGAAAGGACCGTCCGCGACGCGCACCTGCTCGCCAATTTCGAACGTAATGGTGGACTTGGGATGCTCGGCGCCCTCGGTAACCTGGTTGAGGATGCGGTCCACTTCGCCCTGGCGCAGCGG
>NZ_JANXTC010000348.1:0-3006 GCF_025356345.1 Tardiphaga sp.
GCCGCCAGCGCCGCCGTGCGGCCCTCCGGTGTCGCGATGTCGCCGGTGACGGCCGTGACCGTCACGCCGGTCGCCGTCCGGATCTCCTCGGCCGTGGCTTCCAGAACATCTTTCGTGCGGGCGACGATCGTTACATCGACGCCTGCCTCGGCCAGCGCCAGGGCGCTGGCCTTGCCGAGACCGCGGCTCGCACCGCTCAACAGTGCCTTGCGGCCGCGAATGCCGAGATCCATCGCTTAGGCCGCGACGGCCGAGAGCGTCTTGATCTTGTAGCCGTATTTCTGGTCGAGCCCGAGCTCCTGGATGATGCGGATGCCCTTGGCCAGCGCCTCACCCTCCAGCATGGTCAGCGGCTTGCGCAGGTCGCCTGCCGGCAGACCGACCGCCTTCATCAGCGACTTCACGGCCACCGGATTGATCGCCGAGTAAGTGTAGTGCAGTAGCGGCAGCAGGCCGAGATAGGCGTTCTTGAAGCCTTCGGCCTCCTTGTAGCTGGTCCACGGCGTCGAGATGGTGGCCATCTCGCTTGGCGCGAGGTTGCCGGTCATGTTGGCGGTGCCGTGGCCGCCGAGGCTCATGGTCGGCACCACGAGGCCGAGATTCGGGCTGTCGCAGCACATCACCGAGACGCCGCAATCGGCGGCCAGCACCTGCGCCACCTGGCCGACGCGGGCGGTAGATTCCTTGTGCACGACATAGTTCGGGTGCTTGAAGATGCGGATCAGGTTGTCCCAGTGCAGGTCGCTCTTCACCCGCGGCGGATTGTTGTAGATGCCGAGCGGCAGGTCGGTTGCGTCGGCAATGTCGAGAAAGAAGCTCTCGATGTCAGCTTCCGGCGCGCAGATGTAGGCGGGCGCCGCGAGGATGGCGCCGTCGGCGCCATTGTCCCGGGCGAAGCGGACATTGGCGATCGTGGTGTCGGTGTTGTTGCCGGTGCAGCCGAAGAAGATCGGCATGTCCGCGGTTTTCATCTTGGCGCATTCAACGATGATCTGCTTCTTCTCGTCCTGCGACAGCATCGAGGACTCGCCGGTCGACCCCATGATCAGGATCGCCGAGGTGCCATTGTCCTGATGGAATTTCAGCAGGGTTCGAAACGCGGCGTAGTCTACCGAGCCGTCCTTGTTGAACGGGGTGATCAGCGCCACGAACGATCCGGTCAGCTTCTTGGTCGACATCTCGCATCTCCATCGGTTCGGAATTCGGTAAAAATCTATCACGGCCGCGGCGGATGGTCACCGCGTAGCGTCGTGCTATTTCTGCGGCAGCGGTCACGGTCGACGGTAATTTATGCGGCACGGCTCTGCGGGTGATCGTATTTTCCGAGCGCGAAGGCGACGGCGGCATCGGCATGGATCAGCGTCGAGTCGAACGCCGGCAGGTCGAAATGGTCGGCGTCCAGCAACAGGCCGATCTCGGTACAGCCAAGGATGACGCTGTCTGCCCCGGCGGCCTTGGCGGTGGCGATCACCTCCAGATAGCGCTGGCGCGAGCTGTGCTGGACAACGCCGCGGCACAACTCGCCGAAAATGATGTCATGCACGGCGATCCTGTCAGCTTCATGGGGGACCATCGGCTCAAGCCCGTGGGCCTCGCGCATCCTCGACAGGTAGAAGTCCTGTTCCATCGTATAGCGAGTGGCGAGCAGTAGCGGTCGGCGGCAGCCGGCGGTCTTGACGGCGGCGCCGGTCATGTCGGTGATGTGCAGCAAGGGGATCGAGATCGCCTCCTGCACAATGTCAGCCAGCTTGTGCATGGTGTTGGTGCAGATCAGCACGCAGTCGGCGCCGGCGGCCTCCAGATGCCGCGCGACCTGCGCCAGCCTGGCGCCAGCCCGGTCCCAGTCGCCGGCCTGCTGCAAGGCCACGATCGACTCGAAATTGACCGAGTGCAGGATCACCTCGGCCGAATGCAGGCCGCCGAGCTGGTCGCGGACATTCTCGTTGATCCGCCGGTAGTACACCGCGGTGCTTTCCCAGCTCATCCCGCCCATCAGGCCGATCGTTCGCATTCCTGTGTCCTTGTCATCGCGGATATTGGCCAAAGCATAGCGAAGCGGCCGCGCAACAAAACGGTCGAAGATCTCAGGATTTTCAGATTCTTTGTAAGATATTTGTGCTTACTCGGAGTATTGCGCATGTATTTTGCGCGGAATTCGATTTACGGGCGTCAATAGCTCAAGATCTGGAGAGAATCGCCTTGATGGATGCCATTGACCGCCGCATTCTCGATATCCTGCAGAACGATGCTTCCGTCGCCGTCGCCGCGATCGCCGAGAAGGTCGGCCTCAGCACGGCGCCATGCTGGCGCCGGATCAAGCGGCTGGAGGAGGATGGCGTCATCACGAGGCGGGTGGCGCTGCTCAATCGCCGCAAGGTCAACGTGCCGATGACGGTGTTCGCCTCGGTCAAGGCGCCGCGCCATGAAGCCGACTGGCTGCAGGCGTTCCGCCGGGTCATCGCCGACATTCCGGAGATCGTCGAAGCCTGGCGGCTGACCGGCGAAACCGACTATCTGCTGCGTATCGTGGTGCCCGACGTCGAGACCTATGACGCGGTCTACCAGCGCATGATCAAGCGGCTTGAATTCTCCGACATCAACTCCTCCATTGCCATGGAAGAGATGAAGTTCACCACGGCGATTCCGACCAGCTACATGCAGTTGAAGTAGCCGCAGCCGTCATAGCGAGCGCGGCGAAGCAATCCAGAAAGTCGTAGGCGAGGGCTCAGGTTCTCCTCGCAATGACGGCTGAAACGAAAACGGCGGACCGTGAGGCCCGCCGTTTTGCAGTATGGTGTTTGAAACCGATCAGCGCTTGGCGATATCGACGTAATCGCGGCGGGCGGCGCCGGTGTAGAGCTGGCGCGGACGGCCGATCTTCTGCTGCGGGTCCTCGATCATCTCGCTCCACTGGCTGATCCAGCCGACGGTGCGGGCGACCGCGAACAGCACGGTGAACATCGAGGTCGGGAAGCCCATCGCCTTCAGCGTGATGCCCGAATAGAA